>DASWON010000534.1:0-6616 GCA_036398735.1 Rhodopila sp.
ATCTCCGGCATCAGATCCTGCCACGCACCGAAGTCGAGACCGAAGTTCGGGCGCTGCACCGCCAGCGCCGCCAGACGCCGGACGGCCTGCCAGTCCGCGTCGGGGATGCCATCCGCCATCGAGATGAACACGATGCTGAACCCGAGTTCGTTCAACAGTGCAAGGTGGCAGCGCACCATCTCCGAAACACGTCCGGTGGCGGAGTAATGCACATAGAGTGCAACCTGCGTCGCGGTCACGTCGGGCCTGATGCCCGACTCGATGCGGAGGCCGACCGTTGGAGCGTCCCGCAACGCGCGAGCGAGGTCGGGCGGGCCGGCGGTTACGACCTCGCGCGCCGCGATGAGGGCGTCATGGATGGTCCGGCGCCAGTTGGGCGCACGCGTGTACCGACGGAGAGCATTTTCAGTCGAATCTTCGCTCAGGTCTGTCAGGCAGAGGGTCGCCATCACCAGTGTCCGAGCGCGGTCATCGCCCGCAACAATGCCAAATAGGTCATGATGTCAAGGAGCTAGGGGGCCGTGGGCGCGGCGTCTGCCGACGGTGCCCCAGGGACGCGCCGGGCGCGGAGCTTGCAATTGGTCGGAGCGGCGGGATTCGAACCCACGACCCCCAGTCCCCCAGACTGATGCGCTACCAGGCTGCGCTACGCTCCGACCGTGGGGAGGGCTCGTTTAACAGCCTCGCCCGTTCACCGCAATGCGCTTGGTTCATCGCGTCGCCACCGGGCCATCGTCATGCAGCCAAGACTGGCGTTTCCCAGTCATCGGTCCAACATGCGGCGGCATGATCGCGTTTGCCGACCTTCTGGAGCGTCTGGTCTTCACCCCCTCCCGCAACGCCAAGATTGCGCTGCTGCGGCGGTATTTTTCCACGCAGCCCGATCCGGACCGCGGCATCGGCCTGGCGGCGATCACCGGCGAGTTGTCATTCACCGCCGCCAAGCCGGGCCTGATCCGGGAACTCGCGGCGGCGCGCACCGATCCGGTGCTGTTCGACTGGTCGTACGACTATGTCGGCGACCTGGCCGAGACGGTGGCGCTGATCTGGCCGGCAGCCGCCACGCAGGCCGCACCGCCGAGCCTGACCGAGGTGGTCGAGACGCTTGAGACGGCGCCGAAGACGGCATTGCCGGGGTTGGTCGCCGAATGGCTCGATTGTGCCGACGCTTCCACGCGACTGGCGCTGCTGAAGCTGATCACCGGCGGATTGCGGGTCGGCGCCTCCAGCCGGCTGGCGAAGATCGCGCTGGCCGAGATCGGCGGGGTCAGCGCGGACGATGTGGAGGAGGTCTGGCACAGCCTGCAGCCGCCGTACCGGCCGCTGTTCGCCTGGCTGGAGGGCAGGGGCCCCAAGCCCGATCCCGCTGACGCGCCGGTGTTCCGGCCGCCGATGCTTGCGCATCCACTGGAGACGACGGATATCGCGGCGCTCAACCCGCCGGACTGGCGGGCGGAGTGGAAATGGGACGGAATTAGGGTCCAGGTGGTCTCGACCGCCGGCGGGCGGCGACTGTTTTCCCGCGGAGCCGACGATATTTCCAGCGCATTCCCTGAGATCGTTGAGGCGATGGATTTCCACGCCGTGCTGGACGGGGAGCTGCTGGTGCTGCGGGATGGTGTCGTCGCGCCGTTCGCCGATCTGCAGCAGCGGCTGAACCGAAAGACCGTAACCGCGAAGATCATGGCGCAATACCCGGTTGGCGTGCGGCTGTATGATCTGCTCTTCGACGGCGCCGAGGATCTGCGCGGACTGGCGTTCGACCGCCGTCGTGCGCGACTGGAGGCGTGGGTTGCCCGGGAGCAGCCGGTGCGGATGGATCTGTCGCCGCTGATCCGGTTTTCCTCGCTGCAGGAACTGATGGTGCTGCGGGACGGCGCGCGGGCCGCCTCGATCGAGGGGCTGATGCTGAAACGTGGCGACAGCGTCTATCTGCCGGGCCGGGTCAAGGGCCAGTGGTGGAAGTGGAAGCGCGATCCGCTGACGGTCGATGCCGTGCTCATGTATGCGCAGCGCGGGCACGGCAAGCGCAGCAGCTTCTATTCCGACTACACCTTCGGCGTATGGCGCGGCGAGGAACTGGTTCCGGTCGGCAAGGCCTATTTTGGCTTCACCGACCAGGAACTGGGATTTTTGGACCGATGGATTCGCAATCACACGGTCGCTCGATTTGGACCCGTTCGCGAAGTGGAGAAGTCGATGGTCCTGGAAGTGGCTTTTGATGCCGTCCAGTTGTCCAATCGGCACAAGTCCGGCGTCGCCATGCGCTTGCCCAGGCTGGCGCGGATCCGCAGCGACAAGCCAGCTGCCGAGGCCGATCGCCTGGAAACCCTGATGGCCCTGGTGGAGGATCGCACGCCGGTCGATTGACCCGGCAGGTCTCGCATGCTGGCCTCGGGTCAACAAACGGGGAGGCAAACCATGCCGCTGACACGCAACATCACCCGCCAGCGCCTGAACGACGGCAAGCTCGCCCTCGGGTTCGGCGTCCATCATTTGCGTTCCGTGGCCGCGCCGCTGCTGGCCGGCGCGACCGGCCACGACTGGATGTTCATCGACACCGAACACGGCGCCTTCACCATCCAGGAGACCACGCAGCTTTGCATCGCGGCGCTGCCGACGGGCGTCACGCCGATCGTGCGCGTTTGTGCCAGCGCGCTCGACGAGGCCACGCGCGCGCTGGACAACGGCGCGCTCGGCATTGTCGTGCCGCATGTCGATACCGCCGCGGATGCGAGGCGGATCGCCGATGCATTCCACTATCCACCCATGGGACATCGCAGCTGGGGCGGCCCGCCGGCGATCTATGGCTACCAACCGCCCGCCACGGCGGAGGCCCAGGCCGCGATCAACGCGGAGATTCTCACCATCGTGATGCTGGAGAGCCCCGAGGCGGTGCGCAACGCCGACGCCATCGCCGCCGTCGCAGGGGTCGACGTGTTGTTCATCGGCACATCAGACCTCACCGCGGAACTTGGAATTTCCGGCCAGATGGGCCATCCCAAGGTGGTCGATGCCTACCAGGCGGTCGGCGATGCCTGCCGCCGGCACGGCAAAGTCCTTGGCATGGGTGGCGTCTACGACGAGGACAACGCGGCACGCTACTTCGCGATGGGCGCCCGGTTCGTGCTGAGCGGCTCCGATCACAGCTACATCGTCAGCGGCGCCGGCCAGCGTTCGGCGTTCTTCGATCGCCTTACGGGCGCCCCGATGTGAACCAAGGTTAATGCAACTGCGCCGTCGCGTTAGACGTTGGCGACGGCATGGCAACACTCAATTCCCTCATCAACAGCCTGGATGCCGCAACGACCCCGGTCACCGCGACAGCCCTGGCCAGCGCTCCGCTTCAGTTCATCGGTTCGGAGGCGACAACCGCGCCACCCGGCGGGTACAGCGAGATCGTGTCGTTTGGCGACAGCCTCTCCGACGCAGGAAACGCCTCGACCGCGACGTTAGGCGCCTTGCCCACCGGCGACATCTACAGCGACGACCGGTTCACCAACGGCAATGTCTGGGTGCAGGATCTGGCGCAGAACCTCGGCCTGCCGGTGCCGAAGGCCAGCCTTGCGGGTGGGACCGACTATGCATTTGGCGGCGCCGAGACCGGTGCAACCGCGGTGCATGCGCTCAACCCAACCGACCTGCCGTCGCAGCTGGGGCAGTTCGTCGCCGCCCAGCCGAACCCGCCGCCGAATGCGCTCTATACGGTCTGGGCCGGGGCGAATGACGTGCTCGATATCGCCAACTCGACCGAAACGCCGGCGCAGCAGCAGGCCAGCGTGCAGCAAGCAGTGTCCAATGAAACGGATCTGATCAACGGTCTCGTTGCCCACGGCGCGCGGAATCTTGTCGTGATGGGCGTTCCCGACCTCGGGAAGACGCCGTACGAAACGGCGCGTCCGGCCAGTGATGCCGCATCGACCGGCTTAGCCGAGACCTACAACGCCGACCTCGGGACCGCGCTGCAGCAGATCGTTGCTTCGGGTGCCGCATCGATCGATTATGTCGACACATTCGGTTTGCTGAACGCCGCAATGGCCACACCGGGCGCCTATGGCCTGACCAACGTGACGCAGCCGGTGTGGACCGGCAACCTGACGGACAGCCACAGCGGCGCCTTGAACGCGACCGGGGCGGCGCAGAACGGGTATCTGTTCTTCGACGATCTGCATCCGACCGCAACGGGCCATTCGTTGCTCGCGACGGCCGTCACGCAGACCCTGACCGGGACGGCATAGCATGCAAAAGCGCTGAAGCGCGGCGCGTGATGAGCCGCCTTTCAGGGTGACCGAAAACGCCGCCGGGTAGCCCACCCTTTATGTCGTATCACCGGGCGCGGACCACGCGGGCAAGCGGCCGGCCCGGTGCGCTGCGACTGACACCTGGAAGTCCCATAGGTCGTCTGAAGGTGCGATAAGTCGTGGGTAGCGGGGGCAGGCGATGACGCAGGAGACAAGCAGTACAATTCCAGTCACCGCGAAGCGTTCCAGTGTAGGGATTCTGAAGTCCGCCATCTCTGTGGATCCGCGGCAGGACGAAGTTCACAGCGATGATCCACACCGGAGAGACATGGGTCTGCCGGCGCCGTCGTCGCCTCAAAAGTTGGTCAGCACCTAAGCCATGACACGACCAAACTTTCGATTCAGAACACCAGCGGGGTTTCAGTCGGCCCGCGGCGACGCCGATGCAGGCCGGTCGCTCCCGGTTCGGAGCGTCAGGCACTCCGGAGCGTCAGGCACTGGCCCGGTCGCTGCATTTCCCGATCCTCGCCCTGGCGGCTAAGCCCGCGCCACGTTGCCGCTGCGGATCGGGATGCCGGTCTGCTCGTAACAGACACGTGCCAGTTCCGCGACGCCATCGCGGATCGTCTGCTTGTCCGGCATGGCAAAGCAGAGCCGCAGGCAATTGCTGGAGTTGTCCGCGCTCACTGCCCATTCCGGCCCCGGATTGAAGGCGATCCCGGCTGCCGCCGCGGGCTTCACCAGCGTGCGGACGTCGACCGTGGCGGGCAGCCTGATCCACAGGAAGATGCCCCCCTTCGGGGCCCAGCATTCCGCAGCCGATCCGAATTCCCGAGACACCGCTTCGGTCATGGTATCGAGCTTGCCCCGCAACACACCGTTCAGATGGTTCAAATGGTCGTCGAAGTGCTTTGAGAAATACTCAGCCACCACCATCTGATCCAGTGCGCCGGTTCCGCTGTCGCCTTTCAACGGCAGCAGCCGGCTCATGATCTCCCAGCCGGCGATCACGTACCCCAGCCGCAGCGCCGGGGCCAGTGATTTGGAAAACGAACCAAGGTGGATGACGCACCCGGGATCGAGCGCGTACAGCGCGGGCGGCGCCTCGATGCCGTCCCACAGCAAGTCAGCGTAACATTCGTCCTCGAAGATCGCGACATTGTACTCGCGCGCGAGTGCGAGCAGTGCCTCCCGCCGGTCCAACGGCAGAATACTTGCGGTCGGGTTCTGGATCGTCGGGATGGTGTAGATGAATTTCGGCGTGATGCCCTGCGCCTTCAGTCCGGCTAGTTGCTGCGCCAGCGCATCGATCACGATCCCGCTCGCGTCCAGCTTCATGCCGACCAATCTGGCACCAAGCTTGCGGAACCGGTTCATGGCCCCTTGGTAACAGTATTCCTCGGTCAGCACGGTGTCTCCCGGGTTGACCAGCAGCTTGCTGATCATGTCCAGGCCCTGGCCCGACCCCGTGGTGATCATGATGTCGTCGATCGGCGCCTTGATACCGCGCTGGCGTTCGCATTTGTCGGCGACGAACTGGCGCAGGCCCGGATAGCCCTGCGGACCCAGCCCCAGATTGTAGATCGCCAGCTTCGAACCGTCCCGGCGCAGCACTGACGCGGCCGCCGCGATCAACCCCTCGACCGGGATCTGTTCAGGGTCGTTGTTGCCGCCGACAAAATAATACTTGGGGAACGGCGCCCAGCGCGGCGCCGGATCGGGCAGGCCCGTGCTGTACAGTTTCTCGTAGTCGATCGTGGTGGCGCTCATGGTCCGTGTCCCCCGCTTGCTGTTGGACCGAGGATAGCAGCAGCCGCCACCATTCGCCTAGCGACCGGCCCACGCGCCGCCCGTCCTCGCGGCACGCGCGCCATTCGCTTGTCCCCACGGCACCAGAGCCCGCGGCCACGCAGCACCAGACTCACATCGTCGTCTGCATATCCGCGTCCACCGAGATGGCCTGGCCGCTGATCGTGGCACCGAACGGGCTCGCCAGGTACAGCGCCATGTTGGCGATGTCCTGCTGCGTCACGAAACATTTCAGGCTCGTCGTGGCGACCGTCCGTTCGGTCATTTCATTCTCAGAAATGGCGGCCGCCGCAGCCTTGGCCTTGATCACCGCTCGGATTCGCGGTCCGTCGACCGGTCCGGGCAGGATCGCGTTGACCCGGATGCCATCCGACCCCAGCTCAATCGACAGTGACTTGGTGAAGCCGATCACCCCCCACTTCGCCGCCGAGTACGGCGCCCGCAGCGGGAAACCGAACCGTCCGGCCGCCGAGGACAGATTGACGATCGCCCCGCCGCCGTTGGCGCGCAGCGCCGGGATGGCTCGCCGCGCCATATGGAACATCGATGCGAGATCGATCCGCAGG
>DASWON010000535.1:0-11055 GCA_036398735.1 Rhodopila sp.
ATGCCCTGGTTCTGCCCGATCGGCCGGCCGAACACGTGCCGGTCCCGGGCGTAGTCGGACGCCTTGCGCAGGAACCACTTCGCATCGCCGATGCACTCCGCGGCGATCAGCAGACGTTCGGCGTTCATGCCGTCCAGGATGTAGCGGAAGCCGCGGCCCTCGACCCCGACCAGGCTGTCCGCCGGGATCACCATGTTGTCGAAGAACACCTCGGTCGTGTTGTGGTTCATCATCGTGCGGATCGGCCGGATCGTGAGCCCGTTGCCGAGCGCCTTGCGCATGTCGACGATGAAGGTGGACAGCCCCTCGGTCCGCTTCGCGGTCTGATCCTTGGGCGTGGTGCGTGCCAGCAGCAGCATCAGATCGGAGTGTTCCGCCCGGCTGGTCCAGACCTTCTGACCGTTGACAACGTAGGTGTCGCCCTCCTTTCGGGCGAAGGTGCGCAATGACGTCGTGTCTGTTCCGCTGGTCGGCTCCGTCACGCCGAACGCCTGCAGCCGAAGCTCACCGGTCGCGATCTTCGGCAGGTAGGTCTTCTTCTGCTCGTCGGTTCCGTGCCGCAGGATTGTGCCCATGATGTACATCTGGGCGTGGCAGGCCGCGCCGTTGCAGCCCTCGGCCTGGACGGTTTCCAGGATCGCCGCGGCGGCGGACAGCGGCAATCCGGCACCACCGTACTCCTCCGGGATCAGCGCGCCGAGGTAGCCGCCTTCGGTCAAGGCACGCACGAAGTCGGTCGGATAGCCACGCTCCTGATCCAGCTTGCGCCAGTATTCGCCGGGAAACCGGCTGCACAGCTTGCGGACTTCTTCCCGAATTTCCGCATGGGGATCTTGGTGCAGCGTCTCTTTCATCGTGGTCTCCGCGAACAGGCCTGTTTGCTTACAGGCGCGTCTGCTTAGGGTGTTTGCCCGCGGTCTGGCAACTCGCAAGGCGCGACGGGGCATGACGGCCCGGGGGCGGGCGGGCAAGCGGGCAACGGAGTGAACAATCGGTGCTTGCCGGTGGCGGAACAGTGCTGTTATCGCCGCCGCGAAACCTCCGTTCCAAAGGATGGGTGCCATGTCGGCAGGTGAACGCTTAGCGATGTCTCCCTTCGATCAGTTCCACGCGTGGATGGCGGAGGCGGAAAAGACCGAGATCAATGACCCGAATGCGATGATCGTCGCGACGAGCACGCCGGATGGTCATCCCTCGCTGCGCGCCATCCTGCTCAAGGGTGCCGATGAGCGCGGCTTCGTCTGGTATACCAACAAGGAGAGCCGCAAGGGCGTGGAACTGGCCGTCAACCCGAACGTCTCGCTGCTGTTCCACTGGAAGTCGCTGCGGCGGCAGATCCGCATCGAGGGCACGGTCAAGGACGTGACGGATCAGGAGGCGGACGCCTATTACGAGTCGCGGCCGCGCATCTCGCGGCTGGGCGCCTGGGCGTCACAGCAGTCACGGTTGCTCGAGAATCGCGCCCTGCTGGAGGCGCGGCTCGCCGATGCCGAACAACGTTTTCCGGATGAAATTCCCCGACCTGGCTATTGGTCGGGCTACCGCGTTCTGCCGGAGCGCTTCGAATTCTGGCAGGACATGCCGTATCGTTTGCATGATCGGACCATTTATCACCGGTCAGCGACGGGAGGATGGGAGCAAACGAAGTTGTTCCCGTAGCGATGAGATTTGCTCCCTTGATGTTCGGGCTCGCGAACGTACTTGCAACACAAACGCAAACCTGCCTTGCTTTAAGCGCAAGACCCGACTGAAGGAGCCGACCATGGCAATACGCAAGCTACTGCTGCCCTTGACCGGGACCGCGGCTGGCGAGGCCGCGCTGGCGACCGCCCTGACGATTGCTCGCCGATGGAATGCCCACGTTTTGGCTCTGCATGTCCGTGTGGACAGCCGCGACGTCGCGCCCCTGGCCGGCGAAGGGCTATCCGGCGCGATGATCGAGGAGATGATGTCGGCGACGGAAAAGGAGAGCAATGAGCGGGCGCATGCCGTCCGCTCGATGTTCGAGAGATTCGTGGCCCGCCACGACGTGGTGGTGCAGGAGGCCCACCCCGGTTCCGACCACGCGACCGCGAGCTTTGCCGCGGTTACCGGGCGGGAAGAGGACATCGTGGCGCAACAGGCTCGTCTGGCCGATCTGACCGTCGTGCCGCATCCCGACGCCGGTGAGGACGTCTCCTCGTCGGACGCGCTCCACGCCGTGCTGTTCGATTCCGGCCGGCCGGTGCTGATTTCGCCGCAGATCACGCCGGCCAAGATCGGCACCCGCGTGTGTCTCGCGTGGAACGGCACCGCCGAATCGGCATCGTCGGTTCTGGCCGCGATGCCGTGGATGCAGCGTGCCGAGGGGGTCGCCATCCTCTCGGCTGACGGCTACCAGCGGCGGGGGCCGGGCGCGCCGGACCTCGCGGCCTATCTCGCCCTGCATAACGTGCACGCCGAAATCATCACATTCCGGGCCGTCGGCGGCTCGGTCGGAGCCGGCTTGTTGGCCGCGGCCGCCGAGTTCGGCTGCGATCTACTCTCGATGGGGGCTTATTCGCACTCAAGACTGAGGCAACTCATTCTCGGCGGCGTGACCCGACACGTGCTGGAGAACGCGACACTGCCGGTGATGATGAACCGTTAATGGCCACCGGTCCCCGACGTCCGCCGCGCGAAGCGGCTTGCGTCGGGGATCAGGACGGTACCGAAGCTTCCAACGGTCGGATCTAAAACAGCTTGTCCTGCGGGCCGAGTTTAACGATCACCTCGTTCGGCTGCGCCAGGTTGAGCATCGCACGTGCCCGCTCATCGAGCGTATCGGGGTCCAGATGACGGGCGCGCAGGCCGGCAACCCGTGTCTCCCAGGCATCCCGTTCCGCTTTTGCGGCGTCCTGATCCGCCAGAACCTGGCGCAACAGATCCTGCCGCTGGGCGTAGGCGACCAGCCCGCGATCGCCTTGCGTGGCGTTCCAGCCGAAATACCCGGTGATCACCAGGAAGATCGCCGGCGCGATCATCATTCGACCCCGGCGCTTCAGTTCACGGCCTAGTGACATCCTGCACCCCCGATAACGCCGCCCAGTCTAGCGTGGCGCCGGCAGCCCGTGAACGGAAAAGCCGCTAAGTCGCCGGGTTTTACGCATTTTCCTGGGTGGTGTGCTTGATTTCGCTCACCGGGACGGGGGTAAATCGCCGGGCGGCCGTGATATGGCTCATCGCTGACCGGCGCTTCAAGCCGCCAAAGGCTGACATTTCCCGCCGGTCGCTCTCTCGGCGGAGAGCGCTTCGACGCCTCTTGCATCGATCGCGAAGTACGCCTGGAACCCGTCAGGATGTGCTTCGGCTATACGTGTCGGCTGCCGGCGGGATCACGGCGGCGAGACCATGGCTACGGAAGTGCGGCTGCAGGAGCAGGGTCTGTCGCGGCGGCTGAAGCGGGCATCCGGCCCTCGCCGCGGATTGCACGAGCGATGGCCTGCAAACCGCGTTGACAGGACCCGGTGCCGAACGCATCGTCCGGCCGCTTTCAAACCAGGAAACCGCCAAGCGATGTCTCAGCATGCCCTGCAACAGCCGATCGAGGACCTTTGGGAACGTCGGGAAACACTTTCTTCGTCCACGAAGGGTGAGGCGCGCGATGCGGTCGAGGCCGCGCTCGATGCGCTGGACAGCGGTGAGGTCCGGGTTGCCGAGAAAGGTGACGCCGGCTGGCAGGTCAATCAGTGGCTGAAAAAGGCGGTGCTGATCTCGTTCCGTCTGACCGATTCGGCGCCGATGGAAGGTCCTGGCGGGGCGCCCGTGTGGGACAAGGTGCCGATGAAGTTCGCCGGCTGGGGTGAGAATCGCTTCAAGGAGGCCGGTTTTCGGGCGGTTCCCGGTGCTGTCGTCCGGCGCTCCGCGTTTATCGCGCCGGGTGCCGTGCTGATGCCGAGCTTCGTCAATGTCGGCGCCTGGGTTGGCCGCAACACGATGGTGGATACCTGGGCGACGGTGGGAAGCTGCGCGCAGATTGGCGCCAACTGCCACCTGTCGGGCGGCGTCGGGATCGGCGGCGTCCTGGAGCCGCTGCAGGCCAATCCCGTCATCATCGAGGACGACTGCTTCGTCGGCGCACGCTCCGAAGTTGCGGAAGGCGTGGTGGTCGAGCGCGGCAGCGTGCTGTCGATGGGTGTGTTCATCGGTGCCTCGACCAAGATCATCGATCGAGCCACCGGGGAGATCCACATCGGGCGGGTACCGGCGTACTCGGTGGTCGTTCCCGGCTCGCTGCCCGGCAAGAACCTGCCGGATGGCACGCCCGGACCGTCACTGTACTGCGCGGTCATCGTGAAAACCGTGGACGCCCAGACCCGCGCCAAGACCTCGATCAACGAGTTGTTGCGCGATTGATGGACGAACCTGGTTTGGCCGCGGCGCTCACCGATCCACTGCCGTTGGCACAGGCGCTGATCCGCTGCGCCTCGGTCACGCCGGCCGACGGCGGGGCGCAGGAAGCCCTGTCCGGCGCGCTCGGTCGTCTGGGCTTCACGATCCATCGGCTCCGCTACGGCGCAATCGAGAACATCTTTGCCCGGCTTGGTTCCGGCGGGCCGCATATCTGCTTTGCCGGCCATACCGACGTGGTGCCGGTCGGCGCGGCGAACTGGCGCAGCGATCCGTTCGGCGGCGAGGTGCGGGACGGCGTCCTGTACGGGCGCGGGGCCTGCGACATGAAGGGCGCGATCGCCGCGTTCGTGGCCGGCGTCGCACAGCACCTGGAAGGACGACAGCCGAAAGGATCGATCAGCCTGCTGATCACCGGCGACGAGGAAGGTCCGGCCACCGACGGCACGGTCAAGGTGCTGGAGTGGATGCGGGCCAACGATCAGGTCCCGGATTTTTGTCTGGTCGGCGAACCGACCTGCCCGGTGCGGCTCGGCGACATGGTCAAGATCGGTCGCCGTGGCAGCGTCAACATGAAGATCGAGGTGCATGGCACGCAGGGCCACGTCGCCTATCCGCACCGCGCGGATAACCCGGTGCACCGGCTTATCCAGGCGCTGACCGCGTTGACCGCGGCGCCCGTCGATGCCGGTACCGACTGGTTCGAGCCATCGAAGCTGCAGGTGACCAGCATCGATGTCGGGAACAGCGCAACGAACGTGATCCCCGCCTCGGCCAGGGCGGCGCTGAACATCCGGTTCAACGATGGCCATAGCGGCGCCTCGCTGACAGCCTGGGTGCGGGCGACCTTGGGCAGGTATGCAGAGCGCTTCGACCTCGAGTCGTCGATCAGCGGCGAGTCGTTCGTGACCAGGCCGGGACCGCTGGTCGACATTCTCCGCAGCGCGATCAAGGGTGCGACGGGTATCGATCCGAAGCTCGATACCGGCGGCGGCACGTCGGATGCCCGCTTCATCGCCAATTATTGTCCGGTCGCCGAGTTCGGGCTGGTCGGGGCGACCATGCATCAGACCGACGAGCGCGTGCCGGTGGCGGAACTGCGCGATCTGGCACGGATCTATCGGGATATCATCACGGCCTTTCTGGCATGAGCCAGGGTGCCGTTCCGCGGAAAAGCATCCTGCTGGGGATTTTGCGGGTGGCGCGGGGGCGGGCCGACGGCGTTGCGTGCTTCGGTTCCAGCCCACAGGCGTTTCTGTCCAGCCTGGCGCCGCTGATCGCATTTCCCCTGGTCGGCGCGGCACTGGCGCTGTTTACCGAGGGACCCAGACGGGCGCTGACCGGCCTCGCGATGACGATGTGTGCCCTGTTGACGCCGCCGGTGGTGTCGTACGAGCTGGCGCGCATCTGGCAGCGCACCGAAGCCTGGGCGCGATTTGCAACCGCTTTCAACTGGTGCGAGTGGATCCTGCCGGTCCTGGCCTGCCTCGTCATCGTGCCGTTAAGCCTCGGGATCAGCGCGGGCATGACCGAAACGGCGGCCAGCCTTGTGCTGGTGAGTTGCCTCGGCGTCTACGGGCTTTGGCTGCACTGGTTTCTGGCGAGGAAGGCATTGGGTTTGACGGGTTTTCGGGCTGTCGCGCTGGTCTTTGTCGTGAACCTCGGGACCGCGGTGGTCGTGATGGGCCCGCGTTTTCTTGCGCACAACGCCGGATGAGTTCGGTGTCGACGGTCACTCTGGGGCTTCATGCCGCGCTGCGGCTGGCGCGCGGCCGGGCCGATGGCGTCGTGATGGTCCCGGGTGACCGGAAGACCATCATCCGCAGCTTCTGGGCCATCGTGCTGTGCCTGCCGTCGGTGGTCGCCCGCCTGCTGATGTCCTGGGCAGATACCGGCCTCCCGTCCGATGCGGCGCATCTCGTGGCGCGCGAGATCATCGTCTTCATCCTCGGGTGGCTCGTGTTCGTCGAGGTCAGCCACAGGTTGGCGCCGCTGATCGGCCGTGCCGACCGCTGGGGTCGGTTCATCGCGGTGTGGAACTGGTGCAACGTGATCGAAGGCGTGCTGGTCATCATCGGCGGCATTCCCGGCACTTTCGGGGCTCCCCCGGTCATCGACGAAGCATGCGAGCTGATCACCATCGGCTGGGCGCTTTGGCTGGAGTGGTATGCAACCCGACTGGCCTTCGGTGTGGGGTCGATGGCGGCCGTGGGGTTTGTGCTGCTGGATCAGTCGATCGGGATCCTGCTGGCCTCGGTGGCGATCGCGATCACGCCGTGAGGGCGGCGCGATCCGGCTGGCCAAACGGGTCATCCGGATAGCCCACGCGAACCAGAGTGAGCCCTTCGGGCGCTGCTGTGGGCCCGGCGGCAGCGCGGTTCCTGGCCTCCAGCACTGTGCCGATGTGTTCGACGGGCCAATGGCCTTCACCGACCAGTTTCAAGGTGCCGGCGAAATTGCGGACCTGATGGTGCAGGAAGCTGCGGGCTTGCGTCGTGATTTCGATGATGTCGCCGTGCCGGTCGACGTCCAGGCGGTCCAAAGTGCGAATCGGTGACTTTGCCTGACAGGATGCGGCACGAAACGACGAAAAATCGTGCCGCCCGAGCAGGCGCTGGGCGGCAGCATGCATGGCGGCGGCGTCCAGCGGGGCAGCAACGTGCCAGACGCGTCCGGCCATCAGAGCGGGGCGGCTGCGCCGGTTGAGGATGCGGAAGCGATAGGCTCTGAGGTTGGCCGAGAACCGCGCGTTCCAGTCCTCCAGCACCTCCACGGCGTTGAGGACGACGACGGGGTGCGGTTTCATGTGGAAATTCAGCGCGTCCCGGATCGTCCTGGCACTGTAGCCGCCGGGCAGGTCGATATGGGCAACCTGGCCCTCGGCGTGCACGCCTGCGTCGGTCCGGCCGGCGACAATGCTGGAGACCAGTTGGCCGGCGTTGAGGTGGGATGCAGCTTGTTCGAGCACCTCCTGGACCGACAAGCCATTGATCTGGCGTTGCCAGCCGACAAACGGGGTGCCGTCATATTCCAGCAGCAAGGCCCAGCGGGTCATTGCCCCAGCACGGTACCGGGGGGCACCTTGTGGCCGCGCAGGAAGGCGTCCGTGTCCAGGGGCGCACGGCCCGGAAGCTGCACGCTGCTCAGCCTGATGGCACCGCTGCCGCATGCGATGGTAAGGGCCGTGTCGAGCACCGTGCCTGGATGCCCCGATCCGTGGACCGGCTTCGCTGCGAGGATTTTCAACGGAGTCCCGGCCAGGATGGTGAACGTGCCGGGCCACGGATCGAACGCCCGGATCCGGCGGTCGACGCTCTCTGCCGAGTTCGTCCAGTCGATCCGGCCATCCTCGCGCGACAGCTTTGGCGCGTAGGTGGCGTCGGCATCAGACTGCGGCACCGGCCGCGGTGTCTTGTCGAGGACGTTCAGGATCAGCCTGGCCCCGATCTCCGCAAGCCTGTCATGCAGATTGGCCGTGGTTGTGTCAGGGCCGATCGCAACGCCCTCGCGCAACAGCATGGGGCCGGTATCGAGACCGGCCTCCATCTGCATGATGGTGATGCCGGTTTCGGAGTCCCCGGCCAGGATGGCAGCCTGGATCGGCGCCGCGCCGCGCCAGCGCGGCAGCAGGCTTGCGTGAATGTTGAGGCAGCCGCGTTGCGGCGCGTCGAGCATTGGCTGCGGCAGGATCAGGCCGTACGCCGCGACCACGGCGGCGTCGAGGCGGAGCGCACCAAATGCCGCCTGGGCCGCCAGGTCGGTGCGCAGTCGGGCGGGCGTCCGGACCGGCAACCCAAGTTCGTCTGCCGTCAGGTGGACCGGACACCTCCGGACCAGCTGGCCCCGGCCGGCGGGGCGCGCGGGCTGGCAATACACCGCCGCAATTTCATGGCCGGCCCGATGCAGTGCCCGCAAGGCGGGAACGGCGAAGTCCGGGCTGCCCATGAAGGCAATGCGCATGGCGCTACCGCTTCCGCTCTTCTTGCTTCAGCCGTTGCTCCTTGGCGAGTCGCCGCATGATCATGTTGCGCTTCAGCGCGGACAGATGATCGACGAACAAGATCCCGTCCAGGTGGTCGATCTCGTGCTGGACACAAGCGGCCAAAAGTCCGTCGGCCTCCATCTCCCGCCTGGTGCCGGTCTGGTCAAGGTAACGCACCTTGACCCTGGCTGGACGGGTGATATCCGCATACTGGCCCGGCAAAGAGAGGCACCCTTCCTCTCGGGTGGCGAGTTCATCGCTGATGCCGACGATTTCGGGGTTGATCAGGGTGTGCGGCTGCTTCCTGTCATCTGGCGCGAGATCAATCACCACCACGCGCAGACCCTGGCTGACCTGCGGTGCCGCGAGTCCAATGCCCGGGGCCTTGTACATGGTGGCAAACATACGCGGGATCAGATCCCGTACAACGTCCGCATCGTCCGGTTTCACCGGGCGGGCGCGAACCTTGAGGATGGGGTTCGGCGCGATCAGGATCGGCAGCAGGCCGATTGCTGTCGCAGTTGCCGGAAAAGTGGTATCGATGCTCATCGTTCCGCTGCATCTAGCGGGCCGACCGCCGCCAATCAACACCGGCTTGGGCACTTCTCTGTCGTGTTGATCATACCCCTTGCAAGTCGGCCCCGGGGTGCCAAGATGTTCCGCAGCCGGGATGCCTCGACAGGGTTCCGGCTGTTGCTTCGCTCGCAGGAGGGGGCCTTGACCGCTCGGATGTTTACTTCGCCGCTTTTTCTAGGCTTCGATCACCTTGAGCAGATGCTCGAGCGCGCATCGAAGACGTCGTCCGATGGCTATCCGCCATACAACATCGAGCAGATCAGCCCGACCGGGCTGCGCATCACGCTCGCGGTTGCCGGATTTACCATGGACGATCTGCAGATCACCCAGGAGGACAACCAACTGGTGATCCGCGGACGGCAGACCGATGATAGCCAGGGGCGCATTTTCCTGCACAGGGGGATCGCGGCACGTCAGTTCCAGCGATCGTTCGTTCTGGCGGAAGGGATCGAGGTGAAGGGGGCCTGGCTTGATAATGGGTTGCTTCATATCGATCTGGCCAAGCCCCAGCCTGAAGTTCGCGTGAAGACCATCCCGATCACGCGTAACGTGAACGCCAACGGCCTGCGCCCGAACGGCGTGGAACTGGGTGCTGTAGTGGAAAGCAAGGCGGAGCGATGAGACAGCGGGTGCCTTTGGCGGGCCCGTGACGTGACAGACATGGACAGCGCTTCAGGAAGGCTGTCGCAAGAGAGGAGCATAACCAATGAATATCGACTCAGGTGATCGCTCGGACGTCGTCAATTCTCCCGCACAGGAGGCCATCACGTTCGATGTGCGGCATATGTCCGAGCAGCAACTGGCGGCGCTGGGGGTATCGCGTATCGCCTACGTCAAACCGGTGACGGTTAACGGCGTGCAGGGCTTCGCCATTCACGCCGCCGACGGGACGCCGATGGCTGTGGCCGGCGACAGGGAAGTTGCGATCGCGGCCGTCGTCCAGCACGAAATGCTGCCGTTGTCAGTGCACTGAGAGCTGTCAGCGCACTGAAACCAGCTTCGGTCCGATAAGACCGCTGTGAAAGCCTTGAATTCGGGGTCACTCCGGACGGTTGGTTCCGTCCGCCGTGGCGCCGGTCCGGGCTTTGAGCAGATCCCGGATCTCGGTCAGCAGGACCTCTGACTTCGGCGGCGGGGCCACGGTGTCGTGTCTTACGTTCAATTTGGTCAGTGCCTTGACCACCCAGAAGACAGCGAAGCTGACGATCAAAAACTGTAGGATGGCGTTCAGAAACAAGCCCACGTTCAGCGTCGGCGCGCCGGCTTTCTGAGCATCCGCAAGATTGTCGTAGTGCTGCCCATTGAGCGACACGAAGACGTTGGAAAAATCGACGCCGCCCGTCGCCAGCCCGAGCAGCGGGTTGAAGACGTCCTTTACCAGGCTCCCGACGACGCCGGTGAACGCTGCACCGACAATGATGCCGACGGCTAAGTCGACGACATTGCCTCGGAGGATGAATGTGCGGAACTCGGACATCCAGGAGGGTGCTTTAGGCACAAGCATATTTTCTCGTCCTTCAAACAGCGAATCGATGGTTGTCAGGCCTTTCTTTCTGGCGGAATTTTTGTGATCTGGCGACCTCCGGTGCGGCGCCGGGTCTGCTGTCGCCCCGTTTTGTGCCCGGCGAAGAGGCATCGGATCTGCCCCCGCTCGTCAGGAGCCGCCGATCACGAAGCTCTGGACCAGGCTGCCTGCGACGAGGCGCCAGCCATCGACCATCACGAAGAAGATGAGCTTGAATGGCAGGGAGACCGCGCTTGGCGGCAGCATCATCATTCCAAGGCTCATGAGCACGCTTGCAACAACGATGTCGATGATCAGGAAGGGAAGGAACAGCAGGAAGCCCATCTCGAACGACCTGCGCAATTCCCCGACGATGAATGCCGGCACCAATACGCGCCATGCGACCGCGCCGGCGTCCGGGGAAGCCGGCAGGCGACCGAGGTCCTGAAAGAAATGCAGATCGTCGTCTCGGACATTGTCGGTCATGAATGCGTGGAATGGTTCGGTGGCCAGCCGTAGCCCGTCGGATTCCGATATGCGGCCCGCTGTCATCGGCTCGATGCCCGCGGTCCAGGCGCGGGTCATCGCCGGCTCCATCACAAAGAATGAAAGAAACAGGGCCAGT
>DASWON010000536.1:0-10090 GCA_036398735.1 Rhodopila sp.
ACACTGCTGGCTCGCGCGGTTGCCGGTGAGGCTGGGGTGCCGTTCTTCTCCATCTCCGGGTCGGAATTCGTCGAGATGTTTGTGGGCGTCGGTGCCGCCCGGGTCCGCGATCTGTTCGAGCAGGCGCGGCAGAATGCCCCCGCCATCATCTTCATCGACGAACTCGACGCGCTGGGGCGAGCGCGCGGCAGCTTCCTGCCGGGCGGTGGCGGGCACGATGAAAAGGAGCAGACACTCAATCAGCTGCTCAGTGAAATGGACGGCTTCGACCCGACCAGCGGCGTGGTCCTGCTGGCCGCCACCAACCGCCCGGAGATCCTCGACCCGGCGCTGTTGCGGGCAGGGCGCTTCGACCGGCAGGTGCTGGTGGACCGCCCGGACAAGAAGGGCAGGGCGGAGATCCTGCGGGTGCATCTGAAGAAGATCCAGCTTGCGCCGGCGGTCTCGGTTGATGCGATCGCCGCGCTGACGCCAGGATTTTCGGGTGCGGACCTCGCCAACCTGGTGAACGAGGCCGCGCTGCTGGCGACCCGGCGATCCGCGGAGAGTGTCACCCTGGAGGACTTCACCCAGGCGATCGAGCGCATCGTTGCCGGGCTCGAGAAGCGCAACCGCATTCTCAATCCGCATGAGCGCGACGTTGTGGCGCATCACGAGATGGGCCATGCACTGGTGGCGATGTCGCTGCCCGGGGTCGATCCGGTGCAGAAGGTTTCGATCATTCCGCGCGGCATCGCCGCGCTCGGCTACACGATGCAGCGCCCGATCGAGGACCGGTTCCTGATGGACCGCGCCGAACTGGTCAACCGGATGACCGTGCTGCTGGGCGGACGCGCCGCAGAGAGCCTGATCTACGACGAAGTTTCGACCGGCGCCGGCGATGACCTGGCCAAGGCCACCGACATCGCCCGCAGCATGGCCATGCGCTACGGCATGGACAAGAACCTGGGGCAGGTCGCCTATGAACAGCCGACCTCGCCGCTGCTGGAGGTGCCGGGCAGCCCCGAGTGGCGGCCCCGCCAGTACGGTGAGGCGACCGCCGAAGCGATCGACGCCGCGGTGCGGGGGTTGATCGAGGACGCCTTCCGGCGCGCCGTGGCGATCCTCAGCGCAAACCGGGGGCTGCTGAATCAGGCGGCGAAGGATCTGCTGGCCAAGGAGACCTTCTCGGCCGACGAACTGGACCTGCTCGCGAAGCAACTGCAGCATCCGGCCTCGGCCTGAGGGCCACCTGGCGGGAACTGCAGACCCGTCACCGGGGATCCGGGGCAGGCTGCCATGGCCAGGCCGCCGAACGTGCTGATGAAACGATACGCCTGACGTGGATCAAAGCGGCTCCCGGTCACGCACCCTATTCGTCGCCCGCCGAGGAGACCGCCAACTGATGATCCCGTCCTCCAATTCGCGTAAAGCCGCCCGGCGATGAGGCGCTTCGCCATAGCCGCCGTCGTGCTGGTGGCGATCGCCGGCGTCGCCTGGCTGGTCTTTCAGCGCATCGAAGCCCAGCCCGGGGCCAATACGCTGTATGGCAATGTCGAGATCCGGCAGGTGGACCTGGCGTTTAACAGCGAGGGCACCGTCACCCTCATGCCCAAGCGCGAGGGAGATCCGATCAAGCTGGGCGAGGCCATTGCCACGCTCGACGATGCCACCTACCGCAGCGCCGAGGCGCTGGCGAGCGCACGCCGGGATGCCGCGCAGGCCCAACTCGACAAACTGGTGCATGGCACTCGACCGGAGGATATCGATCAGGCGCGGGCGAATGTCGCGAACGCGAAGGCGGTGCTGGCCAACGCCAAGGTGACCTACGACCGGCAGGCGGGACTGGCGGCGACCAACGCGACAACGCGGCAACTGGTGGATGACGCGCGGCGAGGGCTCGATTCCGCGACCGCCCAACTGGCGCTGACCAATGCGGCGCTGGCCGAGGCGGTGGCCGGTCCGCGCGTCGAGGATATCGACGCCGCGCGCGCCCAGCTGCGCGAGTCAACGGCGGCGCTGGACCTGGCGCAGACGCAGCTGAGTCGCACGGTTCTGAAGGCGCCTTGCGACGGCATCGTCATGACCCGGGTAATCGAGCCGGGCACGGTGGTGCTGCCCAGTTCCGCCGTCTATTCGGTCGCCATCACCGGCGAGATGTGGGTCCGCGCGTTCGTGCCGGAAGCCTTGCTGGCCTTGGCGGCGCCGGATACCGAGGTGCGCATCATCACCGACGGCAGGCCGGGACAGCCGTACCACGGCCGCATCGGCTACGTCGCCCCGGCGGCGGAGTTCACGCCCAAGACGGTCGAAACCCCGGAACTGCGGACGCAGCTGGTCTATCGGATCCGCATCAGGATGACAGATGCGGACTCGGGCATCCGCCAGGGCCAGCCGGTGACGATCGAGCTTCCCAGCGGCCAGTCGCCCGGTGGTCAAGCGCCCGGCGGTCAGGCGCCCGGCGGCCAAGCGCCCGGCGGTCAGGCGCCCAGTGGTCAGGCACCCAGCGGCCAGTCGCCCGGCGGCCAAGCACCCGGCGGCCAGACGCCCGGCGGTCAGGCGCCCGGCGGCCAGGTGCCGAATGGCCGGTAGGATAGGCTGCGAAATGGCTTGTCCAGGTAACCCGCGGTCCTTGCGGGAACCGCCATGAGCGGGGAACTCGCGCGGATCGAAGGGCTGTCCCACGGCTTCGCCGGTCACCCGGCGCTGCGGGGCATCTCGGCGCACATCGCACCGGGCATCATCACCGGATTGATCGGTCCCGATGCAGCCGGCAAGACGACCCTGCTGCGCCTGCTCGCCGGGTTGCTGCGGCCGGACCAGGGGCGCATCACCGTCCTCGGTCATGACATGGCGACCGACGCCGCCAAGGCGCATGCATCGATCGGCTACATGCCGCAGCGGTTCGGCCTCTACGAAGACCTGAGCGTGGCGGAGAACCTCGACCTGTTTGCCGACCTGCACGGGCTTTCCCAGGCGGTCCGCAGCGAACGGACGGCGCGACTGCTGCATTTCACCGGGCTGGCACGGTTCACGGCGCGGCTTGCCGGCCAGTTGTCGGGCGGAATGAAGCAGAAGCTCGGCCTCGCCTGCGCGCTTCTGGCGCGGCCCCGGCTGCTGCTGCTGGACGAGCCTTCCGTTGGCGTCGATCCGGCATCGCGGCGGGAGCTGTGGGCCATCGTGTCGACGATGCTGGCGGAAGGCAGCGCCGAGGGCATGGGCGTGATCTGGGCGACCGCCTACCTTGATGAGGCCGCCCGCTGCGGACGGGTTCTGCTGCTGCATGAGGGCGCTCTGCTGGCCGACGCCCCACCCGCTGATTTCATTGCGCCGTTGCGGGGCAGGGTGTTTCGGCTGACGGTGCCGGATGGCGCTCGGCGGCTCGTTGCCAACCGTGCGTCGGCCGACGCGGACGTGCTGGACGCGGTTGTCGAGGGGGACGCGGTCCGGCTCGTGCTGCGCAGGGATGCGCCTCCGCCGGCCGCGGACAACTTCGGCGGAATCGCCTTGACCGCCCTGGCGCCGCGCTTCGAGGACGGCTTCGTGGACCGCCTCGGGGCGCAGCCGCGTCCCGCCCCACTGGTGCTGGCGTCACGCCCCCACACGATAACCGGCCCGGCGATCGAGGTGCACGATCTGGTGCGGCGCTTCGGCGACTTCACCGCTGTCGACCGCGTCAGCTTCCAGGTCGCGGCCGGCGAGATCTTCGGTCTGCTCGGACCCAACGGCGCCGGAAAGTCGACCACCTTCCGCATGCTGTGCGGGCTGCTGCGCCCGACCAGCGGCAGCGCCCACGTCGCGGGCCAGGATCTGTTGCGCGCGCCTGCCGCCGCGCGCGGATGGATCGGTTACATGGCGCAGCGCTTCTCGCTGTATGCCGAGCTGTCGGTGCTGGAGAATCTGCGGTTCTTTGCGCGGGTCTACGGGCTGGACCGCAAGGCACGCGGCGTGGCGATCGACCAGGCGCTGGACCGGTTCGAACTGCGTGAGATGGCGGCAAGCGTCGCCGGCGAACTTCCGCTCGGCGTCAAGCAGCGCCTGGCTCTGGCCGCGGCATTGCTGCACGGGCCGGATATTCTGTTCCTCGATGAACCGACCTCGGGCGTCGATCCGGTGACGCGGCGGGCGTTCTGGGGACGCATCGGCGCGCTGGCCGATTCCGGGGTGGCCGTGCTGGTGACCAGCCATTTCATGGATGAGGCGGAATACTGCGACCGGCTGGCGATCGTCAGTGAAGGGCGCCTGATCGCCACCGGCACCCCCGCTGGTCTGCGTGCCCGGGTGCGTACCGCCGCACTGCCCGAACCGACCCTGGAAGACGCGTTCATCGCCCTGGTTCAGGGTGCTGGCCAGCAGGAGCACGCAGCCTGATGGCCCAGCCCGATCGCCTATTTGCCGCTCGGCATCCTGCTCGGACTGGCCGCATGTCTGCTGCGCCCGCGTCACGCCCGAGCCGGCTACGCGGCTCCGCTCGCCGGGCGGTGACATACGCATCAAGGGGTCCGGCTCGTCTGACGCTGCCTGGCTCTGACCCGGCCCATTCTGCCGTATGGCGACCGGATCCGCCTCGCGCCGGGCCATGGGGACGGGACGTGGCGGCATGAGCGTCGGCATGCGTATGCACGGCCTGGTGCTGAAGGAGGTCAAGCAGATCATCCGCGATCCCTCGGCAATCCTCATCGCCTTCCTGATGCCGGTGGTGCTGCTCATCGTGAACGGCTTCGGCATCAATTTCGATGCCAACCATATGCGGGTGGCGGTGGTGATCGCGGCGCCCGAAGAAAGCGTGCACGGCCTGATGCAGGCCCTCGCGGCTTCCCCGTACCTGGCCCCGGTCGCTCTGCCGGACGCGCAGTCCGCCGAGGCCGCTGTGGTGCGCGGCGACGTGCGCGGCATGCTGGTTCTGCGCGACGATTTCAGCGAGCGCCTGATGCGTCCCGGTCGCTGGCCGGCACCGGCCGAACTCGCGGTGAACGGGACCGATCCGAACACCGCGCGCATTCTGGAGGGATATGTGTCGGGCGCGCTCGGCACCTGGCTCGCCGGGCAGTCGACCGAACGCCGGCTGGCCGCGCCGGGCGGCGTCGATCTGCAGCACCGTTACTGGTTCAATCCCGAACTCCGGTCGGCGGACGCGATCGTGCCGGGCATCATCGCGATGGTGATGACGATGACCGGCACCCTGCTGACCGCGCTGATCGTGGCTCGCGAGTGGGAGCGCGGAACGATGGAGAGCATGCTGGCCTCACCGGCTGGCATGGCCGAACTGACCTTCGCCAAGCTCGGCTGCTATTTTGTGCTCGGAATGGGCAGCATGGCGGTCTCCGTGCTGATGGCGGTCGGGCTGTTCGGACTGCCGTTCCGCGGCGGCATCGTGGCGTTGATGGCGGCCTCGGCGCTGTTCCTGGTGTTCGCGCTGGGGCTGGGACTGTTCATCTCGACACTCGCACGCAACCAGTTCGTCGCGGCGCAGGTGGCGTTCATCGCCACGATGCTGCCGGCGATGATGCTGTCGGGGATGCTGTTCGACATCGCCTCCATGCCGCACTGGCTGCAGGTCGTGACCTACGGCGTGCCGGCGCGCTATCTGGTGTCCATTCTGCAGACCCTGTTCCTGGCCGGCGATGTGTGGGCGGTGGTGCTGCCCAACCTGCTGGCGCTCGCCGCGGCGGCCGCGATCGCGGTCGGTGCCACGCTGCTGGTCACCCGCCGGCGGCTCGACTGACATGCTGCGGCGTATCCTCGCCTTGATGGCAAAGGAATTGGCCGGGTTGTGGAAGGACCGCAAGACCCGGTTCGTCATCCTCATCCCACCCCTGGTGCAGGTGATGATCTTCGCCTACGCCGCGACGTACGACGTCACCGATGTCGCCCTCGGCATCTGGAACGAGGACGCCGGAACCCAGAGCGCCGAACTGGTCCGCCGCTTCGCCGGGTCCCCGGCGTTTCATGCCACGGCGATGCTGCAGAATCCGACCCAGGCGGCCGCGGCGATCGACTCCAAGGCGGTCGCGGCCGTGCTGCATCTGGCGCAGGATTTCTCCGCCGATGTGCTGGCGGGGCGGCACGCCCAGGTGCAGCTGCTGATCGACGCCCGCCGCTCCAACACCGCGCTGCTGATCCAGGGATACGCCACGGCGATCGTCTCCGCGTTTGCCGCCGACCTGCATCCCGGGCAGCGGGCGCCGCTCGATGTCGTGACGCGCGACTGGTTCAATCCCAACCTCGAAAGCCAGTGGTTCATCCTGCCGGGACTGGTCGCCGTGCTGTCTATGATGATGGCGATGCTGGTCGCCGCGCTGTCGCTGGCCAAGGAGCGTGAGCTTGGCACCTTCGAGCAGCTTCTCGTCACGCCGCTGCGCCCGGCGGAGATCCTGGTCGGCAAGGCGCTGCCCGGCATGATCGTCGGCCTGGTGGATGCCAACATCGTCGTTGTGGCCGCGCTGCTGTGGTTCCGCGTGCCGTTCCTCGGCAGCATGCTGCTGCTGCAGGCGACACTGGTCATCTACATGCTGGCCGGCGTCGCCATCGGGCTGGTGATCTCCTCGATCGCGCGGACCCAGCAGCAGGCGATGCTCGGCGTGTTCGTCATCGCCTCGCCGTTGGTGGTGCTCTCGGGCTTCGCGGCGCCGGTGGAGAACATGCCCGCGATCGTCGCGTTCATTGGCCAGGCCGATCCGATCCGCTGGATGTTGATCATCACGCGCGGCCTGTTTCTGCAGGGTCTGCCGGCCTCGCTGATACTTCGCGACGCCTGGAAGCTGGTGGTGATCGGTGGCGTCGCCTTCGCGGCCGCGTGGGTCGCAGTGCGTCGGGTGGTGACTTAAACAGCGTGAGTTTGACTGCGATCAAAGACTTTCTTTCCATCGGGGCCGATCATCCTCCGGCGATTGGAGGAATCCACAATGACGATCACCGCGGGTGACATCATGACGACGCCGGCCGTCGTCGTGAGGCCAGAAACCAACATGGCCGAGATTGCCTCGCTGCTTGCCAGCAAGGGCTTCAGCGCTGTTCCGGTCTGCCATTCGGACAACACGCTCGCCGGCATTGTCAGCGAGAGTGATATACTGAAGCCGTTCCGCGAATCGGTCCGGGCGCGGCGGGACTGGTGGCTTGGCGTGATCGCCGAGGGCGAGGATCTGCCACAGGATTTTCTCGACTACCTGAGACGGGACACGCGCAGCGCCGCGGACGTCATGGTCCGCCCTGTCATTACCGCCGAAGAACATACGCCGTTGGCGATGCTGGCGGAACTGATGCTCGGCCACGGCATCAAGCGCCTGCCGGTGCTGCGCGACGGCAAGGTCGTCGGCATCGTCAGCCGAGCCGATCTTGTGGGTGCGGTGGCGCGCGCGCCGGCCATGCTCGTCTAGCGCAATTTCAGGCCGCTCGCGCAGCCTGATGGCTCCGTCTTTTTGTCTGCCCGCATGATGAAGCAGGCTTCGAACGTTCCGTCCGGCGTGATCATGCCCCCGCCAACCGCCTAGCCAGGAGAAATCCAAGATGTCGCACAGAACAGTCAGTGAAATCATCCGCAGGCAGGATCCGGCGACCTTGCCGGTCACTGCCACCGTTCAGACGGCCTGCCGCGTCATGCGCGACCGGCGCGTCGGCGCCGTCATCGTGACCGAAGCCGATGGCCGGCTGGCTGGCCTGTTCACTGGACGGGACGCGGTTGGACGGGTCCTCGCCGAAGCGCTGGATCCGGCAACGACCCCGCTTGGCGCCGTGATGACCGTGGAGCCGGACACGCTGAGGCCTCAGGCCCAGGCTGAGGACGCCCTGCGGATGATGCGCAATGGCGGCTATCGTCACCTGCCGATCGTGGAAGGCTCCAAGATCGCCGGTATCGTTTCGCGTGGCGACTTCACGTGCCCCGATCGGGCCAGGGTCGATGAGACGACAGGTTTCCAGGACCTGCTGTAGTCGGCAACGGAGGGCCATTGGCGTTACCGGCCCCGGTGGCTCCGGCGCGCATGCCAGCGGCGCGACAGGTGGCTCAGGCGAGCGGGCGGCATATCGGCCCGGCACGTGCTACGAGCGATGCGCACCACGCTCAATCTCACCGCTGTCCGCTGTGCGTTTTATGGGCAAGCGGGCGGTGCGTGCGCCCGCATATCCGGTTGGACATCATGCGAAGAGAAGGCGCCTTGCGATGATAAAGCGGCAACCGCCGGGGAACGAACCGGCGGACGAGAGCCGTGGGCAAGGCAGAGCGCTAGCATAGGAGACAGCGGAGACAGCCGAATTGCTGCGCCTGCGGCGAGGCGGGCTGGCTGTTATCTCTTTGATCTCGCGCGCGGCCGCCACGCTGGTCTCGTGCGCAGACACGCCAATCCTGAGCGCATCCCATAGGCGTCAGGCAGACTGATATCACACGGCGACGGCATGCCGTCCGGCGGCTGGATCCAGATAGGCATCGAATGCGCTCGCGACCCGGCGCACCAGGTTGCGGGCATGTTCGGGTACCGTGATGACGCCGCGGTCGACCCGCACCAGCCCGTCGTCGATCAGCGGCGCCAGGGCATCGAGTTCCGCGTCCAGCCATGCGTCCGGGAAGCCGTACTGCGACAGGATCGCCGGCAGGTCGGCTCTGAGGTCGCACATCAGCCGCTCGATGACGCCGGCACGTAGCCTGTCTTCCTGGCTCAGCGAGAACCCGCGCGCGGTTGCCAGGTCGCCGCTCTCGACCCGCTCGCTCCATGCCTTCACGTCGGCGAGATTCTGCACGTAGCCCTGTGGCAACTGGCCGATCGACGAGGCGCCGAAGCCGATCAGCGCATCGGCCGGATCGTCGGTATAGCCTTGGAAATTGCGCCGGAGGCTGCCGTTGATGCGCGCCTGGGCCAGCCTGTCGCCGGGCTGGGCGTAATGATCCAGACCGATCCGCATGATGCCGGCCCGGGTCAGCGCATCGCCGATCGCCTGCTCCTGACGCAGACGCTCGTGGGCGTCGGGCAACGCCGCGGCATCGATAACCCGCTGGTGTTTCATCAGGGCCGGCATGTGCGCGTAGCCGAACACCGAGAACCGCGAGGGTCGCAATGTCAGGGCGGCCGCGACGCTGGCCGCGCAGGTAGCGACCGTCTCGTGCGGCAGGCCGTAGAGCAGGTCGACGTTGATCGCCTCGATGCCGGCGCGGTGCAGCAGGTCGACGCAGGACCGCGTGACCTCGAGGCTTTGAATCCGCGAGACCGCCTGCTGCACGATCGGGTCGAAGGTCTGGATGCCGAGGCTCGCCCGCGTCACGCCGGACTGGCCAAGCGCGGACGCCATGGCGGCATCGAGACGCCGGGGGTCGACCTCGACCGCGATTTCAGCGTCCGGCGCGATATCGAATTGCCGCCGCAGCATCGTCATGACGCTGCCGAACAGGTCGGGCCCGACGATTGTAGGCGTCCCGCCCCCCCAGTGGACGTGCACGACGCGGTGGCTGCCCGCGCCATCCGCCACCTGGGCGATCTCGCGCTGCAAGGTGCGTACGTAGCGTTCGACCGGCTCGCGGTGGCGCGTGACGCTGGTATGGCAGCCGCAATACCAGCACAGTGCGCTGCAGAAGGGCACGTGCAGATACAGCGAAAGAGTGGCGGTGCGGGGGAGATCCTTCAACCAGGCGCGGTATGCCGGTGCCCCGACCGCGGCGGAGAAATGCGGTGCGGCCGGATAGCTGGTGTACCGCGGAATGCGCTCGTTCAGGTATTTCCCGATCGTGCTGCTGGTCATCGCTGTATCGTTCCCCATCCGCTCCATGCTGGGCGGCCGCGCAGATTGCCGCCTTGATCGGGATCAATTTCATCGCGTCGGGCTTCCGCTAGGGTGCCGCTTCGAAAGTTCGTCGTGCCGCGGGTCGATGCCCAATGCGCTGGCGGACTGAGAAGCATGCTGCAAAACGATTGTTTCCCAATGTTCTGGTTCCGAAGTCCGCCCTGGCGCGGTCCGCTGTAGGACGCGACGCCGGCACCACCACGCTGGAGCGAAGCGCAGGTTTGATGCGGAATGAACCCCATGGCTCTGCTTGATCTCGACGCGCTCAGTCGCGCCCCTCTGACGCGTGTACCGTTCGCATTCACGGTGGTCCGCGACTTCGTCGAGCCCGCGCATGCCAAGG
>DASWON010000537.1:0-1545 GCA_036398735.1 Rhodopila sp.
GACGTTCGGCTGGTGGCCGATCCCAACCAGTCCTATCGCGCCAAGGATGCCATCGTGTTTGCGCAGCGGGCGGTCGAGTTCGACGTGGACATTATCGAGCAGCCGGTACAGGCCGACGACCTGGATGGATTGCAGGAAGTCACACGCGCTTCCAGCATCGCCATCGAGGCCGACGAGAGCGCCTATAGCGCTGGGTCGACCTACCGGCTGGCGGCCACCCGCTCGATCAACGCCGTCAGCCTGAAAGTGCCCAAGATGGGCGGGCTGCGCGCCGTACAGACAGCAGCCCGCATCTGCGAAGTGGCGCATCTGGGATGCCGGATGGGAGCCAATGTGGGGAGCCAACTGCTGGCCGCCCATGCCCTGCATCTGGCCGTGGCGCTGCCCAACATCACCTATGCCTGCGAACTGGCCGAATTCCAGAAACTGCTGAACGACCCGTTCGAAGGGTTGACGGTCCTGGACGGCTATCTCTATGTTCCGGACGGGCCCGGTGTAGGCGTGGTTCGCCGCGCGGCTTGAGTTTACCGGCATCCGCCTTGCACCCCTTCTCCAAGGAGCGCTTATGAAGTCCTGCACTTTTCCCCGCCTTGCCGTTCTGCAGCGGGTGCTGCTCGTCCTCTGCGTGGTCCTGGGCCTGAGTGTGGCAATGGGCGCGACCGCCCAGCCATTGCCGAAACAGATCCGGATGGTTGTGCCGTTCTCGCCCGGCGGGCCGGCCGATCTCATTGCGCGCATGCTGGCCGAACGCCTGGGCCCGCAATTGAATGCGACGGTGATCGTCGACAACCGGCCGGGCGCGAACGGCACGATAGGCGTGGAAATGGTGGCCAGGGCCGCGCCCGACGGCGCGACGCTGCTGTTCGCCACCTCGGGCATGCTGACCATCAGTCCGGCTCTCTATAAACACTTGAGCTACGACCCCCTGAAGGACCTGAGCCCGATCGGGCGCGTGGTGGCCAACGGCACCGCGCTGCTGGTGGGCAAGCAACTGCCGGCCGACAATATGCAGGAGTTCGTGGCCTACGCGAACCGATCCCCGAATCCCGTGCCCATCGGTTCGGCCGGGATCGGCAATATCACGCATCTCTACATAGAGCTGATGAAGGAGGCGACACACGGAAATTTCGTGCACGTGCCGTACAAAGGGGTCGCCCCGGCGATGGCCGATGCGATGGGCGGCCAGATTGCCGGCGTGTTCGTCGACCTGCCGGCAGAGCTGCCCTTGCTCAAGGGCGGCAAGGTCAAGGCCCTGGGGCTGGTCGGAACGCAGCGCAGTCCTTCGGCGCCCGACATCCCGACCCTTGCCGAGCAGGGCTACAAGGGCGTGGACGGCGTGAGCTGGTTCGGAATGCTCGGTCCCGTCGGCATGCCGGCCGGGAAAGTGCAGGCCATACACGCGGCCATTGCCCACGCATTGGCCGAGCCGGACATGATACGCAGCCTGAACGAGATCGGCTCGGAACCGGCCTTGGACGAGCCGGCACAGATGACGGATCTCATCCGCACCGATCAGGCGCGGTGGGCACGGGTGATCACCGAGAA
>DASWON010000538.1:0-1987 GCA_036398735.1 Rhodopila sp.
CGTGCGTGCCCTTGCCGTAGTGATTGAGATAGCTCTTGCGGTCATCCTCCAGGATGTCGTGCTCGCCCGGCACGGTGTAGACCTGCAGGCCGGTGGCCTTCAGCAACTGCGCCCCGGTGTCGAACTGCTCGGCGGTCGAAAGATGGGTGATGTCGCCGGTGTGGATCAGGAACGCGGGCTTTTCCGCCATCGCGGTCACATGACCGAGCGCCTCCTGAAATGTGCCTGTGACGTTCGGATTGGCGGGCTTGTCGAAGCCCAGATGGCTGTCGCTGACCTGGGCGAAGGTGAAGCCCGTCTCCGCCGCCTCCGCCCCCCCGAGCAGACCGGCGCCTACGACGTGTGACCGCGGGATGCCGCCCGCGACGGACCAGACCATCGCGCTGCCAGCCCAGGTCATGCATTTCAGGAAGCCTCGCCGATCGGGGTGATGATCGGGGATAATCTGTTTGCCGGTGCTCATGCTCGTGCTCCTTCACGGCCCGACCGCAGTGGTCCGACCTGCCCGCAATACCCGCCGACGGGACTGGATATTCCTTGGCGAGAAAAAGATTTGTCGGCGGGAATAAACCCCGGCGTAACGCGGTTAATGACTGATCGGGGACCGGGTCCTCGGGGACGACCGTTTCCCATGGGGTGCGACGACTTTGGCGACAGACGCGCGGACGCGACGATTCGAGCTGCTGGCGATGCCGCATCTGGATGCGGCATTCAGTCTTGCTCGCTGGCTGACCGGCAACACGGCGGACGCCGAGGACGTGGTGCAGGACGCCTATCTGCGGGCCTTCCGGTACCTCGACGCGTTTCGGGGCGGCAATTTCCGGGTCTGGCTGCTGACCATCGTACGCAACAGCTTCCTGGACTGGCTGAAGGACAACCGTTCCGGCCGGCAGCTGTTCCAGCCGGCTCCGCCGGATATGGACCGGACCGATCCCAGCCCGGGTCCGGAGGCGATGCTGCTCGATCGGGTGGACAGCGAAACCCTCGGCCGGCTGATGGCTCTGCTTCCGGCAGAGTACCGGGAGGTGCTGGTCCTGCGTGAGATCGAAGACCTGTCGTACAAGGATATCGCCGCGGTCACCGGCGTTCCCGCCGGGACCGTGATGTCGCGGCTGTCGCGCGCCAGGCTCGCGCTGCGCCGAGCATGGATGAACAATGAGACGCAACGATGAACCATGACAGCGCCCAGTGCCTGCTGGCCGCCTATGCGGATCGGCAGATCGGCCCGATCCGGCGCTTTTTCCTGGGCCGCCATATTGCCCGGTGCCCGTCCTGTCTGGCGGAACTGGAGGCGATGCAGGCGATGCGTTCCGCTTTGCGCACCTCTCTGCCGGTACATCGCGCCTCGCCGGCGCTGTCGATGCGGATCGCGTCCGCCCTGGCGCGTGAAACACCGCCACCTGTTCGACACAGGCCGTTCCGCCCGGGCATCGCGGTCGGGACGGCGGCCGGAGCCTTCGCCGGGATCGCGCTGACCTTGCTGGTGACGCGTTTCACGCCGCCATCGGATCCAATGGTCGCCGATGTCGTCGCTGATCATGTGCGGTCGATGATGGCCGATCATCTGACGGACGTCGCGACCAGCGATCAGCACACCGTGAAGCCGTGGCTGTCGGCGCGGCTCGACCTGTCGCCGGTGGTCAAGGAACTCGCTTCAGAGGGCTTTCCGCTGATCGGCGGTCGGCTGGATTACGTTGATGGCCGGCGCGCGGCTGCTGTCGTCTACCGGCGCGACAAGCACGTGATCAATCTGTTCGCGCTGGTGTCGAATGACCCCGCCGACGCGCCACCGACAATGCTGGCGCGTGATGGCTTCAATATCGTGCGCTGGCGGATGGGCGGCCTGACCTATATCGCCGTGTCGGACGTCGAGGCGGTGCAGCTGCTCGCGTTCGTTCGGCTGGTCATGGGCGGGTAGGCGGGATCACGATGCCGGGCTCTGGTTTCCCGGCGACCTGCGGGCGTCCGCGCGCAGCCGGTTCCGGTG
>DASWON010000539.1:0-5189 GCA_036398735.1 Rhodopila sp.
GGCCATCGACTACCAAGTCACGCAGAAAGGCGAACCCTTCAGGGGGCACGAAGTGTCGCTGAACAGCCTGTCGGAGCTGATCGTGAAGCTCGCGCTTACGCCAGGCATGTACATGCGCAGCAGCTTGGGCGTCAGCCGCGACTGATCGGCCGATGCGGGCGGAGCGTTCACTCGGCGGGGCAATTGATGAGCGCTGCTCATAAGCGCATTCGGACTTGGCAGTCTAATCAAAAGACGATGCACCGCTCAGACTTGCCTTCCTCTTCCCCCAACCCGGAGACAAAAGATGCAAAAGCGAAAACTGGGGAACAGTGGCCTCGAAGTATCGGCCATCGGTCTAGGTTGCATGGGCCTGAGCTTCGGCTACGGGCCGGCGACCGAAAAGCAGCAGGCGATCGCGCTTATCCGTTCGGCCTTCGAACTCGGCGTCACCTTCTTCGACACGGCCGAGGTCTATGGCCCCTACGCGAACGAAGAACTCGTTGGCGAAGCACTCGCCCCATTCCGCGGGCAGGTCGTCATCGCCACCAAATTCGGCTTCGATATCGATCCGGCCAGCGCGGCCCAGCGTGGGTTGGACAGCCGGCCGGAGCAGATCAGGCGGGTCGCGGAAGCCTCGCTCAAGCGTCTTAAGACCGATGCCATCGACCTCTTCTACCAGCACCGGGTCGATCCGAACGTGCCGATCGAAGACGTGGCATGCACGGTCAAGGACCTGATCGCGGAAGGCAAGGTCAGGCACTTCGGCCTGTCCGAGCCCGGTGCCCGGACGATCCGGCGCGCCCATGCCGTCCAGCCGGTCACGGCCGTGCAGAGCGAATATTCATTGTGGTGGCGGCAACCGGAAGAGGAAATCCTTCCCACGCTGGAAGCGCTGGGAATCGGCTTCGTGCCTTTCAGTCCCCTGGGCAAGGGATTCCTGACCGGCGCCATCAGCGCGGACACGACGTTCGACAACGCCGACTTACGCAATGCCGTCCCGCGTTTCTCCCCGGAATCCCGCAAGGCGAACCAGGCCCTCGTGGATCTCATCGGGCGGATCGCGGCGGAAAAGGGAATCGCGCCGGCGCAGATCGCACTTGCGTGGCTGCTGTTCCGGAAGCCGTGGATCGTTCCGATCCCGGGCACCACGAAGCTGCACCGACTGAAGGAGAACATGGGTGCGGCGGACGTGGAGCTGACCGCCGATGAACTGCGGGAAATAGAAATCGCCCTGTCGGGCATCGAGGTCGAAGGCGACCGCTATCCGCCGCATCTGGCGGCGTTGGTGGGGCGCTGATCGCCGACACCGCCGCAACAATCCAAAACAAATCACGAGATACCACCATGAAAACCGTCGGATACGCGGCCCAGTCCACCGACTCCCCACTTGCGCCATTGGTCTTCGAACGGCGCGCCTTGCGCCCCAACGACGTCGCCATGGAAATCCTCTATTGCGGCGTCTGCCATTCGGATCTCCATGCGGCCCGCAACGACTGGGGATGGACCACCTATCCCATCGTTCCCGGTCACGAAATCGTCGGCCGCGTGATCGAAGTAGGCAGTGAGGTCACCCGCCACAAGGTCGGCGATGCGGTCGCGGTCGGCTGCATGGTCGACAGTTGCCAGGAATGCGATCAGTGCCGCAAGGGCGAGGAGCAGCTATGCCGCGAAGGCAACACCGGCACCTACTGCGGTCTCGACCGCATCACCCATGAGCCCACGCATGGCGGCTATTCCAAGCACTTGGTGGTGCGCGATGAGTTCGTCCTGCGCGTGCCGGACGGGCTGGATCCGTCCAAAGCCGCGCCGCTGCTATGCGCCGGCATCACCACCTATTCGCCGCTGCGTACCTGGAACATTGGTCCAGGCAGCCATGTTGGCGTCATCGGGCTCGGCGGCCTGGGCCATATGGCGGTCAAGCTGGCGGCCGGTCTGGGCGCCGACGTGACCGTGCTGAGCCGGACCAAGGAAAAGGCGGCCGATGCGCTGGCCCTCGGCGCCGGCCGGCTACTCGTCTCCACGGATGAAAAGGCCATGTCGAAGGCGCAGTCCAGCTTCGACCTCATCATCGATACGGTTCCGGTCAAGCACGACCTCAACCCCTATGTGCCGCTGCTGGACGTCGATGGCACGCTGGTGCTCGTTGGGCAGATCGGTCCGGTCGACGAGCTAAGCACCGTTCCCTTGCTCCTGGGACGGCGCCGGATCGCCGGTTCTCCTATCGGCGGCATTCGCCAGACCCAGGAAATGCTGGACTTCTGCGCGCGCAAGAACATCCTGCCGGACTGCGAAATGATCCGCATGGACGAAATCAACGAAGCCTATGAACGGATGGAGCGCTCGGATGTGCGCTATCGCTTCGTGATCGACATGGCCTCCCTGAAGGCCTGATCGTTTTCGCGAAAGGTAGGATCGGAACGGATTGTCTGGCGGCAACGGCCCGGTTTCGCCGAGCGCCGGTGCGGTCATGCTCTCGCTCGCCCTGGCGGGGGTGCTTGCGTTGATCGTCTGGTCCTCTCGCAATTCGTATGGTGGGAGCGCCGCCCGATGACGTCGCCGATCCGCTTGCGTCACCTCCGTAAAGCCATGCCGCGGGCCGCGCTGGGCGGCCATTCGGGGCAGTTCGCCTCATGTGCCTGACGCTCGCCACGGTAGCCGGCCGCGCTGACCCGGGTTCAGGTTAAGCCGAGTCGGGTTGCCATCTCCAAGCCAAGCAGCGCTGCATGCCCGGGACGCACCACCAGCCACAGCAGACATCGCGATAGGCTTTTGGTTTCGGACGCGGACATAAGTAAGAAGGCCAACGGGCGGTCTCCAGTGGCCGCTCGCCGGGTAGGGTTGGGGTCGCTTCAGGCATCGCTATGGGTTCAGGCCTGGTCCTAACCTCACCTCTTGATCCGCTGATGAGGACGGGGAGGAATTCGACTCCCCTTTAACTCTCTCCATCGTCTCGCCATGGGCCGGGATAGCCGCAATTCCACTCCGGAATGAATGGCAATGACCCTGAAGGGGCGCCGTTCGTCTGTAAATTAAGACCGACCATCTATTGTTATTAATAAAACAGTAACGAATCGGCCTGCCCGATGGGTTGCAGCGGGAAATCGCTCCACTGTCTCTGGAGAGGCTGCAACATCAATCGTTTGGCGCACGAGTGACGGTGCCGGCGCCGGCCGGTCACCGGCTGTCCGAAAGGAGTCCTAGGTCCGTATTCGGCGAAGTTCTGACCCTCTGCGTCAGTTTCGTCGGATGTCCGCGCGTTGAACGAAAAATTGTGACACGAGTAGCATTGTCAGCGAGGTGGGAGCCCAGATTCGCGCTCGGGATACAGGTTTCCCTCGATCGTAAAGTGCTCGGTTTTGTGGGGTACGGTCCGGGATTTATGCGTGCAATGGGGCTGTTTTCAGATCGTTGAAGACTCTGGCACGGCTTGTGCTTGATGTGGTTTTCAACCAAATGCAGTAAGAAACAGGGGATTTCGCGTGGCTGACACGTCCAACCGCAATGCGGCGGGTTTCCGTCGCAGGCTTGCTTTGTGCTTTGCTTCGGCCGTACTCGCTTTGGCGGGCATGCCGGCATTCGCGCAGACGTCCGTCGTCAACAGGGCCACGGTCACCCCGCCTGCGGGCGTCGCCAACCCTGGTACGACTTGTGCGGCCAGTGGCGGTGCCTATAACGCCGATGGCAACCAGGAGTGTTCCGCATCGGACACAGATTCGGTTGCCGCGCCGCTACTGAACCTGACCAAGGCACACACCGGCGATTTCACGGTAGGCGCCAATGGTGTGTACACCCTGCAGGCAAGCAATACGGGTACGGCGCCGACGACAGGCACGATCACGGTTACCGACGTATTGCCCGCCAGCCTGACTTTCGTGTCGGCCACGGGTGCGGGCTGGACCTGTGCCGAGGCGCCCGCTCAAACGGTGACATGCACCAGCACCACGCCGATCGCGGCCGGCAGCCCGGCCACGCCGACCCTCGGTGCGCCCATCACCCTGACTGTGGCCGTAGCCGCTGCCGCGGCGCCCAGCGTGATCAATACCGCGCGTGCGAGCGGCGGCGGCGATGACACTTGCCCGGCTGCGCCCGCAGCGACGCTGGCCAGATGCAGCCCGAGCGATACGACCACCGTCAACCAGGCCCTCATCAACGCAACCAAGTCCGCGATCAATGTGACCGGCCCGAGTGCGGCCGCAGTCTATACGGTCAACTACACCGTGACAGTTTCCAATACCGGCACCGCTGCCGGTACCTACGGGACATTGATCGATACGCCGGTATTCCCGGCCAACACGTCGATCACCGGCGCCAGTTGGACCACTACGGGCGCCGGCGCGCCGGCGGGCGGTTCGTCCACGGCTTCCGGTCCCTATCAACTCGCGCCGGCCGCCACGGCAATCGCGGTGGGAGCCACTCACAGCTACAACGTCAGCATCACTTTCATATATACCAATTCGGCGTTGCCCACGGTTTGCGCCGCCACGCCCACGCCAGGTAGCGGTCTGTACAACGACGCTTCCCTGCCGCCTGGTCAGGAAACTTCCACCACCGACAACGCGGTCTGCTTAAATCCGCCGAGTCCCCCGGCTCCGTTGATGACGGTTGACAAGACCGCCTCGACGGCGACCTACGCCACCCCCAACCAGATAGTTAACTACAGCTACCTGGTGACCAACACGGGCAATGTGTCGATCAGCGCCATTGCGGTGGCCGACGACAGAATCGCCACAGTGACCTGCCCGGTGACCACGTTGGCTCCGGGTGCGGACACTACCTGCACGGGCAGCTACACGATCACCCAGGCGGACCTGGACAATGGCACGGTGACCAACATTGCCGTGGCCAATGGTACGCCCGCGGGCGGCACGCTGACGCCGCCGACGGATACCGTGACGATCACGGCAACGCAAACGCCGTCGCAGACGCTGACCAAAGTGCTGAGCAACGACAGCACCGGCGGCACGGCGGCGGTGGGCGACGTGCTGACCTACACGGTCACCCTGACCAACACCGGCAACACGACGTTGACCGGCGTGGTGGTGAGCGATCCGAAGATCACGCCGAACAGCATCACCTGCGCCAGCGTGGCGCCGAGTGGCACCTGCATCCTGAGCGGCGCCTACACGGTGCTCCAGGCCGACGCGGATGCGGGCACGCTCCAGAACATGGCCACGGCGACCAGTGCGCTGTGTCCAGTCGGCGGCGCG
>DASWON010000540.1:0-6267 GCA_036398735.1 Rhodopila sp.
CGGTTGTGGCAGTACCGCGCAAAATCACTCGCACACAGCGTATATGTGCGGTGCATCAAGCCTAAACATACTTTCACGATTCATGTGACGGAATTTGCAGTCCTGCGACAAAATTCAGCTACTCTGCGGCTTCTGAGAGACGGATTTCGTGCTCGGTGATGTATTTCTCGGCCTCCAGTGCCGCCATGCAACCTGATCCGGCTGCGGTGACGGCCTGTCGGAAGATCTTGTCCTGCACGTCGCCGGCCGCGAACACACCCGCAACCGAGGTGCGGGTACTCCCCGGCGTCGTTCGAATGTAGCCCTCCGCGTCCATATCGACATGGCCGGTGAAGATGGCGGTGGTCGGGCTGTGGCCAATCGCGATGAACACGCCGTCGACTGGCAGCGTCGTCTCCATGCCGGTGCCGGTGTCCTGCAGCCGGACACCGGTCACTACCTCCGGCGTGCCGCTGCCGATGATCTCCCGCACCGTGCTGTCCCAGATGACATTGATCTTCGGATGCGCGAACAGGCGCTCCTGAAGGATCTTCTCCGCGCGCAGGCTGGAGCGGCGATGGATCAGGACCACCTCACTCGCGTGATGGGTCAGGTACAGCGCTTCCTCGACCGCGGTGTTGCCGCCACCGATCACGGCGACCTTCTTGCCACGATAAAAAAAACCGTCGCAGGTCGCGCATGCCGAGACGCCGCGCCCCTGCAAGGTCTGCTCCGACGGCAGGCCAAGCCAGCGAGCCTGAGCGCCGGTCGCGATGATCACCGAGTCGGCCGTGTAAACATCGCCCGAGTCGCCGTGGCACCGGAACGGCTTCCTGGAAAAGTCGACCCCGGTGATCAGGTCGTGGATGATCCGCGTGCCGACATGAGTGGCTTGCGCCTCCATCTGCTCCATCAGCCAGGGGCCCTGGATGACGTCGGCGAAACCTGGGTAGTTCTCGACGTCCGTGGTGATCATCAGTTGACCGCCAGGCTGCAAGCCGGCGACCAGGATCGGCGACAGGTTGGCCCGCGCGGCATAGATGGCAGCCGTATAGCCAGCTGGCCCGGCGCCGATGATCAGGACCTTGGTATGATGCGTTTCGGTCATACCTGAACATATCGGTGCGCGGGCGTTCACGGCAAGTTAGGGATCGACATCGAAACGCGCCGCGGGCCGGCTGGTCCGCTGGTGTTGATTGTCCGGCGTCAGACCCAGGGTGAGGTCACCGGTCCGGGCGCCGCCCGGGATTCGGTCCCGTGTCTCCGCGCGTCCGCCGTTGCCCGGGCCGCAGCCGTCGTGGTCCCCGGTGAGGGCGCCGCCAGCGAGCGGTTGATCGCCCGCAGCACATTGCGCTTCGTCAGATCGAACGCGGGCGCCAGCCGATCGCGTGGCCGCGGCAGGTCGACGCTGAGGGTCTCCTGCACCCGGCCCGGGTGCGGCCGCATCACCACGATCCGGTCGGCCAGCACCACCGCTTCCTCGATATCGTGCGTCACCATCAGCACGGTTGGCCGCAGCTCCCGCCACAGATCCAGCAGCAGCTCGTGCAGGCTGGCGCGGGTGAACGGATCGAGCGCCGAGAACGGCTCATCCAGCAGCAGCACGCCGGGATGACCGATCAAGGCGCGGGCGATGGCGATGCGCTGCTGCTGGCCCCCGGAGAGTTCCCGCGGCCAGCGTGCCGCGTAGCCGCCGAGCCCAACGCGATGCAGCAGCGAGTCGACCCGCGCCTCGCGTTCCGCCTTGGCCAGGCTGCGTCCGCCAAATGCGATGTTCGCGCCCGTGGTCAGCCACGGCAGCAGGCGCGGCTCCTGAAAGACGGCGCTGACCGCCGCGTGCGTGCCGGTCAGCGGCTGGCCATCCACGGTAATGCTGCCGGCAGTGGCCTCATCCAGACCGGCGATCAGCCGCAGCAGCGTCGTCTTGCCGCAACCGGACCCGCCGAGGATCGCCACGATCTCCCCGTCGGCCGCATGCACATCGACACCGCGCAACGCTTCGGTTCCGTCGGCATAGGTCTTGCCGATGCCACGCACGGTCAACCGGGTCATAACCGCACCCTGTTGGTGTCCTGCCAGCGCAGCACCGGCCGGCTGAGCGCCACCAGCACACTGTCGCAGGCCTTGCCGAGCAGCGCGAAGATGATCATCGCAACCAGGATCGAATCGGCCCGCCCCATCTGCTGACCGTCGAGCAACAGGTAGCCGAGCCCTTCGGAGGCGCCCATCAGTTCGGCGGCAACCACGAACATGAAGCCCAGGCCGAGGCCGGTCCGTAGCGACGCGATCCAGGTCGGCATGACGGCAGGCCAGGTAATCAGCAGCGCGATGCCGGTGCGTGAGAGACCGAACACCCGGCCGACCTCGATGAGCTTGCGGTCAACCGATTGGACTGCGCTGAAAATCCCGAGGTAGACCGGGAAAAAGACACCGAGAGCGATCAGTGTCAGCTTCGATGTCTCAAAAATGCCGAGCCACAGGATGAACAGCGGCACCCAGGCGATGGACGGGATCGCCCGCAGCGCCTGAATGGATGGATCGAGCAGGCGAGCCGCCCACACGTTGGCGCCGTTCAGCATCCCAAGCAGCGTGCCGGCCGTGGCCCCGATCGCGAAACCGAGCAGCACGCGGGTCATGGTAGCCAGTATGTGGGTCTGCAGTTCACCCGAACGGGCGAGGGACCAGGCGGTCCGGGCCAGCTGGGACGGCGGTGGCATCAGCCGGCCGGGAGCCAGCCCGTTGCGCACCGCGAACTCCCAAACGATGGCAAGACCGACCGGAATGACCAGACCGACCGCCCAGGTGCCTCGCCTCATGCGCCGATGGCACGACCATAGGATGGATTAATCATGCCGTTGGTGATCGCGGCGATATCCAGCGTCGGGTCCAGGACGCCGGCGGTCTGCAGCGCCTTGCCCGCCTCGATGATGGTGCTCGCCTGCTTTTCGCCGATCCGGCCGCTGGACATATCGGTCCGCTCCAGCTGCCGGGCGATCACCGGACCCGGCAACTTCGCGGCCGTCACGAGCGCCGCGTTCAGTTCGGCCGGATGGGCGACGGACCACTCGCGGGCGGTTTCGTAGACCGTCAGCACGCGGCGGACGATCTCGGGATTGGCTGCGGCGAACGCCTGACGGACGTTCAGCACGCCCCAGGTGTTCGCCTCGGGCTTGCGATAGAACAGCCGAGCGCCTGACTCGACTTCGGCCGCCGCCATCATCGGGTCGAGGCCGGCCCAGGCGGCGACGTCGCCACGCTCCATCGCCGTCCGCCCGTCAGCATGCTGCAGCAGCACCAGCTTCACATCTTTCTCCGACAACCCCGCCTCAGCCAGCGCTCGGACCAGGAAGATGTGAGGATCCGTGCCGCGCGTCACGGCGATGCGCTGGCCGTTCAGGTCGCCGACCATCCTGATCGGGCTGTTGGCCTGCGTGACCAACGCGGTCCATTCGGGTCGTGAGAAGACGTAGATCGAGGTAATCGGATTGCCGTTGACCTTGCCGATCAGCGCGGCGGCCCCGGCGGCCGAACCGAAGTCGAGGGAGCCCGCGTTCAGGAATTCGAGTGCCTTGTTCGATCCGGCCGATTGCACCCAGCGGATGGCGATCCCGTCCTTGGCGAACTCGGTCTCCAGAAGCTTCCGGTCTTTCAGTACCAGGCTGATCGGGTTGTAGGTGGCCCAGTCGATGCGGATCTCTTCGAGTTTTGCCGCGCGGACGCGTTTGGTGGCGAGAGCAAAGAGGGCGGCGGCTCCAAGGGCGCGTCGCGTGATCAGGGACGTCACGGGATTCTCCGGGGTTTCCTACTGAAAAGAGCAAAATCCACCGCCATGGCAAGGGGGGTCGGATATGGCAAGAAGAACCATCTCCAACATTCAATAATGAGAGATTTATCATCCGCGCCAGTGCATTTCGCCGAAACGATTGACCCGTCGCGCCTGTGACCGAGCCTCGGCCAGCGGATCCCGGCAACGGGCCGTCCGGTACGCGCCGGGCGCGCCGGCCTGGGTGCTTGCACGCCGTGCTGGCGCATTGTAGGGCAGCGAGGACGAAGGACCCGAGTAGCGGTCCAGGCTCGGGTGGGTGGGGAGATGTGTTGACAGATGTCTGAGAGATCGGCGCCACTGCTATCCGTACAGGGCGTGACCCTCCGCTTCGGCGGGGTCGTGGCACTCGACGATGTCAGCTTCGACGTGATGCCGGGGCAGATCGCAGGGCTGATCGGCCCGAACGGCGCCGGAAAGACGACGCTGTTCAACTGCCTGAGCCGCCTCTACCAGCCCAGCGCGGGCGAAATCCTGTTCGAGGACCGGTCGGTTCTCTCGGTGCCACGGCACAAGATCCCGACCATTGGCATCGGCCGCACCTTCCAGAACGTCGCGCTGTTCGATCGGCTGACGGTGCTGGAGAACGTGATGGTCGGCCGTCACAGCCGTACCGCCGCGGGCTTTGTCGAGAACGCGCTGCGGCTGCCGTCAGTCGGGCGTGAGGAGGCCGCGGTGCGCGAGAAGGCGCACGACCTGATCGAGTTCATGAACCTTGGTCCCTTCACCAACCGCGTCGCCGCCGGGCTGCCATTCCCGATCCGAAAGCGGGTCGAACTGGCCCGGGCGCTGGCGGCCGAACCAAAGCTGCTGTTGCTGGACGAACCGGCCGCCGGCCTGAACCATGACGAGGTGCATACGCTGGAGGGCCAGATCAGGCGCGTTCGCGACGTCCAGGGCGTCACCGTCCTGCTCGTGGAACATCACATGAGTCTGGTGATGTCGGTGTCCGACAAGGTCGTGGTGGTGAACTTCGGCCGCAAGATCGCCGATGGCCGCCCGGAGCAGGTCCGGCAGAACCCGGATGTGATACGCGCGTATCTAGGCACCGCGGCCTGACCAGGCGGAGCGTCGCGCTGCTGCGGATTATCGAAGCGGCCACCCCGGCCCCTTGACGCGGAGGCGGGACATGCCTGGCCGGCTCATGGCGGAGCCCCCGGCAAGTGCGTCCCGGTCGGACCCCTCGGGGCTAGGCGCTGCCGGGGTCAGGCGCCGCCGGGGTGGGCAAGTCTCGGCCCGGTTCTGGTTAGCGCCCGTGCCCGGAGGTCCGCCGCGCCATGGATCAACTCCTGGCGGACTCTCGCAACGGGACACGGGTCAAGCATCGTTCTCCGGGTTGGCTCTGAAATTCGCCCTGACGCGGACCCCGCAGTCGGCGAATTTCAGAACCGCCACGCTAGAACGGCTGATCGCCGCAGACTGTGATGCGGTGCATGATCCGGGTTTCCGCCGGGTAATCGTTGACCGCGAAGTGCTGCGTGCAACGGTTGTCCCAGAACGTCAGCGTGCCGGTCTGCCAGCGCACCCGGCAGGTATGTTCAGGACGCTGCGACTGCTTCATGAAGAAGTCCATCAGCGGCTGGCTCTCCTCGTCGGTCATGCCGTCGAACTGCTGGACATGGCCGCCGATGTAGAGGGATTTGCGGCCTGTCTCGGGGTGCGTGCGGACCAGCGGATGAATGCTGGTTGTCTGCACGTTGCCGGGATCCTTGACCTTCATCTCGCTCATTTGCCGGTCGTAGCGTTCCTTGCGTGAGAGACCGTTGGCCTGCTTGAAGTTGTCGCCAACACAGACCGTGCGGAGCTGGCTGGCGAGGTCCTTCATCTTGTCCGACAGACTCTCGTAGGCCAGGTACTGATTGGTGAACAACGTATCGCCGCCGGCCGATGGCACCTCCTTGGCATACAGCATCGTACCCATGGCGGGGCTGGGCGAGAACATCTGGTCGGTATGCCAGGAGCCGCCGAAGTTCTTCTTGTCGGTCGGTCGTTTGATGATGGCGAGGATTTCGGGATTGTCGGGCATCCCCTCCATGAACGGATGCAAGTGGATGTCGCCCCAGCGGCGGGCAAAGGCGAGCTGCTGGTCTGGCGTGAGGTGCTGGTTGCGAAAGCAGATCACCAGATTATCGAGCAGAGCTGCGCGGATTTCAGCAAGCACGTCGTCCGGCAGATCCTGCGACAGATCGACACCTTCGATTTCAGCACCGAGCGAGCCGGCGATCTTGTGAGCTTGCAGGTGGGTATACTGGGTGTTCCGAGGGGCGTTCATAACTGGACCTCCTGTGCCTCTTGGAGCCAATGATGACTCCAAAGGTCACAGGAGGGAAGGGACGCCTACCAGCCGGTATTTGCGGCTTACCGAACAGCCTCATCACCGTGGATCGACCTGCCGCCCAGGCAAGGTCGGCACACGGTTCGGATTACAGGACTGGTCCGGCTCAGTACATGTGCTGGCCGCCATT
>DASWON010000541.1:0-4108 GCA_036398735.1 Rhodopila sp.
GGGGCCCCAACCTGTGGCCGGAGCTGCCGGGGTTCCGCGACACGCTGCTCACCTATTACGACGCGATGCTGGCGCTCGGCGTCGCCCTGCACCGGGCCATGGCGCTCGACCTCGGCCTCGCGCCGTCCTTCTTCGACGACAAGTTCGGCCGCCCGCTCGCCACCCTGCGGCTGCTCCACTACCCCGCGGCACCCGACGGAGCGAGCCGGCCCCTCGGGGCCGGAACCCACACCGACTACGGCAACCTCACGCTGCTCGCCACCGACACGGTCGGCGGCTTGGAGGTGCGGCGGCGCGACGGCGCCTGGATCCCCGTCGCCCCGGCTCCCGGCACGCTCGTGTGCAACGTCGGCGACTGCCTGATGCGCTGGACCAACGACGTCTATATGTCGACCCCGCACCGGGTGCGCCAGCCGGCCGCGGAGCGTTACTCGGTGGCCTATTTCTGTGATCCCAACCCGGACGCGCTGGTGGAAGCGCTGCCGGGCTGCGTGCCGGCGGGTTCGCGGCCGAAGTATCCGCCGATCTCGGCGGCCGCGTATCTGCGGTCGCGGCTCGATCCGACCTACGCGCACTGGAAAGCAAGCGCCGCCGCGTCATCTTGACGCATACGGGCTATTCCGCTTCGGCGCGGCATCGATCGGTTCGGATAGGCTAGCTTCCGGCTTCGGCAGGAGCACGTCCGCAACCCCAATGAACCCCTCGTCCACCGCATCGCAGCGCGCGATGTTCGTATTCATCTGCTTTGTCTGGGGCACGACCTGGCTGGCGATGAAGGTCGGTATATCGACCGTTTCTCCCGGAATCTTCGCCGGTCTGCGCTGGAGCCTGGCCGGCGCCATCATCCTGGCCTTCCGGCGGTTTCGCGGCCAGCGTGTGATGCCGCCGCCGCGGCTGATCCCGAGGCTGGTGTTTATATCGGTGATCCTGATCACACTGAACCAGGTGATCCAGCTCTACGCGCTGAAGTATATCACTGCTGGCCTCGGCGCCGTCATCAGTTCGGCACTGACGCCGATCGCGCTGCTGGTATTCTCCGTCGCCGCCGGGCAGGAGCGATTCAGCCCCCGCCAGCTTGGCGCGATCGGCGTCGGGATTGTCGGCGTGCTGATGCTGTTCGGCCCGGCCGCGATCGCCGGGACGCTGGATCTGTGGGAGATCATCGGCGCGGCCGGCGTCACGGTGGGCTGCCTGTGCTACACGGCGGGTTCGGTCATGACACGGCCGGTGATGCGCACGCTGGAGCCGGTCCAACTCGCCGGCCTCACCGATCTGATCGGCGGGGTCGTGCTGCTGGTGTCGGCACTGGCCGTCGAGCCGGGTGCCTGGGAGTCGATGCGTTTCCACTGGGGATGGCCGGCGTTCCTGGGCTGGCTGTACCTGCTGGTCCCGGGTGCGCTGATGTCCACGACGATGTATTTTCTGCTGGTCCGCGACTGGGGAGCCAGCCGGTCGGGTACGTATGCCTTTATCTCCCCGGTGATCGCGGTCGTCCTCGGCTGCGTCTTTTTCGAGGAAAAACTCGACTGGGGCGACGCCGCGGGCATGACTCTGATGCTGGGGGCCGCCGGCCTGGCGCTGCGTCCGCCGTCGATGCCCGTCGCCGTCACGGCATCCGCATCACTGCGGTATGGCGCCGACTGAAGCGCCGGGTATCTGATCGCGGAGGCGCGTGAGGCGGACGCGACCGCGCGCAGCCGTTTGAATTGGACGCTTTGCGGCAAGACCGACGCATCGCGTTTGATTGACGCAATGCGAGCCGACCGAATTGTCCAGGCTGCGGGAAGCATATGATCCATGTCAATGCATGGAAGCGGTGCGCGGAGTAGCGGGGCGCAAGTTGCACCCCCGCGGAGACTGCGATGCCCGTCACTACGCTGGCCGAACTCGACACTCTGGTGGGCCGGGTGAAAGCCGCCCAGGCAGTCTTCGCGACGTTCACTCAGGCGCAGGTGGATGCGATCTTTCGCAGTGCCGCGCTTGCCGCGGCCGACGCCCGGATCATGCTGGCCAAGATGGCGGTCGAGGAGACCGGCATGGGCGTGATGGAAGACAAAGTGATCAAGAATCACTTTGCCTCCGAATACATCTACAATGCGTACAAGAATGAGCAGACCTGCGGCACACTGGATGACGACCGCGAAGGCGGCACCGTCACCATCATGGAACCGGTGGGACTGATCTGCGCCATTGTCCCCACCACCAATCCCACGTCCACGGCGATCTTCAAGGCTCTGATCAGCCTCAAGACGCGCAACGGGCTGATCTTTTCGCCGCATCCGCGCGCCAAACGTTCGACGTGCGAGGCGGCGCGGCTGGTTCTAGCGGCGGCTGTGGCAGCGGGGGCGCCGAACGACATCATCGGCTGGATTGACACCCCGACGCAGGAGATGTCGGACGCGCTGATGCACCATCCCGATGTCAATCTGATCCTGGCGACCGGCGGGCCGGCGATGGTCAAGGCTGCGTACTCCTCGGGGAAGCCGGCAATCGGGGTCGGTGCCGGCAACACGCCGGTCGTGATCGACGAATTCGCCGACATCAAGCGGGCGGTTGCCTCCATCCTGATGTCGAAGACGTTCGACAACGGGGTCGTGTGCGCGTCGGAGCAGGCGGTGATCGCGGTCGATGAGGTCTACGACGCCGTCCGCGACCGCTTCGCCGCGCACGGCGGCCATGTGCTTTCGCCCGCCGAGGCCGACGCCGTGCGTCTGGTGCTTTTGAAGAACGGCAGCGTCAATCCTGCCATCGTGGGCCAATCGGCGCGGCGAATTGCCGCCATGGCGGAGATCCAGGTGCCGGCGCAGACCCAGGTGCTGATCGCCGAGATCAGTGACGTGTCCGAGGCGGAACCGTTCGCGCATGAAAAACTATCGCCGACATTGGGCCTGTATCGCGCCAGCGGTTTCCCGGATGCCTGCGACAAGGCCGATGCGCTCGTGACCCTCGGTGGTGTGGGACACACTTCTGTCCTGTACACGGATCAGGATCTGCAGACCGAACGGGTCCGTACTTTTGGGGTGCGGATGAAGACCGCCCGCATCCTGATCAACACGCCGGCCTCGCACGGCGGGATCGGCGATCTCTATAACTTCAACCTGGCCCCCTCCCTGACGCTGGGTTGCGGCTCCTGGGGGGGCAACTCGATTTCGGAAAATGTCGGGCCGCGGCATCTGCTCAACCGCAAGATCGTCGCCAAGCGTGCCGAGAACATGCTCTGGCACAAGTTGCCCCGCTCGATCTATTTCCGCCGCGGCTGCCTGCCGTTCGCGCTGGAGGACCTGCGCGGCCGGCGGCGCTGCCTGATCGTCACCGACCGCTATCTGTTCGAGAGCGGCATCGCCAACGAGACAATGGCCATCCTGAAGCGTTTGGGCCTCGAGGTGGCCTGCTTCTTCGAGGTGAGCGCGGACCCGACGCTGGCGGTGGTGCGCAAGGGCTTGGCGCGGGCCAACGCGTTCCAGCCAGACGTCATCCTGGCGCTGGGTGGCGGCTCACCGATGGACGCGGCCAAGATCATGTGGGTGATGTACGAGGCACCGGAAGTCGCGTTCGAAGACCTCGCACTGCGGTTCATGGACATCCGCAAGCGCATCTACAGATTCCCGAAATTGGGCGGCAAGGCGCTGCTGGTCGCGGTGCCCACGACCTCCGGCACCGGGTCCGAGGTGACGCCGTTCGCGGTGGTGACCGATGAGGCCACCGGCGTGAAATACCCGATCGCGGATTATGAGCTGACGCCGAGCATGGCGATCGTCGATGCGAACCTGGTCATGGACATGCCGAAGCCGCTGACCGCCGCGGGCGGCATCGACGCGGTGGTGCATGGGCTGGAGTCCTATGTCTCGGTGCTGGCGAATGAATACACTGACGGCCAGGCGTTGCAGGCGCTGAAGCTGCTGGCCGAGTATCTGCCCGCGGCATACCTCGAAGGGGGGCGCAACCCGGTGGCGCGTGAGCGGGTGCACAGCGCGGCGACTATTGCCGGTATCGCGTTCGCCAACGCGTTCCTGGGCGTGTGCCATTCGATGGCGCACAAGCTGGGTGCGGAGTTCCATCTGGCACACGGCCTGGCCAATGCCCTGCTGATCAGCAACGTGATCCGCTA
>DASWON010000542.1:0-3016 GCA_036398735.1 Rhodopila sp.
CTCACGTCAGGGTCGCCGGAGGGGCAGTGCAGCAGATGGTCAGGCGTTGGCCTTGTGCATGAATTCGGCGATCTCATCGATCACCGGCACGACCTTGTCGGCGCCTTCGGACTCCAGATTGAACACGACACGTTCCACGCCGAGATCGGCATACCGCTTCATCAGGTCGAGGTCGCGTCGGGGGAACCACACCGTGATGGCGATCTCATCGGGATTGCGCCCCGCCTCGGTGGCCATTTTCCGGAACTCCGGGATCAGGTCGCCGATCTCGCTGTAGCTGCCACGGGCCGCCTGCGGGATCCAGCCATCGCCGTAGCGGATGGCACGGCGGGCGGAGTAGGGAAAGGCACCGCCGACGATCACCGGAGGATGCGGCTTCTGCACCGGTTTCGGCCAGGTCATCATCGGGTCGAAGTTGACGAATTCGCCATGATATTCGGGCTTCGACTTGGTCCAGATCTCTTTCATGGCTTCAACCCGCTCGCGCGCCACCTTGTGACGGTCGGCAAACTTCACGCCGTGGTCTTCCAGTTCGTCCTGGTTCCAGCCGTTGCCGATGCCAAACAGGAACCGCCCGCCGGAGACCTGGTCGATGCTGGCGACCAGCTTCGCCGTCTGGATCGGATCACGTTGTGCGACCAGGCAGACGCCGGTGCCAACCATCAACTTGCTGGTCGCGGCCGCCGCGGCCGTCAGCGTCACGAACGGATCCATGGCGTCATAATAGCGCTTCGGCAGGTCGCCGCCGCCGGGGAAGGGCGATTTGCGGCTGAGCGGAATGTGGGAGTGTTCCGGAGCCCAGACGGACTCGAACCCGCGCTGTTCTAGGGCCTGGCCGAGTGCGCCCGGCGCCATGGAGTAGTCGGTGAAAAACATCGAAACACCGGATTTCAGCATGTTGGTTTCCTCCTGCTGATTGAACGTCCGGATGCTGCCCTATTCCACAGTCTTGCTCCAGACCCGGGCCGCCCCGCCATACGCCGCGAGGAGATGGAGAATGACCACGGGGATCGCCCACGGGAATGAACCAGAGGAGCGTCCCAGAGGAGCGTTCCAGAGGAGTGCCCCGGAGGAGCCTCCCAAGTGAAGGCTCTGGGGCAGGCACGGAGCGCGCCTCAACGCGAATGCTTCGGGCGAAAATGTCGCGGGAAGTGTTTCACCGGGAATGGACCGCGGAGCATCTTTAGGAGGATACCATCGCGTGTTCGTCTTGTGCGCCGCCAGCCGTTTGGCCTCAGGGTCTGATCATGAACGTGTTGTCATCTGCGCTGGTCGGCGACAGGGCGGCAGGCTAGGGTGCGCCCGCCCCTGCGACAATCGAGGAAGAAGCCTTTGTTCGATCCGGTGCGCGACCCCGTCTCCCGGCCCGCGTCCGCCAAAAATACCCCCGTCAAGATTACCGACGTCGCCGCCGCGGCCGGCGTTGCGCCGATGACGGTGTCGCGCGTCATCAACACCCCCGACCGCGTCTCGCCGGAAACCACCGCTCGGGTGCGTGAAGCGATCGACCGCCTGGGCTATGTGCCCAACCTGATCGCCGGCGGGCTGTCGTCGCGCAAGTCCCGCATGGTGGCGGCCATTGTGCCGACCATCGCGCACCCGATGTTCGCGGGCGTCGTGCAGTCGTTCTCGGACGCCATGCGCCGCGCCGGGTACCAGGTGATGCTGTCGATCTGCGGCTACGAGGACAGCGATGATGAGGCGCTGTTCCGAGCGCTGTTAGGGCGGCGCCCCGATGCGCTGCTGATAACCGGGTCGGGCTACAGCCCCGCGGCATGGCAGATGCTGATCGAGGCCCGCATCCCGGTGGTCGAGATCTGGGATGTCTCCAGCCGCCCGATCGACATGATGATCGGCTTCGACCACGCCCAGGTCGGCGCGACGGTCGGTGAATTCCTCCTCGGGAAGGGTCACGACCACTTCGCCGTGCTGACCGCGCGCGACTCGCGGGCCCTGGCGCGCACCCGCGGCTTCACCGACGCGATCAACAAGGCGGGCGGAACCTTCATCCTCGATCAGCAGATCGCCCCGCCCAGCACCATCGCCGCGGGGCGCGAGGGACTGCGCACGCTGCTGCCGAAGCTCGATCGGCGCTGCGCCGTGTTCTGCAGTTCGGATCTGATGGCCTTCGGCGTCGTGACGGAGGCGCGCGTGCAGGGGGTCGCAATCCCGGAGCAACTTGCGATCTGCGGCTTCGGCAACTTCGAGCTTAGCGCCATGAGCGAGCCGGCGATCACCACGGTCAGTCTCGAGGGCGTCGGGACCGGACGAACCGCCGCGGCGTTTCTGCTCCGGCGGCTGGCTGGCGAGGGACCCTGTGAGGGCGACCGGGTCCAGGTTCCGTTCCGTATCATCGAGCGCGCCACCACCTGACGCACAGGCCCTGCGGGCGCTCCGCCGGGTTTCGGCGCCGGCACCCGCAGACATGCCGCTGCTCGCGCCGCATGCGTGTCGCGCATTTGTTGCCGAAGCACTGTGTGACTATGCAGAGCGGGTTCAGCGCGCGCTTTCATTGAGCCCCGTCCGGCTGCCGCGTCCGGCCGCCGCGTATTCGCGAACCGGTCCGCCAGCACTGCCTCTACGCGAGACGGAACGGCCATCGGCGCCATCAGATGCGGCCGACGCGCCGCGCGTGGATGGCGGCCGATAAGATGGGAGCCCCGTCGGCTGTCATGCGGGTCGGCCTCGCCAAACGGGATCGTGGCCCGTGGTGCTGAATCCGTTTCGTGGCTTGGTTTTTGCTCAATTGCCACCGCTTCGATCAATCACTTGGTCCTTCGGAGGTGATGAGCATGAAAAGACGTCAGTTCGTCGGACGAGCGGCGGCAGTTGCGCTCGATGGTGGCATCGGGCGCCCGGCGATTGTGCGATCTGCCTCCGCTACGACACTCAAATTCGTTCCCTACGCCGACCTGGCGCTGCTCGACCCTCTGGCGAGTGCCTTGGTAACGCGCAATCACATCCTGATGGTGTTCGACACCCTGTTCGCGCTGGACAGCAATGGCGACGCGCAGCA
>DASWON010000543.1:0-13030 GCA_036398735.1 Rhodopila sp.
CGCCGATCGCGACAACACGCCGACGTGCAGGCGCGACACCGGGCCAAGCCACAGCCATCGCCCCATGTTTCGTGTCAGGCCACCGGCACCGCACCGGTCCACATGGCCTGCGGGGCCGCCGACACGATCGCTCTCCGACGCTCCACGAACCGCGGCGCGTCCAACCGTCAGGGTGGGCCGTGCGCGTCGCTCACGCCAGCCGGGCACGCCACGAGCGGAACGTTCGCTCGAACCAGTTATTGGGACCGATTGCGTCAGCGACCTCGTTGCCGCCGTGCCAGATCATCGTCAGCGCGACATACAGCACAATCAGCAGCCCAACCCAGGCGATCCACCGGTGCCGCTCGAGGAGACTGGCGATCAGACCGGCGGCAAAGCCCATAAGGGCGACCGACAGCAGCAGCCCGACTGCGAGCACCCAGGTGCTGCCGTCCGCCGCTCCGGCGACTGCCAACACGTTGTCCAGGCTCATCGACAGATCGGCCAGGATGATCTGCGTCATCGCCTGGCGCAGCGTTTTGGTTCCGGTGTCAGCCCCGGTGACCGCATGCGGCCGGCGCAATTCCCGGAACATGCGCCAGCAGACCCAGAGCAGCAGGATCCCACCCGCGAGCAGCAGCCCGATCATCTCCAGCAGTTGCAGGGCGACCGCGCCCAGGGCGATACGGATCACCGTCGCCCCGCCAATGCCCAGCAGGATAGCCGGACGCTGCTGACGCCGCGGCAGTCCTGCCACCGCCATCCCGACGACGACGGCATTATCGCCCGCCAGCGCCACGTCGATCATCACCACCTGGGCCAATGCCACCAGGTCCTGGGTCCAATCCATGCTTGCCTTCCAGATTGCCTCGGTCTAGCTGGCCCTTTCCACCCCGTCGGACAAGGCAACAATGGTTCCGCGATACTCAAGACCCGAAATGGCCGGCATCTGGGCGCCAGAAAACCGCTACCGCATCTGGTTCGAGATCGAGGCGCTCGCCGCTGAAGGCATGGCGCGGGTCGGGGCCATCCCCGAGGAAGCCGCGCGAAACATTCGTGAAAAGGGCGCGCCTAAACTCGCCGCGATCAGTGCGGCGGACGTCGAGAGGATCGACGCGATCGAGCGCGAGACCCGCCATGACGTCATTGCCTTCCTCACCTGGCTGGCCGAGGCGATCGGCCCGGACAGCCGGTTCGTGCACCAGGGCATGACCAGCTCCGACGTGCTGGATACCACCCTGTCGGTGCAGCTGACCCAGGCGGCGGACCTGCTGCTCAAAGACATCGACGCGGTCATGGCTGCGCTGAAGACCCGGGCGTTGGAGCACAAGTACACCCTGACCATCGGTCGCAGCCATGGCATCCACGCCGAACCGACGACGTTCGGGCTGAAGCTCGCCGGGCACTATTCCGAATTTGCCCGCAATCGGGAGCGTCTGGTCGCGGCCCGAGCCGAAGTCGCCGTCGCGGCGGTCAGCGGGGCGGTCGGCACCTTCGCCCACATTGACCCCAGAGTTGAGGAATACGTGGCAGAGAAGCTGGGGCTCAGGCCGGAAGCCGTCTCCACCCAGATCATCCCGCGTGACCGCCACGCCGCATTCTTCTGCACGCTCGGCGTCATCGCCAGCGCCATCGAGCGGCTCGCAACCGAGGTCCGCCACCTGCAGCGCTCCGAGGTGCGGGAGGCGGAGGAATTCTTCCATCCCGGGCAAAAGGGTTCGTCCGCGATGCCGCACAAACGGAACCCGGTGCTGAGCGAGAACCTCTGCGGCCTGGCCCGTATCGTCCGATCCGCCGTGGTGCCGGCGCTGGAGAATGTGACGCTGTGGCATGAGCGGGATATCAGCCACTCGTCCGTGGAGCGGGCGATCGGCCCGGACGCGACGGTGACGCTGGACTTCGCATTGATGCGGCTGGCCGGAATGATGGAAAAGCTGCTGGTGTATCCGCAGCGCATGCTGGCCAATCTGGAAAGCCTGGGCGGCGTGGTCCACTCCGGCGAGGTGCTGCTGGCGCTGACCAGGGCGGGCATCCTGCGCGAGGACGCCTATCGGATCGTGCAAAGCTGCGCGATGGCGACCTGGACCCGGCTGGGTACGCCGGAGGGACGGTCATTCCGGGCGAATCTGGAGGCTGATCCCGAGGTGGCGCGGATGGTCAAGCCGACGGAACTGGACGCCGCCATGGATCCTGCGCTGCACCTGCGATCGGTGGATCGGATTTTCGAGCGGGTCTTCGGGTAGACGGGACAAAGCGCGCCCGTTCGGCATCCGGATCGCCGCCGAGGCATCGGCGCAAACTGGGCGCGTCGGCGCAGGATGACTTGGCGCACCCTCGATAGTGCGCTCGTCCTGACCGGAATTCGTCCAGTCTGTCCTGGCCGGCCCGGCGGCCTAGGGCTTGCGGAATTTCCAAGTGCAGGTCTCGACGAACCGATCAGCATCGCCTGTTGGCGGCAGCAGGGTGCCTGCGCGGTCGGCGCCTGGCGACCGGACCGGCATTCACCAGACCTTCCCGCGCAACCCTGTGGCTTTCGGCCTGCCGCCGACGATCGCCCATTCCTGGAAGGACATGAACCTGGGCGCCAGGAAGGCATACGTCCGTTCGACCGCCTGCCAGAAAAAGTCGTCGACATGTCCGGACATGCGGGCCCAGTCTGCGAACACCGGCTCCCACGCGCGGTTCAGGCGGAACAACCGGTCGCGTTGCACTCGCAACCCCTCGATCGCCGCGGGCGGATCGCGCAGCATGCCCAGGGTGTCGTCCAGAGGTACATCGGCTTCGTCCAGCCTCCGGTTGATCTCCTTCATGCCTCGGCGGGCCAACGTCTGCACCTGCTGCAGCATCTCCCGCCGAACCGCGGGGATCGGCGCAGAAAGTGGCGGGAACAGCTTGTCACGCGGGTCGGACATGCCGCGCATCAGGGCTCGGCGCATCGTCTCGACATAGGCCATCTCGCCACTGATGGCCGCAGCGCGTTCGGTTATTTCGCCGGCATCAAGCCCTCCGAGTTCGCCCGCGGCGGCCTGGATCGCCGCGCGCAGCAGCTCGTGGTTAGGTGGGATATTTTCCCATCCCGGCGAGACGGCGCTGATCTTCGCTCCATGTCCCGAACGGGCGGTCATGCTGCGCACGAGTTCGTGCCAGAACCGGCTCGCCGCGAGCTGACGATCGAGCAAGGTCGGAGTCCAGCTTGCCTCGCCGCTGTCGAGTTCGGACGGCAACGCCTCACCCAGATGCAGGACAACAACGAACTCCAGCGCCTGCTCGATCAGAGCGAGCATCTGGCCGTCCGCACTGTCCGGTTCGATCCTGAACTCGTGCGCAATGGAGCGGAGTGGCAGGACCGCCTCGTGGTTGTCGATCTGCACCACCATCGATGGCAGCCGCTGCCCCTCGCTGAGTCGAAAGACCGGTTCGCCCAGCATGCGGAACCCTGGATGATTGAGCTGGCATATACGATGGTCTGTCTGCGTCATTGGGAACGACCTGCTGATCAGCGCTCAACAGACCCGCCGTCCCCGCTGCGTTTCGGCAGATTCACATCGCGCCCTGCCGCTTCGTAGACCACGCCTTGATTAAGGAATCCTGAAGAACGGATGGGTTCTTCGCGGGCATGCCTAGGTCGCGGGTGGCGCGGCGAGCCGGTCGAGCTTGACGGCCATGATGAAGTCGTTCTCGTGCAGCCCCTTGATCTTCTTGGTTCGCAGCGACACCGTCGCGTAGCCCCAGCCGAAGCTGATATCGGGATGATGTGCCTCGGCCTCCGCGAGATCACCGGCCTTGCGGACGAATGCGAGGGCCTCGGCGAAGTTTTTAAACCGATAGGTCCGTTCGATCCGGGTCGCATCGTCCCGCAGCGCCCATTCCGGCGCCTCGGCCCGGTATTCCTCCGCCGCCTCCGGCGTCAGTGGCGGAATGCCACCGCGGCATGGTGTGCAAGTCTTCTCGGCGAGTGTAGTTGACATCATTCCACCTCCCTTGATCAGCCGGTTCGGCAAACTGAAACGAGCCCCAAGATGATAGAGAGTATCAGCGCGCTCACCCTGGCCACCCACGATATGGCGCGCTCGGTCAGGTTCTACACCATGCTGGGCTTCGACCTGATCTACGGCGGAACCGACGCTGCGTTCAGCAGCATCCGCGCCGGAACCGGGTATCTCAATCTTACGGCGCAGCCCGAGCAGCGGCAGTGGACGTGGTGGGGGCGGGTGATCTTCTATGTCGATGATGTGGATGCGTTGCATGGCCGGGTGATCGAAGCCGGCGTCCAGCCCGACACGGCACCGCGCGATGCCCCGTGGGGCGAACGATTTTTCCACGTCACGGACCCGGACGGACACGAACTCAGCTTCGCGCGCCCCTTGCGATAACGCCGTGCCCCCGCCGTCGGCGGGCGGGGGCACGTGGCCAGACGATTATCGCGCCAGGCGCGCATCCAGCTCCAGATACGCTGCCGACCGGATCGCCTCGGCCAACTCCGGCGCGCTGGCCATGGCTGCGCGAGGGCCGCCGTTCAGCCCGGCGAGGGCGGACCGTACCGCGAGCACCGTTGCGACCAGGATCTCCTGCGGATAGATCACCATCTTGATCCCGATCCCGGCCAGCACGTCATCCGCCGGCTTGAAATGCTTGCCCGCGGGATTCGTGACCGCGATGGCCGGCTTGCCCTGACAGACCTCGACCGAGGCGCGCATCTCCTGCTCCGATGCCGGCGAGTCCAGGAACAGGATGTCCGCCCCCTCGGCCACGAAATCCTTGAGCCGGCCGAGGGCCTCGTCGAACCCCCTCGAGGTTCGGGCATCGGTCCTGGCGAGCAGCAGAATCCCTTCCTCATGCGCCGCTTCGACCGCTGCCCGGCAGCGCAGCCGAGCCTCGTCGCGGTCGACGACCAGCTTCGCGCCCTTGTGGCCGAGTTGGCGCGGCCACTGCTTGTCCTCGATCAACACCGCTGCCGCCCCGGCCTGGGCATAGCCGCGGATCGTCTTGCGCACCGCGATCGCATTGCCATACCCGGTATCGCCGTCGGCCAGCCACAACACCTTTGGCGCCGCGGTGATCATCGCCTCCACGGCATCCCGCATTTCGGGGAAGCTCAGCAGGTCCATATCCGGCATCGCCAGGCGGGTGGCGTGGATCGATGAACCGGACGCGAAGCCGATCCTGAACCCGGCCTCCTCGACGAGCCTTGCCCCCAGGCCATCGCCACAGCCGGGCACGACCTGCAATCCGGGTTCATTCAACAATGCCTGCATGGCTTCTGCTTGCGGCCGCATCCTGTTCGCTCCCTCGTTCTGGCGAGCAGACACGCTACAGGGTTTCTGGTCCGCGGGAAGCACACCCTCTCCCCGCGTCATGGCATGACCCGCACCGCACGGAGCAGAAACCTGCCTTCCGTTGGATTTTCGACGCCTGGCCGGCCGGATTCATGGGCGGGCGTGTCCGTCAGATCCTCTTTCGGCGCTCCAACCAGGTTTGGACCTACGTCCCGGGGTCGATCCAGCCGATATGCCCGTCGCCGCGCCGGTACACGACGTTCAGTATCCCCGAGGCACTGTTGCGGAACATCATCACGCTTTGGTCGGCGAGATCCATCCGCATGACCGCCTCGCCGACCGAAAGGCTGGCGATTTCGGTCTGCGTTTCCGCGATCACGGTTGCGTAGGCCTCATCCAGCGAACGGCCATCCCGAGCGGGATGCTCTGCTCCGTTCACCTCCTCCTGCAGAATGTACTGCCTGGCAATCTCAGGGCGGGCGCGCTGAGCCAGATCGCGGTGGTGATCGTTGACCCGACGGCGATAGCGACGCAGCCGCTTTGCGATATGCTCCGCGGCGTCATCAAAGGCGGTGTTGGCGTCGGCCGCCTCACCCTCGCCGCGCAACTGCAGGCCTCGTCCGGCGTGCACGTTGATGTCACACGTGAAAAAACTTCGTGCCCGGCTGAACGTGACGTTTGCCTCAAGTGCGTGGTCGAAATACTTGCCCGCAATGGTATCCATCTGAGTGGACACCCGCGTGCGCAACGCGTCCGACAAATCGACTTGTTTGCCGGAGACCGTGATCTGCATCATTTTCTCCCGACCAATTCAAAAAGTTGTCCAAAGGCCTCGATGGACGATGTTCCGGACAACGCCGACATTTGGGCATGGCGTGGGGCGCAGTGTCACTAGGGGAAATCCCTTAGTAACCTACGCAAGTGACGGATTTTCCGCCCCTTTTACGTTGCGCTGCACAATCCCGGGAATCCTGGAACATGGCGCCGCCCGCGCACCGCGACATGGTCGATCCATTTGATCGGCACGCTCCCTCCGCTATCGGGCCGGCTTGCCGGTCCGTTACGGAAAACGCAGGAAAGATCTGTGGGTTCAGGCAGGAATCGCTTTTTCGCGCCGCCGCTGGACCGAATTCGGGATCCGCAGCGCCTCCCGGTATTTCGCCACCGTCCGGCGCGCGATGTCGACGCCTTCCCGGCGCAGCACGGCGACGATCGCATCGTCCGACAGGATGTCGGCCGGCGGCTCCAGATCGATCAGGCCGCGGATGCGATGCCGCACGGCCTCGGCGCTGTGCGCGTTTCCGCCGTCGGTGCCGTGGATCGCGGTTGTGAAGAAGTACTTGAGTTCGTAGGTGCCGCGCGGCGTCGCGATATACTTGTTCGCGGTCACCCGGCTGACGGTGCTTTCATGCAGCTCCACCGCCTCGGCGATGTCGCGCAGGATCAGCGGTCTCAGATAGGCGACGCCGAGGCGCAGAAACCCGTCCTGCTGGCGGATAATCTCCGCCGCCACCTTCAGGATGGTCTGCGCCCGCTGCTGCAAAGACCGCACCAGCCAGTTGGCGTTCGCCAGGCGCTCGGTCAGAAAGACCTTCTCGTCCTTCTTTGCCTGCGGCGCGACCTTGGCATAGAACCGCTCGTTCACCAGCACCCGCGGCATGGTTTCCGGGTTCAGCTCGATGATCCAGCTGCCATCCGGTAGCTGGCGCATCAGCAGATCGGGCACGACCAGTTGCGCGGGGGTGGTATCCCACGTCGCTGCCGGTTTCGGATCGAGCGCCTTGATCTCGGCGATCATCTCGGTCAGATCCTCGGCATCGACGCCGCACAGCGTCATCAGCCGGCGGTTCTCGCGCTTGGCCAGCAGTTCCAGGTTGTCCAGCAGCACCTGCATCGCCGGGTCGAGGCGGTTGCGCTCAAGCAATTGTGCCGCCAGACATTCGCGGAGGTCGCGGGCGAACAGCCCGACGGGGTCGAACTGCATCATCCGCGTCCGGACCGCCTCCACCCGTTCCAACGGCAATCCCATGGCCGTGGCGATCGCCACGGGGTTCGCGGTCAGGCGGCCGGCCGGGGAAAGCAGCGCGATCAGATGCGCCCCGATCATGCGGTCCACCGGATCGGAAAAATTCAGTCGCAGTTGCTCGCCGAGATGGTCCCGCAGCGAGCGTTCGTCGCCGGCGAAGTCGTCGATACCCCGATCGTCGCCCTCGAAGCTATGGCTGCCGCCGCCGCCGTCCATGCGTCCAGCCAGCGGCGCCCCATCGCCAGCCCCGCCGGGATCATACATTTCGGCATGATCGGTATCGAGCGGCGCCGCCCCCTCGGTGGGCAAGGTGTCTGACCGCGCTGCGTCGGAAACGTCCATCGCCACGTCATCGTGTTCAGTGGACTGGCGGGGCTCGATCTGGTCCAGTGCGGCACGTTCGCCGACTGGCGGCTCAGGCACCTCGTCGCGCTCGAGCAACGGATTACGCTCAAGTTCCTCCTCGACGAAGGCGTTGACCTCGATGTTGGAGAATTGCAACAGCTTGATGGCCTGACGCAGTTGCGGCGTCATGACCAAGGTCTGGCTCTGGCGTAAATCGAGACGGGGAGCGATCGCCATGGGCGCGATTATCAAGCCATTCGGCCTGGGGTCAAATGGTTTCCATCATCGCCATGCAAAAAGCGTGCAACACACCTGGACGACTAGCGACCGCGCGGTTGAAATCTCACAGGCTGAACTTTTCCCCCAGATACACCCGCCGTACGTCCTCGTGCGCGACAACTTCGCTGGGCTTGCCCTCCATCAGCACCTGGCCATCGTGCATGATGTAGGCGCGGTCGATAATATCCAGCGTCTCCCGCACATTATGGTCGGTGATCAGAACGCCGATGCCACGGTCTTTCAAATGCTTGACCAGATCGCGGATTTCCCCGACGGCGATCGGATCGATGCCCGCCAGCGGCTCATCGAGCAGAATGTAAGACGGTTGCGTGGCCAGCGCACGGGCGATTTCGACCCGTCGCCGTTCGCCGCCGGACAATGCAAGGGCGGGCGTACGGCGCAGATGACTGATGCCAAATTCGGCGAGTAGCTCATCAAGCATCATGTCGCGGGTCGCGGCATCGGGTTCGATCACCTCCAGCGCGGCCATCACGTTCTGTTCGACATTGAGACCGCGGAACACGCTGGCCTCCTGCGGCAGATAACCGATGCCGAGGCGGGCGCGGCGATACATCGGCAGTCTGGTGATGTCGGCGCCATCGAGGCTGATCGTGCCGGTGTCCGGCCTCACCAGCCCGACAATCATGTAGAATGTGGTTGTCTTGCCGGCGCCGTTCGGCCCCAGCAGCCCGACGGCCTCGCCGCGCCGCAAGGTCACCGTTACGTTCCGGACCACCGGTCGGCCCTTGTACGTCTTGCCGACGGCGCGCGCGGTCAACCCGCTGCTGGCGGTGACGACCTTGAAGCCGTGTGCCGAGGATCCCTGGCTCTCGAGTTCGCGTCGCGAGCGCATTTCACCGATCACGTTCATGGCTTTGCCCCCGATGGCGCGGGCGCCGGCCGCTTCGCCGGGGCGCCGCCGGTTGCTGCCGAATCGTTGGCGATCGACTTGTTGCTTTCATCGTTGGGGACCACCAGCCCATGCACCCGACCGCTTTGCTGCGCCGGACCCGTCCGCCGGGCCACCAGCGTCGCGATCCCGGTCTTCATGTTGACATCCGCCTCTGCCCCATTCAGCTGGTTCTGGCCGCGCGTGATACGGACGTTGCCCCCCAGCCGCGCCATGCCGGTATCGGGCACATAGACGCCGCGGTCGCCCGTCACCGTATCGGTGGGGGTCCGGACCGAGACGTGACCGAATGCCTCGACGCGCTGCAACCGACCCGAGGCCGCAAGCGGGTCGTCGGGCGGCTTGGTAGCGGTTTGCGCCGAGGCCGGCGGTGACGCTGGCTTGGCGCCCGCCGGCGGTGGATTGTCCGTCGTGTATGCGACCAATGTGTCGGCTGCCACCCGTTTGGCGTCGTTGGTCACAACAACAGCATCGCCGCGTGCGACCGCCATGTGCTTCTGCGGCCAGTACTCCAGGTCGTCTTTCGCCGTGATGACGTCGTTCGGCGTGGTCAGTTTCAGGTCGCGTCCGGTCATCACCAGCACCGCCTGATCGAGATCGTACGTTGCCTTGTCGCCCTGCGCCTGATCGGTGGCAGTGAAGATATGCACGTGGCCGTCAGCCTGAAGTCGATAAATCTCATTCCCCTCGGTCGATGGATCCCCGGCCAGCCCCGTCGACGGGTCTACCGCCGCTGCGGTCGCCTGTGGCGTCTCGGTGGCGCCTTTTTTGCGATACCACGCGGTCAGCCGGTCTGCGGTAACCGTAACGCCGCCGCGGACCGCGCGTGCATCACCGCGGGCGATCACCTGCTGCTCATTCTGCCGCCATTCGATGCCATCACGGGCCGTGATGTCGATCGGGCCGCCATGCGTCAGGTCCAGTTGCTGGGCACCTGCCGGTGTCGTGAATACCGGAGCCATCACGCACCATAGGACGCCCGCGGTCAGCGCCAGCTTCAATGCCCGGCCCCGTTCAGCACAAGATGAGCCGGGCCCGGGAAGTCTATCGCCGTGCCTTTGTCCATCACCGTGAAACCGTGGGCGTCGAGGATGCCGAAGGGTCCCTCCGCATGCACCGGCTCCGAACCCGCGGCGGCGCCCGCCTTGACGTCGATCGAAGCACTCTCGGTGTGCATGGTCGTGCCATCATCACGGTACAGCGTCACGTCCTTGACCATGTCGAGCTGATTGAGGCGCTGGATGAATGTCCCCTCTTTCGAGGTCAGCATCAGCCAGGTGCCGTTCTCCAGGGTGATATCACCTTTGGGCAGCGTCAGCCCGACCCGGTCGGGGTCGATCCGCCACGCGGTGGCTGCGGTGATGGTATAGGGCCTGCCCTTCTCATCAACCCCATTGTACCGGGCATCGAGCAGCTTCCCGCCACCGAGTTCCCCGGATACCCGCTTCATGTTCAGCCGGGCCCTGCTGGCGGCCTCCTGGATCTCCGGCCACAGTGCGATCGACGCGAGCAGCGCCATCGCCGCCATGGGCAAGACCCATTTCGTCAGTGTGATCAGAAACCGCCGGCGAGCCATACGCCCGGGAGCCGGGGGCTGGCGTCCGCGTGAGGCTGAGCCACCGAGCAGATAACCGCCGGTCTGCCGGTCGCCCGGCCCCGAAGATGGCAGTGGTCGCACACTCATACAGATGTCCCCACGGCCATGCGCTTGCCCATGCCCTCCGGCCTCCTCATGCCAATCCCGCTCGAAGCAGATCGTGCACGTGCAGGATGCCTAGCGGCTGGCCAGACAGATCAACCACGAACAACGTCGTGACCGGCCGTTCGTGAGCGTTCATCGCATGCAATGCCTCGACCGCCAGCGCATCGGGTCCGATGGTCCGAGGCGAGGCGGTCATGACGTCCCCGGCCAACCGGGACAGCAGGTCGGGGCCCATTGAACGCCGCAGGTCGCCGTCGGTGATGATACCGCACAGCGCACCGTCGCCACCGACGACACCAAGGCAACCGAAGCGCTTCTCGGTCATTCGGACCAGAGCGGTCGCCATCGGTGTGTCGGGAGTGGCGAGCGGCATCGCCTCGCCTTGATGCATCAGGTCACGGACCCGGCGCAGCCGCGCGCCAAGGCGACCCCCCGGATGAATCTGACGGAAATCGGCCGCGGTAAAGCCGCGCCGTGTCAGCAACGCGACCGCGATCGCGTCCCCCAAAGCAATCTGCATGGTGGTGGATGTGGTGGGTGCAAGGCCCATTGGACAGGCCTCCTCGGCTTTCGGCAGGATCAGGGCCACATCGGCGGACTGCGCCAGGGTCGATCCGGATCGCGCGGTGATGGCGATGAGCGGCAATGCGAAGCGACGGCTGTGTGCAACCAGGTCGGCAAGCTCCGCCGTCTCCCCGGAGTTTGAGAGCGCCAGCACCGCATCACCCGCGACGATCATGCCGAGGTCTCCATGCGAGGCCTCCGCCGGATGCACGAACAGGGCAGGCGTCCCGGTGGAGGCCAGTGTCGCGGCGATTTTGCGTCCGACCAGGCCGGATTTTCCCATGCCGGACACCACCACCCGGCCGCGGACCGAGGCCAGCCGGTCGACCGCCTGGCCAAAGCGCTCGCCCAGACTCGCGGCAAGCGACAGCAGGCTGGCGGCTTCCGTGTTCAACACGTCCCGGGCAACCTGGAGGTCCGTGGTGGCGTCTTTCTGCCTGGCGATGGGATGACTCAAGATATGGGTATCTTCCGTGCTTTCGGCGGCCTCCTATGGGCCGGTGCGCCGTATCGGGTCAACCGCCCCGAGCGTGCCAAAGAGTTACGAGAAGCACACGATTGGGGCGATAAATTGGTGACATCAAGGCTGACCGGGACCGCCCTCCTGCCGCCAGCTGGTTCCTGTCCGGCTTATCGGGATGACACGTAAACGCGACAGGCCGACGCCCCGCGTCGCATAATCGGGATGACGCGCGATCCGCGGCCCGGGCACCGGCCTTCGATGCGAATCGGTATTGTGCCCCGAGAGCGCGCGCATTATGCGGCGGCCGTGCTGAAGCAGGCCATCGAAAACGAGCGCAAGCGTCACGATAATGCGCGTCGTCCGCTCCGGCTGGCTTCAGGCCGGCAACCTCAGTGCGCGAACACGTCGGGGGCCTCGTATCCCAGAAGGTCCAGCCGTCCCCGAGTCGGCAGAAACGCGAAACACGCTTCCGCGAGCGCCAGCCGGTTCTCGCGGATCAGGACCGCTTCCAGCTTGGCCCACAGCGCATGCAGATACAGCACGTCCGACGCCGCATACGCCAGTTGCTCGGATGTCAGTTCCATCGCACCCCAGTCGGAGGACTGCTGCTGCTTCGAGAGGTCGACCCCCAGCAGTTCCCTGCAAAGGTCTTTCAAACCGTGCCGGTCGGTAAACGTGCGGATCAGCTTGGCCGCGATCTTGGTGCACCTGACCGGACTGACCGTGATCCCGAGGTAGTGCTGCAGCACGGCGACATCGAAGCGAGCAAAGTGCATGAGCTTCACGACATCCGGGTCGCTCATGAGCCGCTTCAGGTTCGGAGCATCAAAACCGCGACCGCCGCGTTCCGGCGGAACCAGCTGCACCAGATGCGCATGGCCGTCGCCGCTCGACATCTGTACCAGGCAGAGCCGGTCGCGATGCGGGTTCAGACCCATCGTCTCGGTATCCACGGCCACGACCGGGCCCAGCCGGAGGCCTTCCGGAAGATCATCCCGGTAGAGATGGATGGTGCCGTTCGGCATGAACTGCGTAATGCTCATTGAGAGGGATGGTGCCCAGGAGAAGACTCGAACTTCCACGACCTTGCGGTCACAGGTACCTGAAACCTGCGCGTCTACCAATTCCGCCACCAGGGCAACCGTTCGTCCGCGAGAGATGCGGACAGCGGTAGGGCCGGCGATGTAGCCTCCGGCCAGCGTGGCGTCAACCGCTTCGCGCGATAATTTTGCGTTCCGTCTTGAGGCAGGCGCGGGTGCGTCGTATCAGACCCGCGCGGACAGGAGGCCTTGAGATGGCAACGCGGCGCGTGGCGACAGTTTTCGGCGGTTCGGGATTTATCGGCCGGTACGTGGTCAAGCGGCTGGCCCAGCAGGGCTACATCGTGCGCGTGCCCTCGCGCGACCCGGAGGGGGCGTTGTTCCTCAAGCCAATGGGGGCGGTCGGCCAGATCGTGCCGCTGTATGCCTCGGTTACCAACGAGCCG
>DASWON010000544.1:0-11541 GCA_036398735.1 Rhodopila sp.
CGCAACAGCCGCCAGCCAACCCCTTCGTACACGGTCAAGCCGATCAAGCGCGCCGACCTGCCGCGGTCCTGGCGCCCGTTGCCGGCGCTCGGTTTTCTGCACGGCAAGCTGATGTAGCTTCGCCCGGCCCGAACCCGGACCGGCCGCGCCCGCGCCTGATCTGCCTAAGCCCGGTCTGCCTGGGCCTCATCTGCCTAAGCCTGATCTGCCCGGGGCTAACCTGCCTAAGCCTGGTCTGCCTGAACCTGGTCTGCCTGAGCCTCGCCTGGCGCGTCGACCTTCTCATGCACGCCGGTCAGCCGGCCGATCAGTTCTTCGAGCTGGTAGAGGTCGCGGAACTGGATGCTGATGTCACCGCCGCCCTTGCGAGTGGTGGTGATCGTGACACGACAGCCGATGGCTTCGCTGACGCGGTGCTCGAGCGCGGCGACATCGAGTTTCTTGGGCGTCGGCTGGCGTGGCTCCCCCCGGCTGGCGACGACCTTGTTGACCAGCATCTCGGTCTGCCGCACCGACAGGCCACGCTTCTGGACCTGGTCGGCCAGCACCTCGGGATTGGGGGCGTTGATCAGCGCCCGAGCATGACCGGATGAAATCGCGCCGGACCGGACATCGCGCAGCACGGCCTCCGGCAGGCGAAGCAGCCGGATGGTGTTGCCGATATGACTGCGTGACTTGCTGACCGCGTAACCCAGGGACTCCTGGGTGAGGCCAAAATCCACCAGAAGCCGCTGGTAGCCTTCGGCTTCTTCGATGGCATTCAGGTCCTGCCGCTGCAGGTTCTCGACCAGCGCCACCACCGCGGCGTCGCTGTCGTCCATATCCCGCAGGATCGCCGGGATTTCCGTCAGACCGGCCTGCATCGCGGCGCGGAACCGCCGCTCCCCGGCCACGATCTGATACCGTTCGGGGGCGGAGGGATGCGATCGCACCAGGATGGGTTGCAGCACCCCCTGGACCCGGATCGACTCGGCCAGACTTTCGAGTTCTTCGGCGTTGAAATCCGTTCGCGGCTGGAAGGGGTTGGCATCGATCTGGTCGATCGGCAGAGCATTCACCGCCGCGCCGCGTTCGGCATCCGGACGCATCGAAACATCGCCCAGCAGCGCGGCAAGCCCCCGGCCGAGCCTTGGCGGCGTGTTCTTAGCCATCGGCGCGAACTTGTTCTTGCATTACAATCTTCTCTTTCCTCACGATCTCCGCACCCAAACCCGTATAGGACATGGCGCCGACCGATTTCGGATCATACAATATAACCGGCAGGCCATGGCTCGGGGCCTCCGAGACCCGAATGTTCCGTGGGATAGTGGTGTCGAACACCCAGTCGCCGAAATGGTCACGGGCGTCCTTCTCGACCAGGCCGGAGAGGCTGTTGCGCCGGTCGAACATCGTCAGCAAGATGCCCGACAACCGCAGCCGCGGGTTGAACCGGCGGCGAACGGCCTCGATTGTGTGCATCAGGCTGCTGATGCCTTCCAGCGCATAGAACTCGCACTGCAGCGGCACGATGACGCCGTCGGATGCGACCAGCGCATTCAGGGTCAGCAGTCCGAGTCCGGGCGGGCAGTCGAGCAGGATCACCCGGAACGGAGCGAGCGCCGGCAGTTCCGCGATCGCGGTCTTCAGCCGGAACTCCCGCTTGGCGACCGGCACAAGCTCGATCTCGGCGCCGGCCAGATCCGAATCGGAGGCGATCAGCGACAGGTTCGGCAATGGCGTCGGCCGAATCGCCTCAGCACCCAGTTCACCATCCATCAGCAGGTTGTACGTTCCACCGCGCCGTTCGGAACGCGCGACTCCGAGACCGGTCGACGCATTGCCCTGCGGGTCCATGTCGATCAGCAGCACGGACAGCCCGGCAACGGCCAGGGCGGCGGCGAGATTGACCGCCGTTGTGGTCTTGCCCACGCCTCCCTTTTGGTTAGCGATGGCCAGGATGAGCGGTTTCGTGATGACGACCCCCAGGGTGATGAACGAATATCGCCACGATTCGAACAGGGCGATTGGTTGGTCATAGCCCTTTTCGCGCCGCACCGGAACGGGCGTTCGGCGTGACCGGGCCGCGGCCGCCCCGGCGGCCACCGGATCGGGGCGAAGCTCGGGCATTTGACCGCGCGGCGAGTCAGCGCCGGCGGCTGGTCCGTTGGTCGGCAAATCGAGACCCGGACAGCGGATCGGCGAGAGGCCGTGGACCGGGCCGACGCGCAGCGGGGCGGGCGGCGTGGAATGAGGACCGACCGATGGCGCGGCCACGGCGGCGGCCCGGCGCTTCAGCAGAACAGGCGGTCGTCGCGCCGGAACGGCCGGATGGCGCGCCGGCGGGCGCCGCGGAGCGTAGACGGACGAATCAGCAAGACGGGCGAGTCGAGGCAGGCTATGGTCGGGCGAGTCGAGGCGGGCGACGGTCGCAGGCTACGGTCGCGGGCTACGGCCAGGCGACTCGAAGCAGGCTACGGTCGCGGGCGAGTCGAAGCAGGATGCGGCCCCGGGCTATGGTCCCGCGAGTCGAGGCGGGCGACGGTCGCAGGCTACGGTCGCGGGCCACGGCCCGCGCGTCGAAGCAGGCTGCGGCCGCGGGCTACGGCCGGATCGGAATCACGTTCGATGCGCCGGCCTCGAGCACCTGGACCGCGTCACCCACCGCGATGCGGCCCACGGTCTCGGGGATCATGTTCTGGCCGAACATGACGCCCCCTTCGGCACGGCGAAATGAGGCAAGCGTCCGCAGCGGTTCCCGTGGATCGGGCCGCTCGCCGGTCTCCTGGTCGACGGTCGTCACCACGCAGCGGCTGCACGGCTTCGGCAGCCGGAACACGACCTCGCCGATACGAATGCGCCGCCAATGGTCCTCGGCCCAGGCTGCGGGGCCGCCGATCACCAGGTTCGGGCGAAACCGGCGCATCGGCACGGGATGCCGCAGTCGCCGGTTGAGGTCGTCGAGCGATCCCTCGGCGGCCAGCAGAACCGGAAACCCATCGGCGAAACTGACCCGGTCGTTCTCTGCCCCATAGGTCGGATCGACCGCTCGGGCATTCGGATCAGCGAGGTAGACGAGGCGGCATGCGGTATCGAGGACGGCGCTCAGCCAGTCCGCCGCCGCATCACCCGCATCGGCGGCAGGAAGCGTGCTGCGCCAGACGGTCACCTCGATCTGGGCGGCATCGGCTCGTGGCACCGCCACGGCGATCCCGTCGACACCGGCGTAGTGCAGAAACAGCCCGCCCGCCCGGGGTTCCACCACCACACGGGCCATCGCCGGCAGTTCACGCTGGCTGATGAAGCGGCCGCCGTGGTCAACGACCATCCATCGCCGGTCTCCGGAGAAGCCGCAGGGTTCGACCGCCACGGCGGAGACCGGGAAACCACGCAGCCCCTTCACCGGATGAAGGTGCAGCGAGGTCACCACAGCGTCCATGTCGTTCATATCCAGGGTCGTTCATATCCAGGGTCGTTGGTATCCAGGGACGCTGGTATCCAGGGTCGTTGGTATCCAGGGACGCTGGTATCCAGGGTCGCTGGTATCCGGATCGGCGTTGCACAGAGGGCCCGGTCCCGTCACGTCATTTGATGACGGGCATGGGCCAGGTCGAGATCGAGCTGGATGCCGGCGAGCGCATCCGGGCTGCGGCGGCGAACGTGCAGGATCCAGGCGATGCCAGCAGCCAGGTAGAGCAGGAAGAGATACGGGAAGTAGTTCACCGGCGGCTCCGGCATCGGGTAGACGCTGCCGACCACCGGGATGACCAGCAGCGCCAGCGACGCGACGCAGACCACCATGTCGACCGGCCGCCGCTGCGACAGCTTGCCGAGGTAGACCGGCGCGGCGACGGTGATCAGCACATAGGGCACCAGAAAGCCGAACGCCGCGAGGGTGCCGACGTAGCTGAAGACATCCAGCGGTGCCAGGCCGGCCAGCGTTCCGACCGTCGGGACGGCAAAGGCAATCACCGCCATGACCGAGACCGCGACATGCGGCGTCGCGTTGACCTGATGGGCGCCGGCGGTGGACGGGTGGAACAGCCCGTGCCGACCCATGGCGAAGATGACGCGGCCGCCGGCGTTGATGCAGGACAGGCACAGCGCAAAGAAGCTGATCATCGCCCCGAGCGACAACGGGATCTGCAGCAGCGGCACGTTGAGCAGGGCCGCCATGACGTTCAGCGGCGCGTCCATCTGATCGAGCGGCGGCGTGGCCCCGCGGGTCGCCTGCACCATCACGTAGGTGACGAACACGAAGAAGGCGCCCGAGATCAGCAGGCTGAGCACCACCGCGCGGGGGATGGTCTTCAGCGGATTGCGGGCCTCGTCGCCGAACGCGGTGGCGCACTCGAAGCCGACCAGACTGAAGATCGCGACCACCACGCCGAGACCAAGGCCGGACAACGGCAAGGTGCCGGTGTCGAACTGCGCATGATCCACCGCGAATCCGTGGTGCACCAGGCTGATCCCGCACAGCAGCACGATCAGCGCCATCGAAGCTGCCTCCAGCACCAGCATCAGCATGGTGGAGAGCTGCACGTTCCTCCAGGCGCAGTACCAGCCCGCGAACACACAGCCGCCGAACAGTACGATGAACGGAACATGCACGCCGGCCATCCCCAGCAGCTTGTCGGCGAAGATCGAAAAGCCGGTTACCCCGGCCATGGAGATACCGAGATACGCCCAGATCAGCGACCAGCCGCCGATCGCGCCGGCGGTCACGCCGAGGCCCCGGCATATGTACGCGTACATCGAGCCGGCCGAGGTCGAGCGGCGCGCGAACTGGTTCAGGTTGAGCGCGACGAACAGCAGCATGACGGTCCCGAGGGCGTAGGACAGCCAGCTCCAGTCACCGGTGTTGCCATACATCACGGGGATGATCAGCGCGGCGGTCATCGTCGGCGAAATCAGCGCGATGCCCTGGGCCAGTAATTCCACGAAACCCAGGCAGTCTTTTTTCAGTGCGGCTTGCGACATTGCAAAAGGCTCCTTTACAGGCGTGGTCTGGCCGTTTCCCCTGGCGCGCGGTTGGAGTCCGCTTGTGGCACCTGTCGACAGAAGCAAAACGCTAGGTCAGTGGCTGGACGAACGGTAATGTCCAGTTTTCACGCGCCGGCTGGTCCAGTCGGACGCTCGCGCGAACGTGATTCGCCAGGTGAGGCGAAGCCCTGAGGTGAAGCCCCATGCTGCGGCCCTGGACGCTTCCGATCATCCTCAACCGGGACGGCAAGCAGCCGGTCTACCTGCAACTCGTGTACGCGCTGATCGAGGAAATCAGGGCCAACCGGCTGACCCCCGGTGCTGCGCTGCCCGGCAGCCGCGAACTCGGCGAGATCGTCGGGGTCAACCGCAAGACGGTTGTCCAGGCGTATGACGAACTCTGTTCCCAGGGCTGGCTGACGTCGGAGCCCGCTCGGGGCACATTCGTGTCGGCACGGCTTCCCGCGCTGGCGGCGGTGCCGGAGCGGCCACGCGGCGGGATGCTGGCGGCGGTGCCGGATTTCAGGCTCCGCCGGCCGCCACCGGATCTGCCCGCGTGGACGCCGGCGCCGGCGGACACGCTGGAATTCGATGACGGCCTGCCGGATGCCCGGCTGATGCCCGCGGACATCTTCGGCCGTGCCTGGCGCCGCGCGCTGGGCGTTGCCGCCAGGCGGAACCGGCTGCGCTACGGCGACCCACGCGGCACCCTGGCGCTGCGCCAGGCGGTGGCGACGATGCTGAGCGCGGACCGGGCGATACCGTGCACGGCCGATCACATCTGTCTGGTGCGCGGCAGCCAGATGGGGATCTACGTGGCCGCGCGGCTGCTGGCGGTCGCGGGCGATACGGTGGTGATGGAAGCCCTGAGTTATCCGCCGGCGCGCGAGGCGTTCCGTGCCGCCGGAGCCGAGATCGCCACGGTCGGGCTGGATGAGCATGGGCTGCGGCTGGACGAGCTGGAGGCGCTATGCCGGCGGCGGCGGGTGCGGGCGATCTACGTGACGCCGCACCACCAGTTTCCCACCACCGTCGTGATGCAGCCGGAGCGGCGGCTGCACCTGCTGGCGCTGGCCGAACAGTTCGGCTTCGCGATCGTCGAGGACGACTATGACCATGAGTTCCATTTCGCGCGGCGGCCGATGCTGCCGCTGATCAGCGCCGACCGCTGGGGCAAGGTCGTCTATATCGGCTCGATCTCGAAGCTGCTCTCGCCGTCGCTGCGGGTGGGCTACATCGCGGCACCGCTGGGCTTCGTCGAGCGCGCGGCGATGGAGGTGATGACGATCGACCGCCAGGGTGACCCGGTCACCGAACAGGTGGTGGCGGAACTGATGGAGGCCGGCACGATCCGGAGTTCCACGCGAAAGGCGATGCGGGCCTACGCGGAGCGGCGGCAGGTGTTCGCCGACGCGCTGCGGGAGACACTCGACGGGCGCGTGTCGTTTGTGCTGCCCGATGGCGGGCTCGCCTTGTGGGTGCGGTTCGCCGACGGGATCGACCCTGATCGGCTGGCGTCGGTGGCACGGGTGCGGCGGGTGTCGTTCACGCCGGGCAGCGCGTACGCGATGCAGCCGATGCCGGTGGCCGCCGCGCGGTTCGGCTTCGCCAGCCTGAACCCCGCTGAGCTGGCGCAGGCGGTGCGGCGGCTGGGGATGGCGATCCGGGAGACGCGCTGGTGAATCGCCGCCGCGCCGGCCGCTGCCTGGCCGGTCATCTTCCGCGCCCCGCTCAGTCTCCGTCCTGGCGCGACGCCAAAAGCGGCCCCGTCAGCCGCCGTCCGCGACCACGGCCCCGCTCTGCAGCAGGCGGGCGATCTCCGGTTCGGAATACCCGGCCTCGGCCAGCACGTCCCGCGAGTGCTCGCCCATGCGCGGCGACTGGCGGTGGATCCCCGGACGATCGCGGTTCGGCCCGAACTCGATCGGCAGCGCCGGCAACCCGACCTTCTTGCCTTCGGTGCCGCCGACGCGCGAGATGAACACGTCGAGCAGCCCGCCGGTCGCCAGCAGGTGCGGATCGGTGAACAGATCGCCGGGCTGGCCGACCCGAGCCCAGGACACGTTGGCGCGCTCGCACCGCGCTTCGACGTCGGATTGCGGGATTTTCGCCAGCACCTCCTGCAGCGCCGGGATCAGCCAGGCACGTTCCTGCAGCCGCATGAAGTTGGTCCCCAGCCGCGGATCGGCGGCGAGTTCCTGCAGCGAGAACTCCTCGACGAAGCGCGCCCATTGCTGATCGGAGGTGACGCCGATGAACAACTGGCCGTCGCCGGCTGTCTTGAACACCTCGTAGATGGCCCAGGCTCCGCGGCGGGCGGGCATCGGCCGAGCCTCGAGCCCGGTCGCGGTCATGCCGGCCATGTGGGTGCTCATGAGGAAGGCGGCGCTCTCGAACAGCGCGCTGCCGACGCGCTGGCCCTTGCCGGTCTGCTCACGCTCACGCAGCGCGGCCTGCACGGCGACGACACCGAACACCGCGCCGAGGATGTCGATGACCGAGGCGCCGGCGCGCAGCGGCTGACCGACCGGGCCGGTCATGAACGCAAGCCCGGTCTGGAACTGCACGACCTCATCCAGCGCCGGCCGGTGCTCGTAGGGTCCGGCGAGGTAGCCCTTCAGCGCCAGATAGATCAGCCTTGGGTTCAGCGGCGCCAGTTGCTCATAGCCGCAGCCGAGGCGCTCCATCGTGCCCGGCCCATAGTTCTCCAGCACGACATCGACGCCGGGAATCAGGCGGCGGATGACCGCCTGCCCTTCCGCCTGCTTCAGATCGACCGCCAGGCTGCGCTTGTTGCGGCTGAACGCGGCAAAGAAGCCGGCCGCGAAGCCGCCCAGGCCGCGGGTGTGGTCGCCCTTTGGCGCCGGCTCCACCTTGATGACGTCGGCACCCAGTTCGGCGAGGATCAGCCCGGCGGTCGGGCCCATCACGGTGTGGCTGAATTCGAGGACGCGCAGTCCCGCGAGCGGGGTCGCCGGCATCAGGCCGCCATCCCGCAGGCTGCCCCGGCCAGCGGCGTGATCAGGCGGCCCCGCGCGGCGGCGCCAGCCCCGCAACCGCCGCCGATCCTGGCGGCAGCGGCGCTGCTGCTGCCATCGCTGATCCTGCCAAAGGCGACGCTCCCGCTGGCGCCGGTAGCAGCGCCGCCCCAGCCATCATCACGGACCCCGTCGCCACTGCCGGCCGGCCCGGTCGCCGTCGGCGAAGCCAGCCGCCAACCTTGCCCCTGGATATTGATACCGGCCGGTGTTTCGCTCATGCACGCTGTTCCTGGAAGGAGGGTCTAGTCCGCAGGAAAGAACCGGTTGGCGGGTCTTGGCAACCCGAGGTTCTCGCGCAGCGTCTGGCCCTCGTATTCCTTGCGGAACAGACCGCGGCGCTGCAGTTCGGGGACGACGAGGTTGACGAAATCGTCCAAGCCGCCCGGGACATAGGGGAACATGATGTTGAACCCGTCGCATGCCTCGGTGAACAGCCACTCATCCATCTGGTCGGCGATCGTCTTCGGCGTGCCGGTGAAGGATAGCCCGCCGTAGCCGCCGGCGATCTGGGCAAGCTGACGCACCGTCAGGTTCTCCCGCCGGGCACGGTCGATCACCCGCTGGCGACCGCTCTTGCTCTGGTTGGTCTCGGGGATCTCCGGCAGCGGGCCATCCAGGTCGAACTGCGACGCATCGCAGCCCAGTGCGATCGACAGCGAGCCGATGCCGCTGTCGGGATGCACGAGGCTGTCGAGCAGGTCGCGTTTGCGCTGCGCCTCGGCGAGGGTGTCGCCAACCACGACCAGCGCGCCGGGCAGGATTTTGAGGTGATCGCGGTTGCGCCCGATCGCCTCCATCCGGGATTTCACGTCGGCGTAGTAGGTCTGGGCGTCGGCGATCGGGCCGCCGGCGGCGAACACCATTTCGGCGGTTTCCGCGGCGATCTGGCGCCCCGCGTCGGAAGCGCCGGCCTGAACGATCACCGGCCAGCCCTGGATCGGACGCGCGACATTGAGCGGCCCGCGTACCGAGAAATGCTCCCCCTTGTGGTTCAGCACATGCAGGCGTTCGGGATCGAAGTAGACTCCGTTCTCCACGTCGCGAATGAACGCGTCGTCCGCCCAGCTGTCCCAGAGACCGGTCACGACGTCATAGAATTCGCGCGCCCTGCGGTAGCGCTCGCCATGCTCGACGTGTTCTTCCAGGCCGAAGTTCAGGGCGGCCTCCGGGTTCGAGGTCGTCACCAGGTTCCAGCCGGCGCGGCCGTTGCTGATGTGGTCGAGCGAGGCGAACTTGCGGGCGATGTGATACGGATCGTTGAACGTGGTCGATGCCGTGGCGATCAGGCCGAGCCGTTCGGTGACGACGGCGAGGGCGGGCAGCAGCGTCAGCGGATCGAACGAGGTGGTGGTCGCACTCCGCTTCAGCGCGTTCATCGGCATGTTCAGCAGGGCCAGATGGTCGGCCATGAAGAACGCATCGAACTTGCCGCGCTCCAACGTCTGGGCGAAGCGGGCGATATGCCGGAAATTGAAGTTGGCGTCGGGGTAGGCGCCGGGGTAGCGCCACCACGCGGTGTGGATACTCACCGGGCGCATGAAAGCCCCTAGCCGCAGTTGTCGCCTCTCGGTCATGGCCTTGGCTCCGATACTGATCTATCGCAGGCTATCGGCTTGCTGCGCGCTTTCAAAGCAAGCGAACACATCGGCTGCCATGCGCCCGCGAGGAGATGCTTTTATGCTGCGAGTGACCATGGCTCGAGCACCATCGTCTCTATTTTGTCCACGAATCGAACAACCTGCCGTCACGGCGGCCTGAACCGAACGCCGGACGAGGGGTCCTTCGCGGGCGGCCCGGCCACCGGTCCGGCCACCCTGGATCACCTGATCCGCCTGGCATCGATCCACCCCGCGTCACCGGGCCCGGCGCGTCAACCGGCACATCGCCCGATGGGCGCATCAACGGGCCGGGTACGTCACCGGGCCGGACGCATCAACCGGCACGTCGCCCGATGGGCGCATCAACGGGCCGGGCGCGTCAACCGGCACGTCGCCCGATGGGCGCGTCAACGGGCCGGGCGCGGGACGAGCCATGGACAGAGGTCTGCAAACGCAGGACTATCGGGCCGGGAGGACACAATCATGCAGCTTGGCATCCACCTGCCGCATATCGGTCGCAAGGCCGGCCCCGACAGCATCCGGCGCGCCGCGATTCAGGCCGAGGAACTCGGCTTCGACGACGTCTGGGTGAGCGAGCACATCATCGTCCCGAAGGATGGCGGCTACCCACCCTCACCCAACTTCTGGGATCCGGTGCTGACACTGACCTGGGCCGCGGCGGTGACACGTCGCGTCCGGCTCGGCACCTCGGTACTGGTGCTGCCGATGCGCCATCCGCTGCCGCTGGCGAAGGAACTGGCGACGCTGCAGAATCTGTCGGGCGGGCGGCTGATCCTGGGCGCCGGGGTCGGCTGGCTGGAAGCGGAATTCGAGGCCCTGGGCGTGCCGTTCAAGGAGCGCGGGCGGCGGATGGACGAGGGCATCGCCATGATGCGCGCGGTGTGGACCCAAGATCCGGTGACGTTCGAAAGCAAATGGATCGCGGCGCGGATCGAGACCATGCGCTCCCAGCCGCAGCCGACCGTCCCGATCCCGATCTGGATCGGCGGTTCGTCGGACGCGGCGATCCGGCGGGCGCTGCGGCTGGATGGCTGGCACGGCAGCCGGGTGAGCGCGGAACAGGCTCCGGCCGTGGTGAAGCGGCTGCGCGCCGAACGGCCGGATGCGGCGTTCACCATCTCGCTGCGGATCAGTTGCAACGCGCAGAACGTGGGCGGAATCGGAGCCACGCTGGGCGCTTACCGCGACGCCGGCGTGCAGCACGTCATGGCCGCGCCGGACGACCGCGACATCGACACATACCTCGCGACCGCCGAGGCCTTCCACCGAGCCGGCGAAGGGCTGTAACGAAAACCCCTAAAACGTGATGTGACCGTTCGTATCGCTGCGATGTCTGTTCCGATGGGGCCTCCCACATTCGCGCCATGGACCTGATCAGGCAATCCGCGGCGCGGGATCTCCGCGTCGACTTCTTCCGTGGCCTAGCGCTGTGGTGGATCTTCACGGATCACATCCCTGGCGACGTCCTGAGCGATTTCAGCCTGCGGAACTTCGCCATGTGCGATGCGACCGAGGTGTTCGTGCTGCTCGCCGGATACGGGGCGGGGCTGTCCTACGGGATGAAGCTGCCGCGGTACGGCTATGTCTCGACCGCCGCCGACGTGCTGAAGCGGGTCTGGACGCTGTATGTCGCGCATATCTTCCTGTTCATGCTGTTCACCGCGCAGGTCACCTACTCTGCCACCGCGCTGAACCGGTTGAACTACCTCGAGGAGACCCGGCTGGACGTGCTGGGCGACGATCCGTACCGGTCGATCCTGGAAGCGCTGCTGTTGCGGTTCCAGCCGAGCCTGCTGAACATCCTGCCGCTGTATGTTGTTCTGATGGCGTTCTTTGCGGCGACGCTCTGGATGCTGCGCTGGCCCCGGGTGCTGTTCGCACTGTCATTTGCGATCTACCTCGTGGTGCGGTTCACCAACCTC
>DASWON010000545.1:0-23332 GCA_036398735.1 Rhodopila sp.
ATGCCACTATTGAAGCGGCCCGCGCCGGCGACGCCGGGAAAGGTTTCGCCGTCGTCGCGTCGGAAGTGAAAAGTCTGGCGAGCCAAACCGCGCGAGCGACAGAGGACATCACCTCCCAAGTTGCGGCCATACAGGCCGCGACGACCGCCGCCGTGGACTCCATCCGCGGCTTCAGCACGACGATTACCGCGATCAGCGAGATCGCCACTGCCATCGCATCCGCCGTGGAGGAACAAGTGGCGGCCACGCGCGAGATCGCCCGGAACGTTCAGCAGGCAGCCAGGGGCACCGACCACGTGTCCGACAACATCAGCGGCGTCAAGCAGGCCGCGCGGGACACCGGTGCCGCGGCGGTCCTGGTTCTTGCGTCGGCCAACGAGCTTGGGGTGCAGTCCGAGGCGCTGAAAACCGACGTCGACGCGTTTGTTTCCGGTATTCGAGCAGCCTGAGCCTCTGGTCCGCCCGGGGGTCCGGTCGGAACAGATCATCGATCATCCGTGCATCAACCCAGCCGCCATCACGCAGCGGGCCGGGCTGGCGGATTGGTCGATGCTCTCCGACAGTCAGCCGGACCCACCCCACAACAGCGCGTCAGCGGTTTTCAGACCGAGTTCTTGTCAGCGCGCGTGGCGGCCTCAAATCCCGGGCCTTGCCCAAGCCTCGGTCGCACGGCATCAACGCCACCATGAGCAACGAAACTCCCAAGATCCGCATCCGCGGCCTCTACAAGCGCTTTGGCACCAAGCGCGTACTCGACGGGGTGGACCTCGACGTGCCCTCCGGAACCTCCCTTGTCGTCATTGGCGGCTCCGGCTCCGGCAAGTCGGTGCTGCTCAAGTGCATCCTCGGGCTGATCGAGCCGGATGACGGCATTATCGAGATCGACGGTCAGAACATCCTGAGACAGCCTCGCAGCGAACGCGAAGCAATCCGCGCCCGAATCGGCATGCTGTTTCAGAACGGTGCACTGTTCGACAGCCTGCCGGTCTGGGAAAACGTCGCCTTTGGCTTGATCGCGCGCCACAAGGCCACCCGAACCGATGCGCGTGCCCGCGCCAACGACTTTCTGGGGCAGGTCGGCCTGGCCGCCAGCGTCGGCGACCTGTCCCCTGCGGAACTCTCGGGCGGCATGCAAAAGCGCGTCGCCCTGGCCCGAGCCATCGCCTCGCAGCCCGACATCATGTTCTTCGACGAGCCGACCACCGGTCTTGATCCGATCATGGGCGCGGTGATCGACGGGTTGATCGTCGATTGCGTCAAGCGCCTGGGCAGCACGGCCATCGCCATTACCCATGACATGGCCAGCGCCCGCCGCATCGGCGATCGGGCCGCCATGCTGCTCCACGGGCGCATCATCTGGACCGGGCCGGCTGAACACCTGCTCGACAGCGGCAACCCCGAGGTTGATCAGTTTACCCACGGACGCCGCGAAGGCCCGATCCAGATGGAGTTGCTGCGCTGAACCGCGCCTCTGCCTGGGTGGTTCCCCTCGCGTCGGCGGCGATGCTGCTGGCGCCCGCCGCGTCGCATGCTGCTGCCCCCGAACAGCTCGTCGGCCTGTTCATCCAGGGCTGTCTGCCATTCGCGGGGGACGCCGCGGCTCTGCGGGACTGGGCCAAGCGGGCCGGTCTGCCGCCGCTGCCGGAGCAGGCCCGGAGCGCTTTCCTGCGCGGGGCCCCGGGTCAGGCGTTCGATGCGTCAGCCGCCGATGCCAAGCTTGTGCTGATATCCTCCGATGACGGCATCTGCTCCGCCGCCACCGACCAAGCGACCGAACAAGCCGTCACCGATGCGCTGGAGGCTGGATTCCGGCAGGCCGGGCTCGCCTTCCGGCTGGTGATCGAGCGCGACGACAAGCAGATCAACGCAATCCACGACCGCGAATATCTGATCGCCAAGGAGAAGCGGGGCTGGCGCGTGCTCGACGCAACGGTGAAAGACCCCAAGGGTGGAGAGGCGATGCTGACCGGCGCGCCCGAATAGGGACGTGTGGGTTCGTCGTGGTCCGGCCGCACGGCCCCGGCTCCTGCCGCAGCTCCGGATGAGGAGCGCCGGACCCGTCCCGCGCCGCCGGCGCCGTGGCTGAAACCGCACCGGGGTCGCTGCCGCCGGTTTCACGCCGCGATCGCTGCCGCTATGTCCGCGCAGCTATCGCTGCGACTATTCCCGCGCAGCTATCGCTGCGACGGCCTGATCGATCAATTCCTGGATGATCTCAGCCACCGGCTGGATCCTGGTGACCATCCCCACCGACTGGCCCGCCATGACCGAACCGGTCTCGATGTCGCCGTCGATCACCGCCCGTCTGAGGGCACCCGCCCAGAATCGTTCCACCAGCAGTTGCGCCTCCTCCTTGGACACCTCCCCGGCGAGGAATTTGTCCCGAGTCTCGGCTTGATGCTGCAGAAACCGCTTGGTGCCATCGTTCGCCAGTCCGCGTACCGGAATCACCGGCAAGCGAGGATCGAGCTCCACCGACGGTACGGCATCGCGCGCGCTGGCTTGAACGAAGAACTTCTTGAACCGCGGATGGGCGATCGACTCTTCCGAAGCCGCGAAGCGCGTCCCCAGCTGGGCACCCGACGCACCCATTTCCAGGTACGACAGGATGGCCTCGCCACGACCCAGGCCGCCGGCCACGAAGACCGGCACGTCGCGCAGATGCGGCAGGATCTCCTGCGCCAGCACGGTCAAGGACACCGGACCGATATGACCGCCGGCTTCGGAACCCTCGATGACGATCGCATCGGCGCCCGAGCGGACGAGGCGTTTGGCGAGGGACAGCGCCGGCGAAAAGGCGATCAGCTTGGCACCGCCGTCCTTCACGGCGCGGACCGCCGGGCCCGGCGGGATGCCGCCAGCCAGGACGATGTGACCGACCTTGGCTTCCAGCGTCACCCGGATCAAATCGTTCAGCTCGGGGTGCATGGTGATGAGGTTCACGCCGAACGGCTTGTCGGTCAGCGCCTGCGCGCCCGCGATCTGCTCGGCCAGCTGGGCAGGACTCATTGCACCACAGGCAATGACGCCGAAGCCTCCGGCGTTGGAAATCGCGCTGACCAGGTGCTTCTCGCTCACCCAGCTCATTGCTCCGCCCAGGATGGCATAGCGACAGCCGAGGAAGGCCGTGCCACGGGCCCACAGCCGATCCAGCCGAACCCGCGCCGCTGTCAGCGCGTCGTCCGCCTTGTCGCCGACCGGGGATTCTGGGTTACCAGCGGGAGATTCAGGCTGCATCGAGCCCATAGGCGGTATGCAGGGCTCGGACTGCAAGCTCCGTGTATTCGGATGCGATCAGCACGCTTACTTTGATCTCGCTAGTCGAAATGACCTGGATGTTGATCGCCTTGTCCGCCAGCGCGCTGAACATCGTGTTCGCGACGCCGGCGTGGCTGCGCATGCCGACACCGACCACACTGATCTTCGCCACGTCCGGGTCCACCAGCAACTCGGCGTAGTTGATCTGATTCTTGATATCGGCCAGGGCGGCACGCGCCCGCGGCAGATCGGCCTTGCCGACGGTGAACGTCATGTCGGTCGTGCCGTCGGCCGAAATATTCTGCACGATCATGTCGACGTTGACATTGTCCTCGGACAGCTTGCCGAAAATGGCCGCGGCGATGCCCGGCCGGTCGGGCACGCGGCGCACCGTGATCTTTGCCTCGTCGCGGGAGTAGGCAATCCCCGACACATTCTCTTTTTCCACGATCTCGTCCTCATCCACGACCAGGGTTCCGGTGCCCCCTCCGGGCGGCGCGTCCAAAAAACTGGACAGAACCCGCACACGGACGCCCTCATTCATCGCCAGTTCAACGCTTCGCGTTTGCAGCACCTTGGCGCCGACCGATGCCAGTTCCAGCATTTCCTCATACGCGATTTTTGCGAGTTTACGCGCTTTCGGCACGATCCGGGGGTCGGTCGTATAGACTCCATCCACGTCCGTGTAGATATCGCAGCGGTCGGCCTTCAGCGCGGCCGCCAGGGCCACCGCCGAGGTGTCGGAACCGCCACGCCCGAGTGTGGTGATGCGGTTGTCCGGCGCGATCCCCTGGAAGCCGGCGACCACCGCCACCTGGCCTGTCGCCATGCGGCGGACCAGTTCCTCCCCCTCGATCGACTGGATGCGCGCCTTGCCGTGCGCGGTATCGGTGCGAATCGGGATCTGCCAGCCCTGCCAGGAACGGGCGTCGATCCCGTACTCCTGCAGGCAGATCGCCAGCAGGCCGGAAGTGACCTGCTCGCCGGTGGCGACGACGGCGTCATACTCCCGAGCATCGTGCAGCGGGGACAGGTCGGTACACCATTTGACGAGCTGGTTAGTCACACCTGACATGGCGGAAACCACGACCGCGACCTGGTTGCCATGCTCGACCTCGGATTTGACGCGCTGGGCAACGTTGCGGATACGGTCGAGGTCGGCGACGGAGGTGCCGCCGAATTTCATCACGATACGGGCCATGAATGGGGTCGATTGCCAATTTGCTATACGGGCGCACACATACTGACGAGCGGCGGACGGAGCAACAATCATGAGCGGCGGCACGGTTTCGGCGGCGGAAGTCGGAAAATTCGACCGGTTGGCGTCGCGCTGGTGGAATCCGGACGGCCCGATGAAGCCGCTGCATCGGATGAATCCGGCGCGAATCGGCTGGATCGAGGGATTACTGCAGGGCCCCACTCGCATCCTGGACGTCGGCTGCGGCGCCGGGCTGGCGGCCGAGGCGTTGGCCCGGCATGGCCACGACGTCCTGGGGATCGATGCCGCCGGGGAGGCGATCGAGGCCGCCCGGGCGCATGCCGCGGGCCTGGGGCTGCATCTGGCCTATCGCGCCTGCCTGGCTGAGGATCTGGCGGCCGAAGGGTTGCGTTTCCCGGTGATCACCGCCCTGGAGGTGATCGAGCACGTGCCGGACCCGCAGCAATTCGTCCGGGTGCTGGCATCGCTGCTTGAACCGGACGGCCGGCTGGTCCTTTCCACGCTGAACCGCACACGGCGGTCCTGGATCGTCGGGAAGCTCGGGGCCGAATACCTGCTACGGATGCTGCCGGTCGGCACCCATGACTGGAAGGCGTTCATCACCCCGGCGGAACTGGCGGACATGCTGCGAGCGGCAGGCTTGCGGGTTGGTGAAGTCACCGGGCTGACCGCCGATCCGCTGACCGGCCGCTGGCGGACCGGGCGCGACATGGCGGTCAATTACCTGATGGCGGCGATCCGCTAGAGCCCGATGGAGCACCGGTTCGGCTTCAGCAGCGTACCGGTCGCTCCGGCTTCGAGATGCGGGGTTTCCGCCTGACGCTCTCCTCGCCCCAGCAGGAACAAGGCCGATCGGCATGGCCGCGCAGATAGGCCTCGAGCGCCTCGACCGCGGCCTGGTCAAACGCTGGGCGTGCCGCCTCCAGTTGCTCCGCTGCACCTCGGTGCGCGGACATCAGTGCCACCAGCGTGGTGACGCCAAGCGAGCGGATGATCGTCATCATGCGGCTCCCTCGGGTTCAGTGCAGTGATTGCGGCGGAGACCACGATTCGCGCGTGTCGTCCGCCGCCGGATGCTCCGCCGGCAGTCGGCGCCGGCAGAGAAACAGCCGAGCCTGGGCAAACAACTCAGCGAGGCCCTCGAGCGGGCCGATGGCAAATTCCGCACCTTGCGCCGAAAGCAGGCAGGTCCGCAGCACCTTCTCCGCCAGTTCGCCGTCGTCTGCCTGAGCGAGACTGGCCGCTCGCAGCAGGTTCTTCTCGTCGTCCGATAGCTGGGGGCAGCGCAGGCAGTGGATCTCGACCGGGCGTACGACGCTGCGGGCAACCACCGTCATCAGGCCATCAATGGAAAACGCGGCATCCGGGGCACCTGCGATCTCAAGCCCCTGGCAGAGACGCGGGATCGGGTCCTCGCCCAGTTTGTAGCAGTCGACCCAGGAGCGAATGGCGATGAGCAGTACGCACTCAGCATGATCGAGATCAGCCGCGCGATCGGGATATGACGTCGGCGGGACGGGGAACGCGATGACCTGACCCATTTGCGAAACCTCCTGAATGCGAAGCGGAGCCTGACTCAATTGAGAATGCGTCGCAATAGCGAACTTTGCGCGGGGCGCTCTCCTTTTCGTGATCCATGCGACCATCCGGCAGAAGGAGGCCGCCTGCATCGCGCCCTCCGCGATGACGGAACCCGGAAACGCTGCCACCGCACGCAGGCGACCCGGCATCGCTTGCCACGAAGAACCGGCCTTTGCCGGATCGAGATGCAGCGGTCGCCGGGCACGGCGTGGGTGTCCACGTCGGCTGCCGCCCGCGTCCTCTCGCTTTGACGGCGGGTCGACTGGCGGAGTGGCACATGGGAGCTTGCGGCGTGTTGCCGCCCGAGCTTCGCTGCGGCACTTGCACGATCGGAAGCATCGCTATGACCAGCCGAACCACGCAGCGTGGGCACCGCCAGTCCTGTCGCCTGTCATGTTGCGGAAGCAGCCGGCGAAGGGCCTGCACGTTCGTCATTATCGCGCCTGAAACATGCCCCTGATCTACCTGATCGCCGGCGAACAGAGCGGCGATGTGCTGGGCGGACGGCTGATGCATGCGATCCGGGCGCTGCGGCCCGACGTCGAGTTTGCCGGCGTCGGCGGCAGTGCGATGGCGGCACAAGGACTGACCAGCCTGTTCCCGATTCGCGCCCTGTCGCTAATGGGGCTGCTCGAAGTACTGCCGAAGATTTTCGAGCTTCGCGGCCTGCTGCGGCGGACCGTCGCCGACATCACAACGCGAAAACCCGACGTCCTGGTTACGATCGATTCGCCCGGCTTCACGCTTCGGGTGCTGCGCTCTGTGCAAGGCAGCGGACTGAGGCGTGCTCACTATGTCGCACCTCAGGTGTGGGCCTGGCGGGAGAACCGGGTGAAACACTTTCCCGGTCTGTGGGATGAACTGCTGTGCCTGCTGCCGTTCGAGCCGGCGTTCTTCGCCGGCCATGGCTTGCCGGCCCGCTTCGTCGGGCATCCGGTGTTGGAAAGCGGCGCGGAAACCGGCAACGCGGCACGCTTTCGCGCCCGCCATGGAATAGCGCCGGAGGCTCGGATCCTGACCGTCATGCCGGGCAGCCGGCACACGGAGGTGTCCCGACTGCTGCCGATCCTGGAAGCGACGATCAGACTGTTGCCGGAACCGGTGGTGCCGGTCGTGCCGCTGGCGGGGCCGGTGGAGGCGACCGTGCGGCAGCACACCTCGTCCTGGCCGATCCGGCCGATCCTGGTGGCTGACACCGAGGGCAAGCACGACGCCTTCGCCGCGTCGGCCGCGGCTCTGACCAAATCCGGCACCTCGACGCTGGAGCTGGCTCTGGCCAACATCCCGATGCTGGTGACCTATCGCGTCAATCCGGTGTCGCACCAGATTGCCAGGCGCATGATCAGGATCAAGTACGCCTCGATCATCAATCTTCTGCTGGATCGGCCGGTGGTCCCGGAACTGCTGCAGTATGACAGCCGTCCCGACCGACTCGCCGCCGAACTGCATCGCCTGCTGACTGACCGGGACGCCGTTGCGATCCAGCGACAAGGCTTTGCCGAGGCTCTGGCGCTGCTGCGGCCACCGTCCGGGCGCCCGTCGGAATGCGCCGCGGAGGCCGTGCTGTCGATGCTGCCATGAGAGGCAACCATGAGAGGCAGCCATGAGATTATCCATGAAAACCGCGGCCCGGGCGCCCGCTACGGCGATCGCGCGCCGGTCGAGCGCCTGCGAGGCGTGACCGCGGGTCCCTGCACGGTGCTGCGTCGCGCGGGACGCCATGAGCTGCCCGGTGATCTCCCGCACGAGCGGCCCGATGCGCCTGGCAGGGTGCTGCTTGTATCCTTGACAGCCCCGGTACCCGCCGCTACGCCCCCGCGCCAATCCTACCCATCCGTAACCTGACCGCGCCTTCCGTCGTTCCAACCAGACATCTGCGAAAGTCACCCGTGCATGCCGGTTAATGCCTTCATATTTCCGGGCCAGGGCAGCCAGGCCGTGGGGATGGGCCGCGACCTCGCCGCCGCATTCGCCGCCGCGCGGGAGGTGTTCGAGGAGGTCGACGAGACCCTGAAGCAGAAGCTGTCCAAGCTGATGTTCGAAGGACCGGGCGAGGAGTTGACGCTGACGGAAAATACCCAGCCGGCGCTGATGGCGCACTCGATCGCGGTGCTGCGGGTGCTGGAGCGGGAGGGTGGGACCAGTCTGCAGCGCGCGGCGTTCGTGGTCTCCGGTCATTCGCTGGGCGAGTACACCGCCCTCGCCGCTGCGGGGGCGTTCTCGGTCAGCGATGCGGCCCGGCTGCTGAAACTGCGGGGTCAGTCGATGCAGAAGGCCGTGCCCGCGGGTGTCGGCGCGATGGCCGCCCTGCTGGGCGCCGACATGGATCAGGCGCGCGCAATCTGCGAGGAGGCCGCTCCGGTACCGGAAACCGGCGTGGTGGAAATCGTGCAGCCCGCCAATGACAATGGCGGCGGACAGATCGTCATCTCCGGGCACCGCACCGCGATCGACCGAGCCGTGGAAATCGCGAAGACGAAGGGGGTCAGACGCGCGATGCTGCTGCCGGTGTCGGCACCATTCCACTGCGCGCTGATGGCGCCCGCAGCGGACGCGATGGCCGATGCGCTGGCGAAGACTCCGCCCAGGCCGCCTAGCGTGCCGCTGGTTGCCAACGTGTCGGCCAAACGCGAGTCTGAGCCCGGGCGGATCAGCGAACTGCTGGTGCAACAGGTGACCGCCACCGTGCGTTGGCGCGAGTGCGTCATGGCGATGACCGATATGGGCGTCGACCGATTCGTTGAACTGGGCGCCGGCAAGGTGCTGACGGGACTGATCAAACGCATCGCGCCGGATGCGACCGGGATGGCCGTCGGCACGCCGGCGGAAATCGAAGCGGTGCTGAAAAGTCTCTGAACCCCAAGGGAGGAACCGATGTTCCGATTGGACGGCAAGGCCGCGCTGGTCACCGGGGCCTCGGGTGGCATCGGTGCGGCAATCGCCCGAGCCTTGCATGCCCAGGGGGCCAACGTCGCCTTGTCGGGCACGCGGCGCAATGCGCTGGAGGCGTTGGCCATCCAGTTGGGCGAGCGCGCCCACGTCTGCCCGGCCGATCTGCGGGACGCTGCGGAAGCCGATGCGCTGATCGACAGAGCGGAGCAGGCCACCGGCCCGCTGCATATTCTGGTGAACAATGCCGGGATGACCAAAGACATGCTGGCCCTGCGCATGTCCGATCAGGACTGGCAGTCGGTGCTCGATGTGGATCTCTCGGCCCCGTTCCGGCTGGCTCGGGCGGTCCTGCGCGGCATGCTGCGTCGGCGGGCCGGCCGGATCATCAACATCTCATCCATCGTCGGCGCCACCGGCAACGCCGGACAAGCCAACTATGCCGCGGCCAAGGCTGGGTTGGTAGGCATGTCAAAGGCGCTGGCGCAGGAAGTCGCCTCACGCGGGATCACCATCAATGTCGTGGCGCCGGGCTTTGTCGTGACCGCGATGACCGACGTGCTGGGTGAGTCCCAGAAGGCCAAATTGTCGGAATCGATCCCGCTGCGCCGGCTTGGCCAGCCCGAAGACATCGCCGCCGCGGTCGCCTATCTGGCGTCCGATGAGGCCGGGTGGGTCACTGGCGCCACACTGCACGTCAATGGCGGAATGGCGATGATCTAACGACCGACCTCACCGGCCGCTGACCTTTCCCGGTTTCCGAAAACCATGCTAAGCGCCCCGTAGCTATGTCTGGCGCGGGCTCGCTTCGTGGACCGGGACAAGGCACCGGCGGCGGATCAGCCGGACAATAACCAAAGCCGACACAATAGTTCAGGAGTAGCGAAGCCGATGAGCGACATTGCCGACAAGATCAAGCGGATCGTGGTGGAACATCTGGGCGTGGATGAAGCCAAGGTGACACCGGAAGCGTCATTCATCGACGACCTGGGCGCCGACAGTCTCGATACGGTCGAACTGGTCATGGCGTTCGAGGAGGAGTTCGACGTTGAAATCCCCGAGGACGCGGCGGAGAAGATTGCAACGGTCAAGGATGCGATCGACTACATAGAAAAGCAGAAGCAGTAGAGACTGCGGTCTGAACAAAGCGAAAGGCCTGCTGTGATGCGGCGAGTAGTGGTGACGGGCATGGGCATCGCCTGTCCCCTGGGTGTTGGCGTGGACCATGTCTGGCGCCGGCTGATCAATGCCGAATCCGGCATCGGCGCCATCACGGCGTTCGACGCCACGGATTCGCCCTGCAAGGTCGCCGGGCAGGTCCCGGCCGGAACCCGACAATCCGGCGGCCTCGATATCAACGAGTGGGTCCCGGTCAAGGACCAGAAGAAGATGGATCGCTTCATCCATCTCGCGATGGTCGCGGGCACCGAAGCGGTGGCCGACTCCGGCTGGGCGCCGGAAACCGAGGATGATCGCTGCGCCACCGGCGTGATGATCGGTTCGGGTATCGGCGGCCTCGAGACCATCTACCAGGCCTCGATCCTGGTCCATGAGGGCAAGGCCCGGCGACTGTCGCCCTTTTTCATCCCATCCGCGCTTGGCAACCTGGCCTCCGGCCATCTGTCGATCAAGTACGGCTTCAAGGGTCCCAACCATTCGGTGGTGACGGCCTGCGCGACGGGCGTGCATGCGATCGGCGATGCATCGCGGCTGATCGGGCTCGGCGACGCGGACGTCATGCTCGCCGGGGGCGCCGAGGCGACGGTGTGTGAAATCGGCATCGCCGGCTTCTGTGCGTCGCGCGCCTTGTCCACCGGGTTCAACGACCGACCAGCCGCCGCGTCGCGTCCCTGGGACAAGGACCGCGACGGGTTCGTGATGGGCGAAGGCTCCGGCTGCGTCGTGCTCGAGGAATATGAGCATGCAAAGCGGCGCGGCGCCAAAATCTACGCCGAGGTGTCGGGTTACGGCATGTCCGGTGACGCCTACCACATCACCGCGCCAGCCGAAGGCCACGACGGTGCGTTCCGATCGATGCGCAACGCCATGCGAAACGGCGGCTACAGCCCGGCCGACATTCAATACGTGAATGCGCATGGCACCTCCACGCCGCTGGGCGACGATCTGGAACTCGAAGCGGTGGAGCGGCTGTTCGGCTCGGCGGCGCGCGGTCTGGCGATGTCGTCCACCAAGTCGGCCACCGGCCACTTGCTGGGTGCCGCCGGCGCGATCGAGGCGGTGTTCTCGATCCTGGCGATCCGCGATGGCGTCGTGCCGCCGACGCTGAACCTGGACGAACCGAGCCGGTCGAGCGTCATCGATCGGGTGGCGCATACGGCGCAGGAGCGGCGGGTCAGGGTGGCACTTTCGAACAGCTTCGGGTTTGGTGGCACCAACGCCTCGATCATCTTCCGCGCCGTCTGATCCGACGCCGCCCCGGCGGTGGCGGCGGAGACTGCTGTCCGGGCTGGCCGGGGCTGTCCTGGCGACTGTCGCCTTGGCTGGCGCATTCGCGGGCGGGGCCCATATCTGGCGCCGCATCCTGGACCAACCCGGTATGCTGCCCGAACCCCGCGCGATCGTGGTGCCGCGCAGCGGCACGGCCCAACTCGCCGCAGCCTTGGCCTCCGACGGTCTGCTGGAGCAGCCGATCCTGTTCCGCGCAGCCGCCTGGCTGACCCGCGGCGAAGGCAGCCTGCGTGCGGCGGAGTTCGCCTTTCCCGCACACGCCTCGATCCGTCAGGTGCTGACGATCCTGCGCACCGCCCACCCGGTCGAACATCATCTGACGATCGCCGAAGGCCTCACCGCACAGCAGATCCTGGGCGTGTTGGCGCATGCCGAGGCGATGACCGGCGATGTGAAGACGATCGAGGAAGGATCCGTGCTGCCGGAAACTTACGAGTACGAGTACGGTGCAGACCGCGCGACGCTGGTGGCCCGGGCCAAGGCCGCGATGGACAAGGGTCTTGATGCATCCTGGGCGGACCGCGCGCCTGGCCTGCCATTGTCAAGCCCCCGCGACGCCCTGATCCTGGCCAGCATCGTCGAACGCGAAACCGCCAAGCCCGAGGAGCGGCCGCACGTTGCGGCGGTCTATCTCAACCGGCTGCGTCAGGGCATGAAGCTGCAGGCCGACCCGACAGTCGTCTATCTGGCCAGCAACGGCGCCGGCGTGCTCGATCATCGACTGACCCGAGCGGAACTGGGGCGGGACGATCCGTTCAACACGTATCGCAGCGCGGGTCTGCCGCCCGGACCGATCTGCTCACCCGGCCTGGACAGCCTGCACGCGGTCCTGCATCCGGCGACGAGCGACGATCTGTTCTTCGTCGCGGACGGCACGGGCGGCCATATCTTCTCACGCAACTATGAGGCGCACGATGTCGCCGTGGCTCGTTGGCGTTCGCTCGGCGGGTCCGCGCCACATGGCAGCCCGGAATAGACGGCACCCTTTCGGGAGCCGCATCACGTCGCTTTTCACCCCCGGCAGCGGTCTTGCAAAGCCGGCCTTTTCAGCGGCTCATGCTTGCCTGCCGGCAGGTAGCCGACCGACTGGTCTTGACCCGCAAGCCGCCCGGGCGGGAGAATTTCCGCAGACGCTTTGCGGAAACCACGCAACCGCCGCTTCGTTAATGCCGCTCGAGGGAACGCTACCACTAGGTCGCCGCGCATGGGAACGTCAGAACAACCCCCTGAAGTCGGACGCATTGCCGCACGCATCGACCGCCTGCCCCTGACATGGGCGCAGTGGCGTCTGGCGCTCATCAGCCAGCTGTTCTGGGGCGTGATCATTGCCGCCGACGGCATCCCGGCCAAAGTCTACCCGTTTGTCTGGCTGCCACAGCATGCGTTCGGCATGACTGCGTTTTCGCTCCTGCTGGCGATGCAGTTCGGGGTCGGAATTCTCGTCGGTGAGTACCTCATCGGCCTTGTCGCGGATCGCTGGGGCCGGCGCGTCGCCCTGCTGATTTCGACCCTGACGATCGCCTTGCTGATGTGGCCGACCGCCTTGACCAACAATTACACGCTCCTGATGGTGTTCTTTGGCTTGTCGGCGATCGGCCTCGGGGGCGTGCTGGCCGTCAACGTCGTCTATATGGGTGAACTCATTCCCCCGAAAGACCGCGGCCGGGTCATGCTCGGCTCACAGGTGCTGGCGGTCGCCGTCTATGGGCTGCTCGGCAATATCCCGGCGATTCTCTGGATCCCTCAGCACTACGAACTCTTCATCACCTTCTACTGTGTCGTCTCGTTGGTGGTCCTGCTGCCGCTCGCCTGGATGATCCCTGAATCACCACGCTGGCTGGAAGCGCACGGCCGGCATGAAGCAGCCGAACGTGTCACGGCCGCGCTGGAAGCCGAGTGCCTCCGCCGCAGCGGTCTGGACCGCCTGCCGGAGCCGCAATACGGCAAATACGCGGTCAGCGTCGGGCAGCATGTCCCGGTGAGGGAGTTGTTTCGCGGTGAATACGGCCGGCGGAGCATGCTGCTGCTGGTTGCCTGGATCCTGGGCTACAGCGGCATGATCTATGGTTTCGGCGGGTACGAAACGCTGATGCTGCGCGGCTTTGGCCTGACCGCCGACCAGGCTTTCGGCGTGATCCTGATTTCGTCCACGGTAGGCGGCGGTGGCGGACTGGCGATCTGTGCGGCGCTCGGCGAGGCGGTGGAGCGGCGCTTCGTCATCCTGGTCAGCGCGATCATCACCGCGACGATGCTGAGCGTGCTGTACTTCGCCCACACGGTCATCGAGTCGTACGTGCTGGTCACGCTCTCCTGGGGCGCCACCGAGGTCTGGCTGTTCAGCATGTACAACTACACGGCCGCCAGTTACCCGACTCGGCTACGCGCGACCGGCACCGGGCTGACCGACGGCATCGGGCACCTCGGCGCGGTGTTCGGTCCGATCGTCGCGGGATGGCTGTTCACCACGACCGCTGCGTTCGGACACGCGGGATGGTTCATCTACGTGATGATCCCCGGCGCGTTGATCCCCGCGGTCTTGATTGCTGTGTGGGGTATCGATCAGCGGCGGGCGATCCTGGAACACATCTCGGTTTGAGGCCGCTGCGGCCTTTGCCATAGGTACGGCGGGGCAGTCGGCTGAATTGTTGCCGCCCCGGCGACGGCCGGCTGCCTCGTATCCCCTTGATTTCGCGCGCGCAGCCGCCACGCAACTCGCCGCGCGCAGTCAGCACGCCATCCCTCCGCGCGCAGTCGCCACGCCACCCCTCCGCGCGCATACCAGGCAGTGCCCAACGCTGAGCTCGGATAAGGTGAGCGGCACCCCTTACACGCGCTGGCCCGTCCGGCCGCGAAGCCATTGTCGATCCGCCTCAACTGGTGCTTCGGCCAGGGCCGGTTCGCACCGCCCATGGACGGCGGCATGATGGTGGAAAAAACGTCAGGATTGCCGCCAGGCGAGCAGATGATCGGCCGCGCTCGCCAGATCGAATGCCGGCCGGTACTCCGTGTCGGCCGTGATCCGGGCCACCGCCATGGCACCTCGATCGAACCCGGTGTGGCTTTCGACATTCCAGGCTTCGCCCGGCTTGGCTCGACGCCACCGAAAGCCGGGCAGTCGGCTCTCCAGCACGCGGCACCAGTCCTCGACCGTCGTGCCTTGGCCGGTCGCCAGGTTGTAGACCGTCCGCGGCGTGGATGCCTGATCGGCGATCGCGACCAACCCGGACGCGATGTCGCGTGACAGCGTGTAATCGCCGCGCCACGGAGGACCGAGCACCGCCTCCGTGCCCGCCGCCGCAAGGTCGAGCGTCTGCAGCATCGGCGACAGCGTGTCCCGCACACCGGTCGCATATTCCCAGGGACCGTAAACGATCCCGAGCCGGGCGGCGGTCAGCGCCACGCCCTGGGTCTCGGCAATACGCGGCAAGATCGATTCCGCCGCAAACTTCGTCAGTCCGTACAGGTTCACCGGGGCCGGACGCAGCGCGTCCTCATCCATCAGGTCGACCGTCGCGGCCGCAGCACCGTAAACTGCGCCGGAACTGGGGTAGACGAAACGCTTCACGCCGTGGCGTGCGGCCGCCACCAATGTCGTGACCGCTCCCTGAATATTGACCTCGACGATGGAGCCCGGATCCTCCGTCTCACGACGTGAGCCGGCCGTGATGACCGCGCAATGGATGACCGCCTCGATGGGCGCCGCCGTCAACGCCCGCGACAGATCGGCATCCGACAGGATGGTACCGCCAATCATCGTCAGACGGCCCGGGAGTGCCGCGAAATCCCGGGCCGCGCGATCCGGCAGCGCGATCCGGTCAAGCCCGATGACGTCGCGGCCCGCGGCCAGCAGGTGTTCCACAACGTTCAGTGCGACGAAGCCCGCCGCACCCGTTACCAGTATTGCCATGGCGGCGATTACACCGCCCGGCAATTGACCGTGCAAGCCCGTCTGTCTATTGCGGCGTCTGGACATGGACAGGTGCCAATGTCATCGGCATGACCATGGTGGGTGACGCGCGCCGCAGAGGCGTCATCAAGACGAAGGCAGGCGCGGCCCCCGACCAAGACGGGACGGCCGGAACGACAAAAATGCGGGAATTGCCCGCGCCAAGGGAGAGAGTTCCAATGGATCCGGTTGAACAGAGCACGATCGCGAAGGTGTCGCGGCGGATCGTGCCATTTCTGATGCTCTGCTATTTCGTCGCTTATCTTGACCGCGTCAACGTTGGCTTCGCGGCGCTCTCGATGAACAAGGCGCTTGGCATCTCGTCCACTGCGTTCGGCTTCGGCGCCGGGATTTTCTTCTTCAGCTACTTCGTGTTCGAGGTGCCGTCCAACCTGGCGCTGGAACGCTTTGGCGCCCGAAAGTGGATCGCGCGCATCATGATGTCCTGGGGCATCCTGTCCGGTGCGATGGCGCTGGTCGGCGGCGAAACCAGCTTCTACATCGTGCGGGTCCTGCTTGGGGTCGCCGAGGCGGGCTTCTTTCCCGGCATCATCTTCTACCTGACCCTGTGGTTTCCCGGTGTCTACCGCGCCCGCATCATAGGATGGTTCATGGCCGCGATCCCGCTGTCCTCGGTGCTTGGCTCTCCGGTCTCGGGCCTGATCCTGGGACTGGACGGCGCCGGTGGCCTCGCCGGCTGGCAGTGGCTGTTCATCCTGGAGGCCGCGCCCGCCGTCGTCCTGTCGGTCGTCGTCTGGTTCTACTTGACTGACCGTCCGGCGGACGCAAAGTGGCTGGCACCGGAGGAACGCACCTGGCTCAGCCGCCGTCTCGCGGCCGAGGCGCAGCAGAAAGAGCACGTGCACGGGATGACCGTCCTGCAATCACTGTTCAATCCGAAGGTCCTGGCACTGTCGCTGGTCTATTTCGGGGCGGTCGCGACGAATTACGGCACCGCGTTCTGGCTGCCGCAGATCGTCAAGGGCTTCGGCCTGTCGAACGTCGCGGTCGGTTTCGTCTCTGCCGTGCCGTACATCGTCGGCACCATCGGCATGGTGATCTGGAGCCGCCGGTCCGACGCGAAAATGGAACGGCGCTGGCACGCCGCAGTCCCGCTTCTGATCGCCGCGGTGGGCATCGCCGGGTCGACCTTGCTCGACGACCCGACGCTGAAGATGGTCGCCCTGTCGGTTGGCGCGTTCGGGGTGTTCGCGGTGCTGCCGGTGTTCTGGACCTTCCCAACGGCGTTTCTATCCGGTGCCGCGGCGGCGGCCGGGATTGCGGTCATCAACTCGATCGGCAACCTCGCAGGGTTCTTCGGTCCGTTCATCATGGGCTGGCTGAAGGACGTGACCGGGACGTTCTCCGCCGGGCTGTGGGCCATCGCGGCCTGCGCGGTCATGGGGATGGTCATCGTGCTGGCGTTGAAACACGATACCAAGCTGGAGGAAGCGCCACGGGCGATGGGCGTGGCGGACTGACGGGCCGTGATGCGGGTGACTCCGACGGTCGCTCGTCGCCGGCGGGTTCGGTTGGAAGTAACACGCCTGCACCGGGCGCGGCAGCAACCTGCGCTGATCGCCATCCCCGAGTGCCAGGATCCCGCTCCGTCCCGCAGGAAGGCAATTCGCATTGCGTTTCGTGCGCATCCCAAACGGGCTGGGTGCCGCAGGTGTGGTGCACGAATGACATCAACGAGAGCACGAAGAGTCGAGGCAACGCCGCGCATGTGGTAACGTCTCTCCCCCATGGAAGTTTTGCGGTACGTCCTGCCACACCTGTTCGCCGGCTGTATTGCCGGCGTGATCGCGGCGATCGGCCTCGTGGAGACGAATATCGGCTTGCTGGGAGACCTCGTACAACACGTCGACGGCGGTTGGCTCGGCTTTGCGCTGCTCACCTTTGGTTGCGTCGTGACCTTTGGCTCCGTCGCGATCGGCAACGCGATCATGAACCTGGAAAAGGATCGGGACTGAACGGCCGCTGCCCGGTCCGATCCCTCGCAAAGCGGCCGCGTGCCTCTGGGGTCGCTATGGTTCGCCGCCCGCGAGGACGTCGAGCCGGACGATCAGGCGCCGAGTACGGCGGCAATGCCGGCAATTGGGGCTTCGCCCGCTGTCGCCTGCCCGAACCGAACCAGCGCTGCGTTGCGCTGTTCCGTTGGCAGGCACAGCGCCGCCAGCGCCGGTGCGACCTCGGCCGGCGTCGGCAGCGTGGTCCGGTCCTCGCCAGGGAACGCGTTTGACCGCATGCGCGTCGCGACGGGTCCCGGATCAAACAGGTTGACCCTCAGCCGCGTGATCGCCACCTCCTGCGCCCAGGCCTGCACGAGGTGCTCCATCCCCGCCTTTGTGGCCCCCATCGCACCCCAGTAGGCACGTGGTTCCCGAGCACGGGCCTCGGTCACGAACACCGCCCGCCCTGTCGGCGCTTGACGCAGCAGCGGGTCGCAGGTGCGGATCAGCCGCCAGCCCGCGGACAGGTTGACCCCAACCACATCAGCCCAATCGTTCGGCAGGATGTGCGCGACCGGTGTCAGCCGGCCGAGCGCGCCGGCGTTATGGACGAGGATATCGAGGCGGCCGAAGCGCTGGTACAGCGTCGGTCCGATCGCGTCGATCCGATCGCCCTCACGCAGATCCAACGGCAGGATGGTCGCCTCACCGCCAAGCGCGCGGATCGCGTCGTCGGTCTCCTCGAGGCCACCCTGGGTGCGCGCGGTGATAACCACCTTCGCGCCGAGCCGGGCCAGTTCGATCGCCGTGGCTGCACCGATGCCCCGGCTGGCTCCGGTCACCAGGGCGATGCTGCCCTCCAGTGCGATTGCAGCCAATCCGGACATCAGTGGTGCGCCGCGAGCAGGCTGAGCTGGCGATCCGCGTTATCCTGTTGATCCGGCAATGCGATCGGGTAGTCGCCGGTGAAGCAGGCGTCGCAATAATGCGGCTGCTCGGGATCGCGGCCCGGTTTGCCTAGCGCGCGGTACAACCCGTCGATCGAGATGAACGCCAGGCTGTCGGCGCCAATCAGGTCCGCCATTTCCTCGACGCTATGGCTCGACGCGAGCAGCTTGCTGCGCTCCGGCGTGTCGATGCCGTAAAAGCAGGAGTGGGTCGTTGGCGGTGAGGAGATTCGCATATGCACCTCCTTGGCGCCGGCCGCTCGGACCATCTCGACGATCTTCTTGCTGGTGGTGCCGCGCACGATCGAGTCGTCCACCAGCACCACGCGCTTGCCCTGAAGCACCGGACGGTTGGCCGAGTGCTTCAGCTTCACCCCGAGATGACGGATATGGTCGGTCGGCTCGATGAAGGTGCGGCCGACGTAGTGATTGCGGATAATCCCAAGCTCGAACGGGATGCCGCTTTGGATGGAGTAGCCCATGGCCGCGGGCACGCCGGAATCGGGAACCGGCACGATGACGTCGGCGGGAACGCCGGCCTCGATCGCCAGTTCGGCGCCGATGCGCTTGCGCGCGTCATACACCGGCATGCCTTCCATCACCGAATCGGGGCGCGCAAAGTAGATGTATTCGAACACGCAGAAGCGTTCCCGCTGCTTGTTGAACGGCTTGATGCTGTGCACGCCCTGATCGTTGATCACCACGATCTCACCCGGCTCCACATCGCGGATGAAATCGGCGCCGACGATGTCCAGCGCGCAGGTCTCGCTGGCCAGCACCCAGCCACCGGTCCCCTCGGAGCCGATGCGGCCGAGGATCAGAGGGCGGACACCCAGCGGATCGCGCACGCCCATCAGCGCCTCGTTGGACAACGCGACCAGCGAGTAGGCGCCGATCACCTGCTTCAACGCATCGATCAGCCGGTCCACCACCGTGGAATACAGACTGATCGCGATCAGGTGGACGAACACCTCGGAATCGGTCGTGGACTGGAACAGGCAGCCGCGACGGACCAGGGCGCGGTGCAACACGTGGGCGTTGGTGAGATTGCCGTTGTGCGCGACGGCGAAGCCGCCGAATTCAAAGTCCGCATACAGCGGCTGGACGTTGCGGAGAATTGTGTCGCCTGTGGTGGCATATCGGTTGTGTCCGATGGCGATGCGGCCGGGCAATTTCTCGATCACCCTCGCATCACCGAAATTGTCGCCGACCAGGCCCATGCCGCGATGCGAGTGGAATCTCGCTCCGTCGAAACTGGTGATCCCGGTTGCCTCCTGCCCGCGGTGTTGCAGCGCATGCAGGCCGAGTGCGGTGACCGCCGCGGCGTCGGGCACGTTCCAGACGCCGAAGACGCCGCATTCCTCGTGCAGGGTATCCCCGTCATCCGAGTTGCCGGTACAAGAGGCGTCGAAAGCCGGGCTGTTGAACGCCATTTGTGACAACTCCTAATCGCGATCCGGTTGCTTGCCCGTCGCCCGCCCCTGCGGATTGGCGTGCAGCAAGGCCTCCGCCGTGGCCTGACGTCCCGCTGGCGGCGGGTCCAGGGTGTGCGGACGATAGTGTTCAGGCAGTTGATCCCGCACCCAGCGTGCGGCCTCGTAGGTTGGGGTCAGTGTGCGGGCATTCAGGACCGCGTCGGGCCACCGTTCGATCGGAAACACCATCTGGCCCAGAATATAGGCAATGATTACCACCGCTGCACCCCGTGCGAGGCCGAATACCAGACCCAACGTGCGATCAACCCCACCCAGCGCCGATCGGCGTACGACACGACCGATCGCGCCGGCAATGAGCATCAGAACGATCAGGCTGACCAGGAAGACGACGATGAAGCTGACCGGGTCAACCCAGTCCGGCTGCGAGAACCATTTGCTGACGATCTCGCGCATATTCGGAAGTGCCAGAATGGCGGCCGCGACGGCTCCCACCCAGGCGCCGACCCCGAGAACCTCGCGCACAAAGCCGCGCGCGAACGCGAGCAGCCCGGAGATCGCCATAAATCCGAAGACCGACAGGTCAACCCACGTCATGCCACCGCCGTCGAAGAGGAAGCCGGGTTATCGTCCCGCTGGCGTCCGCCGCCAAGCGGATCATGTGTTCTTTCGAGCCGATTCGGGGGCAAAGCGGGCAACCAGATCCGCGATGTGACCAATTTCCTCCAGTCTGACCCCGTCGGGCGCCGCCAGCTTGCGGTTGCCGTGCGCCACCCGGCGCGGCAGGGCAACCGCGTCGAAGCCCAGCTTGGCGGCTTCCTTGAGCCGCGCCTCGGCCTGGGCCACCTGACGCACCTCGCCCGACAGGCCGACCTCACCGAAATAGACCATGCCGGGGCTGGTCGGCGTTTCAAACGCGGCCGACGCGATGGCGGCGGCAACGGCCAGGTCGGCGGCGGGTTCGGTCACCCGCAGGCCGCCGGCGATGTTGAGGTAGACGTCGGTCTGGTTGAGCCGGAGCCCGGCGCGCGTCTCCAGCACCGCCAGCAGCATCGACAGGCGGCCGCTGTCCCAGCCAATGACGGAACGACGGGGCGAGCCGCCGGGATTGGGCGCGAGCAGTGCCTGCACCTCCATCAGCACCGGGCGCGTTCCTTCCAGTCCGGCGAAGACCGCGCTGCCGGCGATGTTGCCGCGGCGTTCGGCCAGGAACAGCGCCGACGGGTTCGGCACCTCAGCCAGGCCGCTCTCCGTCATCTCGAACACGCCGATCTCATCGGTCGCACCGAAGCGGTTCTTCACCGCGCGCAGGATGCGGAACTGATGTCCGCGGTCGCCTTCGAAATACAGCACCGCGTCGACCATGTGCTCCAGCACACGCGGCCCGGCGAGGCCGCCGTCCTTGGTTACATGGCCCACCAGCACAAGCGCGAAATTTCCGGCCTTGGCGAGGCGGATAAGTTCGAACGACGCGGCGCGAACCTGCGTGACGGTGCCGGGAGCGCTCTCGATCGCGTCCACCCACATGGTCTGGATCGAGTCGATGACCACCAACGTGGTGTCCTTCGCCCGCTCCAGGCTGGCGACGATGTCGCGGACATTGATGGCGGCGGCGAGTTCGATCGACGAGTCGGCAACGCCGAGGCGCCGGGCGCGCAGGCGGATCTGGTCGATGGACTCCTCACCGGTGACGTACAGCACGCGCCGGCCGGAGCGGGCGAGGTGTGCGGCCGCCTGCAGCAGCAGGGTGGATTTGCCGATGCCGGGGTCGCCGCCGACCAGCACCGCCGATGCCGGAACGAGACCGCCGCCCAGCACGCGATCCAGTTCAGCGATGCCGATGACCGCGCGGGGCGGTGGTTCGGCGTCGCCGACCAGCCCGACAAAGGTGACGGAGCGGCCAGGGGGCGCCTTCGCGGCGGAGCCGGGACGCGCGGTGACGGTTTCCTCCTCCAGCGTGTTCCATTCGCCGCAGGTCTCGCAGCGGCCAGCCCACTTGGAGGTGACGGCACCACAGGATCGGCAGACGAAGCGGGATGCGGATTTGGCCAACGGGTGCTCGCGGGAAGAGGAAGGCGCGGGCGCTGCCCGCACCCGCAAAGGGGCGACGCCCCTTTGATCCGTCGAATTAGAGGGTTTTGACCGCTGGGGGCAATCGCGGCGTTCAGCGGGATTTGGTCTCGAACCGATAGGGGGTGGCGCCAGCGGTCATCGGATCCAGCGCCAGCCTGTGCTCCAGAGGCGGAAATGCCCGGCTGCCACAGTCAGGGCGGTCGCACAGCCGGCAGGACAGGCCGATGCCAACCCTGGCGCGGTCGAGGTCGAGACCGTCGGCATAGACCACCTCCGCCGCGTTGGTCAGCGCGCAGCCCATCGCCACGACGTGGATCGGCCGCGGCTCCCCCCATTTCACCACAGGCTGCGCCACGGCCTGGGCAAAGCAGAGATAGGCGGCGCCGTCCGGCAGTTCGGCAACTTGCACCTGCACGGCGTTCGGCTGGGAGAATGCCGTGTGGACCACCCAGCGGGGGCAGGAACCGCCGAAGCGGGCGAACGGGAACCCGGCGGCCGAGAACCGCTTCGAGACGTTGCCGGCCGGGTCGACGCGCAGGAAGAAAAACGGCACCCCGCGGGCGCCGACCCGCTGCAGGGTGGAAAGCCGGTGACAGGCCTGCTCGAAAGAGACCCCGAACCGAGCGGCGACGGCCTCCATGTCATGGCGCAGACCGGACGCGGCCGCGTGAAACGCCGCGTAGGGCATCACCAGAGCCCCCGCGACATAGTTCAGCAGGCCAATGCGCATCAGCATGGCTGCCTCGGTGGTCGAGGGCGCGGCCTGCTTCAGCACTGTCTCGACCGCTTCCCGCGCTTCCAGCAGGGCCAGCTGAAAAGCCATATGGAAACCGCGGCTCTCGCGCGGCAGCGATTCCGCCAAGGCCAGGCTGCGGGTCGCCGGATCATAGCGGCGCAGCGCCATGTCGAGTGGCTGCACCGTGACGCGAACCCCGTGCACCGCGCGCAGCCGTTCGGCCAGCGCATGGTTCATCTCGGCCGGTGCGCTGGCGGCCAGGCCCGAGGCGAGGGCCTCGGCAGCATCCTCCAGCACCGGAAAGTGGTTGGCGTGGTCGTCGAAGAAGTCCCTCACCTCCTCGTTGGGCAGCAGGATGCGCCGGCCCGACGGCAGCGCAATGCCGTTGGCGTCTTCACGCGCCACCCGCCACGCGCGGTAGAGCGCCAGTACGGCCCTGGCGGCGTTCGGGCTGCCGGCTGCCAGCGCTTCGACCTCCGGTTCAGCGATGTCACCCGCGCCCAGCAACGGATCGGCAAAGGCTTCGCGCAGGCCGACTTCGAGCTGACGTTCCTGGGTGCCGGACAATTCCACAAGGTCCACGCGCAACGTCTCGCCCAGCTTGATCAGCAGGGATGCGGTGACGGCCCGCTGATCATGCTCGATCAGGTTCAGGTAGCTGGCCGAGATCCCCAGCCGCGTTGCCAGCGCCTGCTGCGACAGGCTGCGTTCGGTTCGTAGCCGGCGCACCGTCCGTCCGATCAGCGTGCGGCTCATGCTTTACATCCTTTACAAATCCTCGTCCGTGTCAGTGAAGGCGGCGACAGGATTGCGGCATATCCGGCGA
>DASWON010000546.1:0-5965 GCA_036398735.1 Rhodopila sp.
CCGCCCGGGGGCCCGCAGAGCCCGTCTGCCTGCCCGTTTGGCTCCCCGTCGGCCTCTATGCAACCTGCGATTCCCGCAGGGCGCGGGTTCGCACCGCGCCGCTGCTGTAGATCACCAGTGTCGCGAGCAAACCGCATCCTCCGGCGAACGCCATCCACAGGCCCGGCGCCGCCTTGTTGCCGGTTGCCTCGATCAGCCACGTCGAGACCATTGGCGTGAACCCGCCGAACAGAGCCGTCGCCAGCGCATAAGCCAGGGAGAAGCCGGCGGTGCGAACCTCGGGCGGCACGACCTCGGTCAGCGCCACTACCATCGCCCCGTTATAGCCGCCGTATAGAAACGACAGCCACAGCAGCACCATCAGCATGTTGAAGAAGCTTGGCGCCGAGACCAGCCAGACCAGTGCCGGATAGGCGGTCACCAGGGTCAGTGCCGAGAACACCAGCAGGATCGGCTTGCGTCCAACCCGGTCCGACAGCGCCCCCATCACCGGCAGCCAGATGAAATTCGACAGGCCGACGCAGAACGTCACGATCAGGCTGTCGGTCGTGGTCAGCTGCAGCACGCTCTTGCCGAACGTCGGCGTATAGACGGTGATCGCGTAGAACGAGACGGTCGTCATTACGACCAGCAGCATCCCCAGCACGACGATCGCCCAGTTCGAACCGATCGAGGCGAAGATCTCGGCGACCGAGGGGTGGTGCTTGCGTGCGAGAAACACCTGCGTCTCCTCCAGCGAGCGCCGGATATAGAACAGGAACGGCACGATCAGGCAGCCGATGACGAACGGGATGCGCCAGCCCCAGGAGCCGATCTCCGGCGCGGTGAGCAGCGTGCTCAGCAGGTAGCCGAGGATCGCGGCGACCATGATCGCCACCTGCTGGCTGGCCGACTGCCAGGCGACATAGAAGCCCTTGTTTCCGGGCGTCGCCATCTCCGACAGATAAACCGAGACGCCGCCGAGTTCGACGCCGGCAGAGAAGCCCTGCAGCAGGCGACCGATCAGCACGAGAACAGGGGCCAGCAAGCCGATGGTCGCATAGGCCGGCACGAAGGCGATCAGGATGGTGCCGCTGGCCATGATCGTCAGGGTCAGGATCAGGCCCTTCCGGCGACCGATCTGGTCAACGTAGGCGCCCAGGACGATCGCACCGAGCGGGCGCATCAGAAAGCCGGCGCCGAAGGTCATGAAGGTGAGCATCAGGCCGGCGAACTCGCTGCCGGTCGGGAAGAACGCCTTGGAGATGGCGCTCGCGTAGAATCCGAACAGAAAGAAGTCGAACATCTCCAGGAAGTTGCCGCTGGTCACCCGCAGCACGGTAGCCACGCCAGAGGTTTTCGTGCCGGCTGCAGCCGTGGAGGACATCGTCACTTCTCCTGTTGAGCGGCCGCGCGGCGATCCGGGAACGCATTCGACCGCAGAGAGCCACCCGGCCAGTGGCCGCAACCCGCCAACCATACCGGATACCGCAGCCGCTGTGCCGCGGACCTGCGATACCCGATACTAGGTCCTGTCCGGCTCCCGGACGATCCTGAAACGACGTCCGAAGAATGGCTGGGTGGCATGGCTGATACTCGCAATCGTCCTGGTGGATATACAGATGCATGTATGGCATTCGGATTCGCCGCGCCACCGGCCGCCGCAGGACGCTGCATCCGCTGGTATGCCCGTCGTTCACGCGACAAGGCGGACCGCGTCCGGCAGCGCACAGCGATGCCGGGCGCGGGATTGACTCCGTTCGAGCCGCACCCCCGGCCGCAACCGTGGTGCCCGCTCGGGACCAATGGAGCCGGGCGGAGCGATCTTCCGGCGCCGGGCGTGGCGACGTGATGTGGCGGCCGAGCCGCGGATGGGTCGCCGACCGGCTCGCCGCGCGGTAATGCTCCGGAGCCGACGCATTCAGCATTGACGTTGCCCTGTCCACTCCCTAGCTATCACGATTGTAGTCTCTCAAAGAGTAACAGGAAAATGCAGCGCAAGAGTTTCAGCACCATGCAGTGCCCGATTGCTCGGGGTCTGGAGCACGTCGGCGAGTGGTGGAGCATCCTGATTCTGCGCGATGCGTTCCGCGGCCTGACCCGGTTCGACGAGTTCAGTGAAAGCCTCGGGATCGCGCCGAATATGCTGACCCGTCGGCTGAACGCGCTGGTGGACGCCGGGTTGCTGGCGCGACGGCGCTACAATGAACGTCCGCCGCGCGACGAATACGTGCTGACGCAGCGGGGCAAGGATTTCCGACCGGTCCTGCTGGCAATGCTGGCGTTCGGCAACAAGCATTTTCCGCCCGACGACCGGCAGGTCCGGATCGTCAACACCGAGAATGGTCAGCCGGTTGAGCCGCTGCTGGTGGATCCCGCGACCGGCCGCCGGGTCGACGGGCCAGGGTATCAGGTGGTGACCACCATGACGCAGGGCGCCGCTGCGTGATCCGTGAGCGCACCGTCAGCTGGTCCGACCCGGCCGAGGTCGCGCGGGCGGGCCGCGAGATGGCCGGACTGGATCTGCTGCACGCATTGCGCGACGGCACGGTTCCCGCGCCGCCCGCCATCGAACTGGTCGGGATATCGCTCGCCGAGGTCGATGCGGGCCGCGTGGTCATGCGGCTGATCCCGGCCGAGTATCACTACAACCCGTTGGGTACGGTGCATGGCGGCATCCTCGCGACGCTGCTGGATTCGGTGATGGGCTGCGCCGTGCTTTCGACGCTGCCGAGGGGCCGGGCGTTCACCTCGCTCGAGATCAAGGTGAACTACGTGCGCACCGTCACCAGCGAGTCCGGTGAGCTGTCGGCCGAGGGCCGCGTGGTTCATGGCGGCCGCCGCTCGGCGGTGGCCGAGGCGAAGCTGCATGACGCCGCGGGCCGGCTGTGCGCCACGGCCAGCACCACCTGTCTGGTGTTTGACCAGCCGACCATCTAAGCCGGGTCCATGCAAAGACCTCAGTCCGCCGCCGGTTCGATGGCGCGCTCAGCCGCGGTGATCGGCGGCGGCCCGGCCGGCCTGATGGCGGCCGAGGTCCTGGCGCGCGCCGGCGTCGCCGTCACCGTGTACGATCAGATGCCCTCGGTCGGCCGCAAGCTGCTGATGGCGGGCCGCGGCGGCCTCAATCTTACCCACACCGAGCCGTTGCCGGTTCTGCTATCGCGCTATGGCGCGGCCCGTTCCTGGCTTGAACCGATCATTGCCCGGTTTCCACCCGCGGCACTGATTGCCTGGTGCAACGACCTCGGCCAGCCGACCTTCATCGGCTCCAGCGCCCGGGTGTTTCCCATCGCGATGAAGGCATCGCCGCTGTTGCGCGCCTGGCTGCGGCGGCTGCACGAACTGGGCGTGGTGGTCCGCACGCGGCACCGGTGGATGGGCTGGGATGCCGATGGCAGCCTGCGCTTCGAGATCCTTGGCGAACCGTCGCCGGGGTCGGGCGAAGCGATGCCGTCCGGCGGGCGAATGCTGCTCGTCCATCCGTCGGTGATGGTGCTCGCGGCTGGGGGCGCATCATGGCCGCGCCTTGGGTCGGACGCCGGCTGGGCAAGGCATCTGCCGAACCGCGTGGCCGCCTTCCAGCCGGCCAACTGCGGTTTCCGGGTCGACTGGTCGCCGCACTTCAGCGCCCGCTTTGCCGGTCGGCCGTTGAAGCGCATTGCTGTGCGCTTCGGCACCGACACCGTCCGCGGCGAGGCCATGATTACGCGCGCCGGCATCGAAGGCGGCGTGATCTACGCGCTCTCGGCCCGGGCGCGTGAGGCGATCCGTCTCGAGGGCACCGCGACGCTCAGCCTCGATCTGCGTCCCGACCTGCCGCGGGCCACGTTGGAGGAGCGTCTCGGCGGTCCGCGCGGCGGCCAGTCCCTCGCCAACACACTGCGTAAGCGAGCGGGCCTGGCACCGGAGGCGATCGGCCTGGTACAGGAGGCGTTGCATCGCGGCGCGACATCCGCGGGCCTCGCGCGCCTGATCAAGGCGCTGCCGGTCCGGCTGACTGCCCCGGCAGCGATTGAACGGGCGATCTCCACCGCCGGCGGTGTGCGGCTGGATGAACTCGACGCTGGCCTGATGCTCCGTGATCGCCCGGGCGTGTTCGCGGCCGGCGAAATGCTGGACTGGGAGGCTCCGACCGGCGGCTACCTGCTGCAGGCCTGCTTCAGCACCGGAGTTGCGGCCGCCAACGGCGCGCTTGCATGGCTGGAACGCCAGACCTGAAGCGCGAGCGGGTTGCACATTACGAGGCGTTCGTCCAAATCAGCGCCTTGGACCGCACGATAAGTGGGAGCAAACATGTCCGCCAGCAGGCCACGGACCCTTTTCGACAAGATCTGGGACAGCCACGTCGTCGAGAAACTCCCCGACGGCACCTGCATTCTCTATATTGACCGGCACCTTCTGCATGAGGTGACGAGCCCGCAGGCATTCGAAGGGCTTCGCGCCGCCGGCCGGAGGCTGCGCCGTCCGGACATGACGATCGCCGTCGCCGACCATAACATTCCGACCGTCGGCTCTCGCGTTCCGTCCGACATCAAGGAAACGGACAGCCGCATCCAGGTTGAGACGCTGGAGAAGAACGTCGTGGAATTCGGGGTGCCGTACATTCCGATCCTCGATGTCCGGCAAGGGATCGTGCACATCATCGGGCCGGAACTCGGCCTGTCGCTCCCGGGTACCACCATCGTCTGCGGCGACAGCCACACGTCGACGCACGGAGCACTGGGCGCGCTGGCCTTCGGCATCGGCACGTCCGAGGTCGAGCACGTGATGGCGACTCAGACGCTGCTGCAGAATCCGGCCAAGAACATGCAGATCGACGTCTCCGGCACGCTCGGTTTCGGCTGTTCGGCGAAGGACATCGTGCTGGCGATCATCGGCAAGATCACCACCGCCGGCGGCAACGGACACGTCATCGAATACACCGGTGATACGATCCGGGCGCTGGACATGGCGGGTCGCTGCACGGTCAGCAACATGTCGATTGAGGCTGGTGCCCGGGCGGGGCTGATCGCCCCGGATCAGACCACGTTCGACTACGTCAAGGGCCGCGACTTCGCGCCGAAGGGGGAGGCGTTCGAGCAGGCCGTCGCCTACTGGAAGACGCTCCCATCCGATCCGGGCGCGCATTACGACACGATCGTGCGGCTGACGACGGCGGAGATCGCCCCGATGGTGACCTGGGGCACCACGCCGGGAGCGGTCGTGCCGGTGACCGGTGTGGTGCCGAACCCGGCCGATGAGCCCGACGAGGGCAAGCGGGCGCAACTGCAGCGTATGCTGGACTATATGGCGCTGCGGCCGGGCCAGCACATGCAGGACCTGCCCGTCGACGTCGTCTTCATCGGCTCCTGCACCAACGGCCGGATCGAGGACATCCGAGCCGCGGCGGCCGTCGCGCGTGGCCGCAAGGTGGCGGATGGCGTGCAGGCGATGGTCGTTCCCGGGTCCGGCCTCGTGAAGCGCCAGGCCGAGGAAGAAGGACTGGACAGCATCCTGCTGGAAGCCGGCTTCGAGTGGCGTGATCCATGCTGCTCCATGTGTCTGGGCATTAACCCGGACATGCTGACGCCCGGCCAGCGCTGCGCCAGCACGTCGAATCGCAACTTCGAGGGCCGCCAGGGCCCGAATGGGCGGACCCACCTGCTGTCGCCGGCGATGGCCGCCGCCGCCGCGGTGACCGGGCACCTGACCGATGTCCGGCAACTGGTTTAGGGAACAGGGGAGGGAGACAAAGTCATGGAAGCCATCACCACGCTGACTGCCGTCGCCGCGCCGATGCCGATGCAGAACATCGATACCGACAAGATCATTCCGGCGCGCTTTCTCAAGACCATCAAGCGCACCGGGCTGGGTGTGCACCTGTTCGACACGCTGCGTTATGACGCAACCGGTGCCGAGCGGCCGGAGTTCGTGCTGAACCAACCGGCCTATAGGCATAGCGAAATCCTCATTGCGCACGAGAATTTCGGCTGCGGCAGTTCGC
>DASWON010000547.1:0-5516 GCA_036398735.1 Rhodopila sp.
GACAGCAGCTCTTTCACATCAAATCCGGTCCTCTTATCTCCGCTCCTGGCCATGGTGTGCGCCCTCTCCACAGGGTTGGTGACCTCAAACATCACCAGCATGCCATGGCCACTTCATCGGCCATCGCTTTTGCACAACAGCACGGACAGTACCGCCGACCGCCGGTGGACTGGCTGGTATCCCGTTGATCGCGCGCGCAACCGTTCTACGTACCCTGCGCCCATACCGGCCGGTGTCGCCGCTGCGTTGACGCTGACCGGTATCAGCCGGAGGGATGCCGGCTCGCCCGCGGGACTGGCCGGGCAGCGTGCGGGTCGTGGACAGGGTCACGGTCCGCTCCATCGGCAGCGCGTCACGCCGGGCGATGATGATCAACGGCCGCCTGTCAGCGGGTATCGGCCAGACGGAGCGCGCTGACCGCGAGGGCGGGAACCAGGGCCCAGGCGACCGGTTGGCCTCCGACGATGGCGGCGGCCAGACAGCACAGCCCGATCCTCAGCCAGGATCGCCGGGTCCGGCTGGGGGGCGGGGCAAGGATCATCGCCGCGGCGATCGAGCACAGCACGGTCCCTGCCGCCGACCGGAGCACGATCATCGCGGTGTTGGTCCCGAGGGTCTGGAACACAGGGAGCCCGGAGGAACCCGGGCCGGAGACCGCCATATTCGGCAGCAGGCTCGCCAGGCTGCCAAGCAGGATCAGCACACCTCCGGCGCTGTTGTAGAACAGGTTCACCATGGCGACGACCAAGGCCGGCAACACGGAGATTGCGGCCGCCGCGAGGATACTGGCGATCGCGACGACAAGGACGCTGAGATCAAGGACCCGACGCATCAGCTAAACCGCCGCGTCCGGCGGGGCGGTGCGGTGCAGGAAGGGGCGGTGCGGCGCCAGGACATGGCTACCCGGTCCGGGATGCCGCGGTCGGCTTGCCCCGTCAGGGTCCCGGGTGAGCCGAAGCGCGCGTGACCGACCCGGTGCCGCCACCTGGCGTGGCAGCGGACGTGCACATGCCGTCGCGCGCGCCGATCCGCGATGGTCGGGCTGTTCCGGACAAGGATTGCGGTCAGGGCGTAGCCGCCCCGGCGTGGCCGCGAGGTCCGCGGTATCGCGGGTTGGTACCGCAGCGGCCGTCGGCGCCATGAACCGCACCCCACGGCGGCCACGCTACGGGACAATCGCGTTCCGGTACCCTCGCCGATCCGACGGTCTTGCCGATCCGGGGGTTGCCGGGCGTCGCTTCACGGCGCGGCGAGCGGTCGGGCGGCGGCGCTATCCGCGCACCGCCGCCGCCAGGCCGCGCACCTGGTCGAGGATCCTCGCCACCGCCCCCGGCTGCGCCCGGCCATCGTCGTCCAGGTTGGCCGCCAGCGTGTCGATCAGCGCCGAAGCCACCACCGCCGCGTCCGCGATGCGCGATGCCGTCCCGGCCTGCTCCGGCGAACGGACACCGAAGCCGATGGCGATCGGCAGGTCGGTCACCTTACGGATGCGGGGGATTGCCGCCTCCAGATGCTCCGACGTGGCGCTGCGCGTGCCGGTGATGCCGGTGATGCTGACATAATAGACAAACCCGGAACTGCCGTTCAGCACGTGCGGCAGGCGGGCATCGTCCGTTGTGGGCGCGACCAGGCGAATGAAATCCAGACCGTTGGCGTTGCTGTAGGGCAGCAGCAGGTCGGCTTCCTCGGTGGGCAGGTCGACGATGATCAGGCCGTCCACCCCGGCGGCGGCGGCATCCGCGCAGAAGCGTTCCGGCCCGTAGGACAGGATGGGGTTGAGGTAGCCCATCAACACGACCGGCGTCGCTGCGTCGGCAACGCGGAACTCGCGCACCATGGTCAGCACGTGAGCGACCTTGACCCCGGCGGCAAGGCCCCGCTTCCCAGCGGCCTGGATGATCGGGCCGTCCGCCATCGGATCGGTGAACGGCATGCCGATCTCGATCAGATCGGCGCCGGCCTCAGGCATCCCGCGCAGCAGCGCCATGGAAGTCGCCTGATCCGGATCCCATGCTTCCAGGAACGGGATCAGCGCGCCGCGGCCCTGCTGTTTCAGCTCCGCGAACTTCGCGGCGATCCGGCTCATGGGGTTGCCTCTGCCGCTGGCGCCATCGCTGTCAGGGTCCGGCGGGCAGCCACCTGGCCCGCGGTTTCATGGCGCATGTCTTCACGGGCCTTGGTTTCCCGGGATCGTGTCCCGCGGGATTGGTTGCTTCGGGCTCGAGTCGCCCGGGCCTGGCTCCCCTGGGCCTGGCTCCCCTGGGCCTGGTTCCCTTGAGCTCGGCTCCCCTGGGGCTTGTTCCTTCGGGGCGCGTCTTCAGCGCGTATGTTTTCGGGAGGGGCCATCACGCCGCGCACAGCGTCGGCGATGCGCGCGCCGCGCACAGCGTGGGCCATCACGCCCGCCGGACCCAAGGCGGGGATCGCGCCCGCCGCGTGACCGAAGTTCACAGCTTCACCCCGAGGTGCTCGGCGACCGCGAAGATGTCTTTGTCGCCGCGGCCGCACAGGTTCATCAGGATGATCTGAGCCGGATCCATCGTCGGCGCCAGCTTGATCACGTGGGCCAGGGCGTGCGCCGGCTCCAGCGCGGGGATGATGCCCTCGGTCCGGGTGCAAAGCTGGAACGCGGCGAGCGCCTCCTGGTCCGTCGCGGACACATATTCAACCCGGCCGATGTCGTGCAGCCAGGAGTGTTCGGGGCCGATGCCGGGATAGTCCAGTCCGGCGCTGATGCTGTGCGCCTCGATGATCTGGCCGTCGTCGTCCTGCAGCAGATAGGTGCGGTTGCCATGCAGCACGCCGGGCCGCCCACCGGTGAGGCTGGCGGCGTGCTGGCCGGTCTCGATACCATGACCACCGGCTTCGACGCCGATCAGGCGCACGGAGGTATCGTCGAGGAACGGATGGAACAGACCCATCGCGTTCGATCCGCCGCCGATGCAGGCGACCGCGGCGTCGGGCAGACGGCCCTCGGCCTCCTGCAGCTGGAGCTTCGCCTCCTCGCCGATCACCGACTGGAAATCGCGCACCATCATCGGATACGGATGCGGGCCGGCGACGGTGCCTATAAGATAATAAGTGTCGGTGACATTGGCGACCCAGTCGCGCATGGCCTCGTTCATCGCGTCCTTCAGCGTGCCGGCGCCGGAGGTGACAGGTTTGACCTCGGCCCCCAGCAGCTTCATGCGAAACACGTTGGGCGATTGCCGCTCCACGTCGGTGGCACCCATGTAGATGGTGCAGGGCAGGCCGAACAGCGCGCACATGGTGGCGGTGGCGACGCCGTGCTGGCCGGCGCCGGTCTCGGCGATGATCCGAGTCTTGCCCATCCGCCGGGCCAGCAGGATCTGCCCCATGCAGTTGTTGGCCTTGTGGCTGCCGGTGTGATTCAGTTCATCGCGCTTGAAATAGACCTTGGCGCCGCCGAGTTGCCTGGTCAGCCGTTCGGCGAACCATAGCGGGCTGGGACGGCCGACATAGTGCTTCAGGTGGTACTGCAGATCGGCGTGGAAGGCCGGATCCGCCTTCGCCTGGTCATACGCCTGCTCGACCTCCAGGATCAGCGGCATCAGCGTTTCCGCCACGAAGCGACCGCCGTAGTCGCCGAAGCGGCCACGCTCGTTCGGGCCGGTGCGAAGGCTGTTGGCTCCACGTTCGATATTCAAGACCACGTCTCCTTGCAGGCCGCGCTTCTAGACCATGACCGTAATTGGTCAAGGCGAATGCCCGGGGCAAGCAAGCCGCGGCGTGACGCCGCCGATCAGTCCGTGCCGCCGCGCTCGTCCACTGTCGGAGCCGGCGTTGTCGGAGCCGGCGCGTTCGCCGGCGGATCGCGGTTTTCGTCCCCCTGCGGGCCAAGGAACGGCTTTGGCAGGGTGCCCTCGGGCAGAGGCGCGGCACCGCCGGGCGGGATCGGTCGCGGCGGCAGCTTGGTGTTCGGGAAATCCGGCTGTCGTGTGCTCATGCGACCGGAACGTAGACGGCACCGACCGGTTGCGCCCGTGTCCCGGGCCCGGGCTCGGTCGATCCGCCAAGAAGCGTCTTAAGCTCACAAGAAGCGTCTTAAGCTCAAGGGCAGGGCGTGTCCGGGGACCTCGGATCCGGGCGTCGGTCGATCCGAGGCTGATCCGGCGGGCCGCGCAGCCGCGATTTCCCGGCGGAGATGCGGGCGCATGGACCGCATTCTCCCGGCGCGGGCCGCCGAACGCCGATTACTGCATACTGGTGGCTTGGTCCGCGGGCCGACGTTGCGTATAGTCCATCACATAAATGCCATTCTTGGGGCACAGGGTAAGCCGGCCCGGTCGAGGCCGGGTGCCCGCTGCTCCTGTGTGGCTCGTTGCAAACCTGACTGAGGTAGGAAACAGACCCTTGACGCACGCTCCCGCGAACAAGAACGGATGGAAGAAACACGCCGCGGAAGCGCTGGCCGGCACCGGGGTCTACGCATCGCGCCCCATCCATTCCAACCAGACCGCGCCCGCCCTTGTCGCCGAGGCAATTCGCCGCAACGAGGGCCGCCTGTCCGCCGACGGCGCCTTCATGGTGGAAACCGGGGTGCACACCGGCCGCTCCGTGCAGGACAAGTTCGTCGTCGATGAGCCGTCGGTCAGCGCCGACATCTGGTGGGGCAAGGTCAACCAGCGCATGCCGGTGGAGCGCTTCAACACCATCAAGCACCGGGTGCAGGCCTACCTGCAGGGGCAGGAACTGTTCACCCAGGACCTCTACGCCGGCGCCGATCCGGAGCATCGGGTTCGTGTCCGCCTGGTAACCACCCAGGCCTGGAACGCGCTGTTCGCCCGCAACATGTTCATCCGCCCGCCCGAGGCGGATCTGCCCGGGTTCGAGCCCGATTACGTCATCCTGCATGCGCCGCTGTTCCACACGGACCCGGCGATCGATGGCGTGCGATCGTCAACGACCATCGCGCTGTCGTTCGAGCAGAAGATGATCATCATCGCCGGCAGCGAATATGCCGGCGAGGTGAAGAAGTCGATTTTCACCGTGATGAACTGGCTGTTGCCCGCCAAGGGCGTCATGCCGATGCATTGCAGCGCCAATATCGGCAAGAAGGGCGACGTCGCCCTGTTCTTCGGCCTGTCCGGCACCGGCAAGACGACGCTGTCCTCCGACCCCGACCGCAAGCTGATCGGCGACGACGAGCATGGCTTGGGGCCGAACGGCACGTTCAACTTCGAGGGCGGCTGCTACGCCAAGGTGATCAACCTGTCGCAGGAAGCCGAACCGGAGATCTGGGCGGCGACGAACCGCTTCGGTTCCGTGCTGGAGAACGTCATCGCCGATGAGCGCGGCAACCTGGACCTGGCGAATGACTCCCTGACCGAGAACACGCGCTCCTGCTATCCGGTCGAGTTCATCCCCAACGTCGACCTGTCCGGCCGCGGCGGCCAGCCGCAGAACGTCTTCATGCTGACCTGCGACGCGTTTGGCGTGCTGCCGCCGATCTCGCGGCTGACCCCGGCGCAGGCGATGTATCACTTCCTGTCCGG
>DASWON010000548.1:0-2981 GCA_036398735.1 Rhodopila sp.
CCTCGGCCAACCTCCCCTCACGAACTTCACAGGTAACGCAGGGGGTTCAATCAACTTATTGTCGGCGTGAGGCGATAGCAACTCGTAACAACAATTACTAAAAAGCATCTAATAAGGCCGCCATTTGATAGGGATTTGTGACATTTTAAACAAATCGCAACTTATGTGTTTTCATGTCATGGAGAGCTATTGATCAACGCCGTCTACCCTGGAGCGGAAGGAAGCAGCATCCAGACTCTCCGGTTGCGGCCTCAATCTGAACGGTCACCGTCAGTGTCAACCATGCGCGGGGACGGTGGGCACGACGCTGATGGCAGGGGCGGCGGTGGACTTGAGGGTCGCGACAAGATCGGTGAACTGATCCGAGATCGTTTGGAGCGCCGCTACTGTCACGGTCGCGGTGTTGAGCACGGCCTGGGCATCGGCCACCACCTGGTCGCCCTTGGCGATGCCGGCCGTGACAACGGCGGCGGCAGCGGGCTGACCGGCGGCCGTCAGACCGATGGCGCCGGTCTGAAGGATGCCTTTGTCGATGGGCCAGGTGTCGAGCACCTTCTGCAGCCTGGCCTGCTCGGCGCTCACCGAGGCGGTCGCGGCGGCGGTGGCGCTGGCGACGGAGGGCAGATCGCCGCAGCCGCCGAGGGCGAGTGGCAGGCTGAGGATGCCGACGAGGAAAAAACGTTTCATCTTGATGTTCCTGGGTGATGGATGGAATCAGGCGGCCGGTTGGGTCGGTGGCGATGGCTGGCCGGTAGGCACGGCGACCGCACTGCCCTGACTGAAGATCGGGCCGATCTGCTGTCCGAGCTGCGCCACATCGAGCAGCACCTTCGGCGCTTGGCCGGCCGAGGGGCTTGTGACCAGTACCGCGCTGTCCAGCACGGTCCGAGTCACAGCCTGCTCAGCGGCCGAATGGTCATCGATTCCGAGATGCACCAGCGCGTAGGCGCCCACGGCGATAATGGCATCCCAGCCCGGGCTGCCGGTGGTGATCTGCGCCAGCGCCGCGCCGATACCGGCGGCCACGACACCCAGGCCATGAAGGGTGGAAGGCTGCCGAATCCAGGTATTGAAATCGAGGCTCATTACGCGATCTCCTTGAGATGTGGGATGCCGGCTACGCCGGCGGGCGATCAGGTCAGCTCGACGCCGAGGCTGGCGAGGATCTGCATCAGCGCCGCGACGCCGATCTGCTTGTCGATCGCGGTGGCATCCCACACGTGATCGGCGACGTATTTGCCGGGCTGCTGCAGGGTGGTGCCGCCCCAGACGTAGGGTGAGCGCATGCCGCGGTTGCGATAGCCCATGCCGTTGTAGGCCTCGGCCTGACGCAGAGCGGTCGGGATCGACCAGTCGCCGGCATGCAGGCCGCGCATCGTCAGAGCGTCGATCGCGCTCTGTTCCCAGGTGAAGGGAGGATTGCCCCGTAGCGGCCGGCCGACCGGGACATGAACGGTGCGCACGGCGAGCGGATCGCCATTGTGAAGGTGGCAGGCAAAGCTGCCGCTGGATTCCCGTTGGTGGATGCAGCCAATCCACCAGGCCGGGACGCCCGTCGCATCGCTCACCGCCTGATAGCGGCCCATGGACTGGATGATCTCGCCGGCGGCGAGCTGGGCTTGTTTCAGCGTGTCGTCGCGCGGCTTGGCGGCGGCCCACATGCCGGCATAGTCGTCGAGCAGAAGAATGCTCACGGATGCCCCCGGGGGACGATGCCGAAATAGCCGGCCATGGCGGTGATCGCGCCCATGACCGCCCAGGCGGCGCCCTGCAAAATGCCGGCGATGACGCCCTTGCGCGTTTCGGCTCCGAGCGATTCCCGCGCCTCGCGCTGGCGGCGCACGTAGGACAGATCGTCGCGCAGGGCGTTGACGCCGCCCTGGTCGCGCAGATCGATGCCGAGCAGGCGGAACGTCTGCTCCACGGCTTTCTGGGCGGCATCCTCCGCAATCTGGCGGGCGCGCCAGTCGTCGGCGGAGGCCTGACGTTCAACGGTCATCGGGAGTGCGCTTGCTGGACATGGATCGTTCCGTCATCGAGGCTCAACGATGATGACGGATACGGTTCAGCCGCGTGGGTGCGGAACTCCCATGATATCAGACGTTGGGCGGACGATTTTCCAGCGCGGTGATGCGGGCGATCAAGGTCGGCACAAGCGCCTCGAGCGTGGCGAGCCTGGCTCGCACTTCCTGCTCGGACGCCCAGACGATCGGCATCAGCACCTTCTCGTCGACGAGTTGCGGATCGATGCTGCCGTCCGCCCGTACGGCGTCCTTTGCGCCGATCACCGCGTCGGGCACCACCGCCTGCAGTTCGTGCGCCAGGAACATCGGGCGGCGCATGCCGTATTTCATCTCGGCGTCATAGACAGGCACGTTGTCGATGATCGTGCCGGCGTCCGCGGCGGGACCGTAAACGACCTTCAGTCGATAATCCGACGTGGTGCCATACAGCGTCGTGCTGCCGTTGGTGTTGATGGCGCCCACACCAGTGGTGCCGTAGAAGAACGCGGCCAGGAACGAGCCCGTGTTGCCCACCTCTAGGATAAGAGCTGATTGGCCCGAGATGCCGCCACTGTCATTAATGAACAGCCCCGCGCTGCCCTGGTAATCAATCCTACTACCCCCGAACGGAGAATAGAATCCACCGTTTTGTTGCACACGAAATATCTCTGAGGTGTAGCTACCATTAACGAAAGAGAAGTCGCCCGTCGTTTGATTGACGCGGGTGTACATTGCTTTATTTGGGCCGAGGTAGCCAACCTGGGCGCTATATCCGCCGGTGCCATCGGACTGGATGAGCAGGTTGCGGCCGGAGCCGTTGAACGACGAGCTTCCGATCGTGACGGCGCCGGTGCCATCGGCATACACGCTGCGCTCGGCGGGGATATCGTTGAACACCTTGGTGGCGCCGGTGAAGTTCAGGCGCGCCGTGGTGCCGGCGGAGTTGCCCAGCACCGTGCCGCGCGTCAGGGTGTTCGG
>DASWON010000549.1:0-1538 GCA_036398735.1 Rhodopila sp.
TGAACGCCTGGTCCGCGTCGCTCGCCATTGCGCCGGCGGATTTCACCGCCGCCCGCCGGTCCTGGACGGTTCTGAAATGATCCGGTTCATGCACCCCGCGACGTAGGAACAATAGCAACAGGGCCGGTATGATTCCTACGAAGAACACTGCGCGCCAGCCGTATGGACCGACCAGATTATAGATCTGGCCGCCGATCAGCGGCCCGAATGCACCGCCGGTCATCATGATCCCGAGCACCTTTGCTCGATGCGTCTGTGCAAAGACCTCGGCAACCAGGGCGATCCCGACAACACCCTCAGCGCCGGTGCCGATACCCGCGAGAAAGCGGAACAGTCCCAGCTGGAAGGGGGTCTGCGAGAAGCCCTGACAGGCGGTGAAGACGCTGAACACCATGATGCTGAGCGCCAGCGTTCGCACGCGGCCGATATAGTCGGCAATGATGCCGAACAGAAAGCCGCCGATGGCCCAGCCCAGCAGCCCCGCCATCGCGAGGTAGCCTCCGACGCTGCCGATCTGCGCCGGGTTTGCCGCGCCACCCAGCAATTCGGTGACCGCGGGGCGAAGGACAAACGAAAACAGGCCGAAATCGGTGGAGTCCAGGGCCCAGCCCAGCCAGGTGACCAGGAAGACCTTCCACTGGTAGCCCGTCAGTCCCCACAGTCCGGGTACGCTTCGACGCCCGACGTCGGTAACCTGCATTCTTGTCTCCCTACACGCGGGCTCTATCGGCCCGCTGCACACTTTCGGCGACTGAACTCTTAGGATAGAAAGTCCCGCACCACGGCTGCCACCCGTTCCGGTGCCTGAATGGTGCCCACGTGGCCGAGCCCGTCAAGCACAACTGTCCGCGCTCCGGGGATTTCAGCCGCGATGCCGAGGCTGTGCGCCGCAGGGATCAGCCGATCCTCGGCATGGGCCAGCACCAGCGTCGTTGCGGTGATGCCGTCGAGCGGCAGCAACGGCGCGTTGGGGATGAGTGCATTGCGCCGAACCTGCTGCTCCGGGGTGCGCTTGCTGCCGCTGAAACGTTGCGCCAGATCGGGGTGCGCCGCGAGGTGGTCCGCGGTGTAGAAATAGCGTGCGATCGCCATCCCGTTGCGGGCCGGATCCTTGCGCAGTTGCTCAAGATCGGCGGCGGTTTCCGGCGCGATGTCGGCGATGCTCCGGCCGACGCGGATGGCCGCTGACAGCACCAGCCGGTCGACCAGCGCCGGATGCCGCACGGCCAGGGCCTGGGCAATAATGCTGCCGAGCGATGTACCGAACACGTGCACGCTCTTGTGCCCGAGCGCCGCGATCAGGCCCGCTGCATCGTCGGCCATGTCGGTGACGTCGTACGGTTCCGGTGGATTGACGGTTGCCCCCGAATCCCGCTGATCGTATCCGATGCAAGCAAAATCGGCCGCCAGATACGGTACGAAGCGGTCGAACATGGTGTGATCGGCCTCACCGCCGTGCATCAGCAGCAGCGGTGGGCCTGCCCCGGTAACGACGTAGGCGACGTCCACTCCTCCCGGGACGGAAGCGCGGCGAATGG
>DASWON010000550.1:0-19028 GCA_036398735.1 Rhodopila sp.
GCGGCATGGCTTTCGCCGGATCGTGCTGCTGAATGCACATGGCGGGAACGAGAACGCACTGCGGACGATCGTTGACGACCTGATGCCGAAGCTTGGCATACCAATCGTCCAGTTCACCTACTGGTACGCCGCCGCCGTCGCGATTGCGAAAATTCTGCAGACGCAGGGGGGTTTGCAGCACGCCTGCGAGGCGGAAACCGCGATGATGATGGCGGTGCGCCCGGATCTCGTCGCGGTCGACCGGATAGCCCTGGCGAAGTCCAATACCACGCCGGACGTGTCGGGCGTCGTCGGCGCCGGCGTCTACCGGTGGCGCAGCATCGGCAGCCGCTCTGCGTCCGGCGTGATCGGCAACCCGGAGGCCGCGACGCCGGAGAAAGGCGAAGCGCTGTTCGAGGCGATCGCCGCCGCGTTGGCGACCAAGCTGTGCAACGCCGAGCTATGGGAATTGCCGTGGACGTCCGAGACGGTGCAGCCGTAGGGTTGGGTCCGAAGGCCACCGGATCGCGGCGGTGGCTGTGCCGCCATTACCGGCGCCGAAAGATCAGGGCGGCCGGGCGAGCGGAACGGTCGGCGGGTCGCGGCGGGTAGCCGGCCGACGGGGCCTGGGCCAGGAACAGCAGGGGGAACGATGACCATCGAATTGACCGTCAACGGATCAGCCGTCAGCCTGGACGTCGAGGCGACCACGCCGCTGCTGGACGTTCTGCGCAACCACCTGGACCTGAAGGGCTCCCGCTACGGCTGCGGGCTGGAACAATGCGGCTCCTGCATGGTGCTGATCGACGGTGTCGCTGAATATTCCTGCGCGCGCGAGATCGGCTCCGTCTCCGGCCGCACCGTCACCACGGTCGAGGGACTCGGCACGCCGGAGGCGCCGCATCCGCTGCAGCGTGCCTTCCTCGAGGAACAGGCCGGCCAGTGCGGCTACTGCCTCTCCGGCATCATCATCAGCGCCAAGGCCTTGCTGGACCGCAATCCGCGACCGACCCGAGCGGACATCGTCGCGGCGCTGGACCGGAACCTCTGTCGCTGCGGCACTCACACGCGGATCATCGCCGCGGTCCGGAAGGCCGCCATGTCGGGAGCAACCGCATGAGCGACGCCCTGCCGCTGAGCATCCTGAACAACCGCCGCATGGACAAGTGGCTGCGGTTTCAGCCGGACCGGACGGTCAAACTCGCGGTCGGCAAGGTGGAGATCGGGCAGGGGGTGCTGATCGCCCTGTCGCAGATCGCTGCCGAGGAACTGGACGTCGGGATTGACCGCATCGACATCCTGTCGGGAGACACCGCGGACGCGCCGGACGAGGGTTCGACCAGTTCCAGCCAGTCCATCGAGGTCTCTGGCCGGTCGGTGCGCCTGGTGAGTGCCGAGTTGCGCGCCCGCATCCTGGGCCGACTGGCGCAGCGGCTGAACTGTGCGCCGGAGGAGCTGTCGGTCGAGGACGGTGCCTTCCTCATGGATGGCAACCATACCGGCTACGATTACTGGAGCTTTTCCGGCCCCGAGGATTTCGCCGCCGAGATCGAAGGTTCGGCCGTGCCGAAGCCGGCCTCGGCGTACAAGGTGGTCGGCCAGCCGGTGCCGCGGCGCGACCTGATTGCCAAGGTAACCGGTGCCGCGTTCATCCACGACATCGTCCGCCCCGCCATGCTGCATGCCCGCGTCCTTCGCCAGCCATCCCGCGGCGCTCGGCTGCAGGCACTGAACGAGGCGGCGATCCGCAAGGCGGCGGGGGCGGCGATCCGGCTGGTGCGCGTCGGCGACTTCGTGGCGTTCGTCGGGGACGACGAAACGGCCGTCCAGCGCGCCGCGGCGGCCGCGCCGGGGCATGCGACGTGGACCGGCGTGCGCGTGCTCAGCCCTTTGCAGCAGGAGGCCGCGTGGCTTCGCGATCAGCCGTCGGACGACCGCCACATCGGCGACCCCGGTCCGCCGGCGGAGACCCGGGTGGTGGTCAGCGAAACCTACTCCCGTCCGTTCGTGGCGCACGCGGCGCTGGCACCGTCATGCGGCCTCGCCGAATACCGCGGCGGTCATCTCTCGGTGTGGTCACACACCCAGGGGGTCTACCCGCTGCGCAACAGCATCGCCGATATCCTGGGACTGAAGCGCGATCAGGTGACGGTGCGGCACGCACACGGCGCAGGCTGCTACGGCCACAACGGGGCCGACGATGCCGCGCTGGACGCCGCGCTGATCGCCATGCAGATCCCCGATCACTGTATCCGCGTGCAATGGCGCCGCGAGGAGGAGTTCGGCTTCGAGCCGGTGAGCACGGCGCACATGACGCGGCTCCGCGCGGCGCTTGATGATGCGGGCCGACCGGTGGACTGGACGGCCGAGGTCTGGGCCGGCTCGCATGTCCAGCGCCCGGTGTTCGGCGGCACCATGCTGGCACACGAGGCGCTGCCCGCTCCGCCGCCGCCACCCAAGGCGAACGACCCAACCGAGGCAAACGGCGGCGGCGGCACGCGCAACGGCTTCCCGATGTATGACTTTCCGGCGAAGCGGGTGATCCATCATCTGGCGCTGGAAACGCCGGTGCGGACCTCGTCGCTGCGCGGCCTGGGGGCGCTGCCGAACGTCTACGCGCTGGAGTGCTTCATGGACGAACTGGCGGAACGGGCCGGCGTCGATCCTGTCGTCTACCGCCTGTCGCTGCTGTCGGATCCCCGCGCACGGCTGCTGATCGCGAACGTCGCCGATCGCTGTGGCTGGGCGTCGCGCGGGCCGGTCGGAAGCGGGCACGGCCTGGGCCTGGCGTGGAGCCGGTACAAAAACAAAGCGGCCTACGCCTGTGTGGCGGTGGAGCTGGATGTCGACCAGGACATCGTGCTGCGCCGCGTCTGGTGCGCCGCGGACGCCGGTCTGGTGATCAACCCGGACGGCGCGCGCAATCAGTTGGAGGGTGGGATCGTCCACGCCGCCAGTATGACGCTGAAGGAGCAGGTGACACTGGACGGCGACGGCATCACCTCGCTGGACTGGGACCACTATCCGATCCTGAAGTTTTCGGAGGTGCCGGAGATCGACGTGGTGATCATCGACAATCCGGATCTGCCGACGCTGGGCATGGGGGAGTGCACCTTCGGCCCAACCGCCGCGGCGATCGGCAATGCGGTCGCGCATGCACTCGGCGTGCGCATCCGCGACATGCCTCTCACCCGCGAAAGGATCGCGGCGGCCCTGGTGCGTTAGCGCGGCTTCACTCTGACCGGAACCGTGTTGCGCGTGTCGTGTGCTATGCGGGGCCTGACCGAGGGTCCAGCCATCCAAGACCTGGGGAATCCCCGGGCGAACGTCGTCGCTGCCGGCCCGGCTGCTCGCTCGCGTGCTTGTCCGGCCGCGTCAACGCTGGCTGGGGCATCGATAACCGCGGCGGCGCTGGTGCATTTGTCAGAGGATGCTCGCCCAGCGTCTGCGCCGGCGAGCTCGCCGGGCTGTTCATGATCCCGTTGGGCTGTTCATGATCCCGTTGCGATGTTCATGATTCCGTGCTCGTCCGGGTGTGGCCATCGTTCAGCCTTCGGCGGGCGCGGTACGGCTCGTTGACCGATTGGCGTCATGCTCAAGGTCCATCGCGGCGATGAAGCTGTCGACCTCGTTCATGAATACGTCCCGATTGCCGCCGATCCAGTCGCGATAGGGTGCCTGCTGTTCGAACGACTCCATGAACGCGGTGTCCGACCGAAGCAATTCGTCGATGAGTGCGGCCGCCCCGGCTTCAAAATCTGCTGCCGCCTCATCCGGGCGGAAGCGTTCCGGGATGGGCACGTCAGCGGCGAACGCGGCCGCGCCCCGGCGCCCGGTGAGGACGATCGCGCCGCACATCGCCGCCTCGCGGGGGATGCGGTCTCTGCCGGGATGCGGGCCGAAATCGGCATAGATGCGCGCCTGTCGCAGCAGTTCGGCGAGTGAGGCCTTGTCGAGCCCTTCCAGCGGCACCCAGGCGCAGCCACCCCGAGCGATCAGGCGGTCCGTTGCCTCTGAGGCGCGTTTTGGGTTGTACGCCACGATCGGCAGCCGTCAGGTCGGGGGGCCAGGTGCGAATTCGCCCTCGGGAAGGTAGTCGGTCAGCATCAGCAGCGGGCTCGCTCGCCGTGCAGCGAGAAACTCCTGGGCGTATCGAGACTGGCAGAGATGCACGAAGTCGGGGTGAGGATCCAGCACCGACGGGCCTGGGTTGCGATGCTGCCACTTGAAGTAGTTGTTCACGCTCAGCCACCAGATCGCCTTCATGGCGTGCGGGAACCGCCATGACAGCGCGGTTGCCACCTCCGGCACCACGATAACGGACGCCGCGTCATCCTCGACGCCCCGGCAGACCGTCACGCCATAACGTCGATAGGGCTCGGGCACTGCGTAAGGGCCGGCGCGGGGCGGATAGTAGACCATCGCAGCGGCCACGCCGTGCGCACTTAATGCGCCCGCAAGCTGATGCAGTGCCTCCGGCCCTCCGCTGATCATGCCCCCCGGGCAGAGGATGAAGACCTGGCGACGCTGGGTCATCCCGCCTCCGCGGCCTGGCCGGATGGCTGCATGTCCCGGTCATGCGACGGCCCTGAGGCGTTGTCCGACGGTGCGGGGCGGCTCGCGCGGCTGGACCGGTCCGAGCCCGATCGGGTGTCTGAGGGGGACGAGCGGTTTGCGCCGGATCCGCCGTATAAACCGTCAGGTCGGCCGCCGCTGGTGGTGTGATCTTCGCGGGAGGCGCGTTCTGGGCTGGCGGCCCCTGCCGAGCCGCTGGGGCGGCTCGGGCCCGGCCAGCGATCCAATGCGATCGTGTCGGCCAAGGTCGAGGGTCGGCGTGAGTTGAGGTGCTCGTCGGGTCCGGTGGAACGGTCCAGCATCCCGCGACCCTCGGCTCGGGCGGCGGCCAGCATCGCGGCATCGTTCGCCGCCACCCGCCCGTCGGCGCGAACCCGCACCGCGCGCAGATCGGTGTGCCCGACGCGAAGCCCGTGGCGGGCGGCGGTAAAGTGCAGGAAGGTCTCCGCGTGCATGCCGCCCATTGCGCGGCAGGCGTCGCTGAACGCCCGGGCACGGGTAGCATAGAGCTTCGCCGAAGCCGCGGTGCAGAAGGCGAAGCGATCGTTCAGTCCGCCCCAGCTTTGCCAGCCGGGCACGATCATGTCCGTCCGCCCGTCGAGCAGCGGCGCCAGATGCTCGGCCGGATCGAGCCGATCAAGGTACAGCAGATCCGGACGCAGCAGCAGCACAAGATCGGTTTCGGTGACGCCGAGCAGTTGCAGCATGGACCAGACGCGTTCCAGGCTCCGCAACTGGTGGCACAGGTTCGCCAGGCTGCGGTATCCGTCCCCGAACCGGTCGGGAAAACCGCGCGCGACGTCGAATTCGGCAGCGATAGCGGTATCCGACTGAGGCTCGACCCAGCACAGATCCAGATCCAGCAACGTGCTTTCGGCGCGATCGGGCACGATATCCATTTCCCCCGAACGAGGGTTCGAAATGACCTGCGGCAGGTTGAAATGGCCGACCCGAGCGGTCGTGACGCCCGCCTGGCGGAGCGGTTCGTAGAAGCCGGAGCGGATCGAGGCGGCGGTATGCCGCAGCGAACGCGTGATGCCGAAGAAACCGATGAAACATCGCATGTGACATCTATGCGCCGCGCTCATTAACAAACCGTGAATCCATCCCCCTGAATCCGCGGGACGGCTCGCCGAGGTCCGGGTTCGCTGCGGGGTGTGTCGCGGTCGCGCGGGACGCCTGGCCTGATGGGGCGCGGACTTAGGATCAGGCTCACGGCCGGTCCGTTGTGTCCTGGCCGATCGCGGGTTGCCGGGTGGCGGACCGGCCAGCCGGATTGTTGGCGCGGCGGCGGCCGGCTCACCGGTATTTCATTGATTTCGCAGGCCGCGGCCATGCCAACCCCGTGCGCAGGCGGGTCAGTGTCAACGCTGACCGGGCCCAGTCACGCCTTCCGGCGCGGGATGTTCCAGGCTCGGCTGTCGCAACGGGTCGTGCCGTTGACAGAACGCATCGACGCCCTCCGCCCGCACCGCTTCGAACTCGATGAGGCACATCGAAGGTGCGGCCGGATCTGATCGATGACTGAATCCACGCAGAACCTGCGTATAGTCCCTCCGATCGAGATGGTAGGCACGCGCCACGACCGCATCGATCTGAACGCGCAATTTGTCCGTCGCGATCGGAAGGAGATGTGCATCCCCCGCTTGCTGCCGCCGGAGTCCATCGTATCCTGCATGATTGCATGACAGACGGAGTGCGGCCCCGGCCAGAAAACGCCGCGCCGCATCGCAGAACCGCGGCACCGGCAGGGTATGAAGCATATACAGACTGAGATGCGTGGCCGCCTTCTGCCGCACCAGCCAGTCGAATGGAAACGAGTTGAACAGCGCACACAGCACCAGCATGTCATTCAGGGTCCGCGCACCGGGGGTTCTTTCCACCGTTGCGGTATGGCTGAAGACGACCCCGGGAGGAGCGATGCAGGCGATCATCGTTCGCTCGTCGTTGGAACGCGCGATATCGCGAAATGCCAGGCGATAGTGCCGCGCGGCCTCGACGGTCGCCGGCTGCAGGGCTTCGGAGGCGACGCCATATCGTGGTTCGGCCGCCCAGCGATCAGTGTATTGGTGGAACGTCTTGCCTTCGTGCAGGATCAGATCGCCGCTGCCGCGTTTCCCGAACAGGCCGGCGTCGGCGGTCATGTGCAGATCACATCCGAAACGGATGTGCCGGTTCTCGCACCACATGCCAAGCCGTTCGGGGTGCGCGAAGAAGGCGTGGGCGGTACGCAGGTCGGCGCTGCCGCGCAGTTCCAGCGGTGTGAGACCGGCACCGCCGGCTGCGCTGAGAAATCCGACGTCACAGGTCATGATCTTCTCGCTGTCCGAGACATCTTCGATGCGCTCCAGATAGAAGCCGCAGCGGAATGACCGCGTTGGGCCGGGACGCCGCGCAACAACCAGATCGAACTTGAACCGGCTGTCGATGTCGAAGATGCGCCGCCGGTTCTCAAACGACAGACACCAGAGCAGGTCGGCCGTCTGCAAGTACAGGCGTCGAATGCCGGTCGTACCCTCATTGGCATGAAACGCCGACGGCAGCAGCGCACCGATGGCTCCGTCCGCCGCCGCAAGCTCCATGTTGCGTTCGGCGAACAGACGGAACAGATCGAGGCTTCCGGATGTCGAGCCGGTTGCAACACGAACCCGCTGGTGCCGGTACAGGCGCCCGGCGACGTTTTTCAACCGCCCGAAGCGCGCGCGATACGCATCGAACGCCGCGGCGACCCCGGGCCGCGACAGCACCGCCCGCTCGATCACCGCCCGTTCGGAGCGTGTGCGTGCGTCCAGCACCGCGGGGTCAAAATTCGCAACGAAATCCTTGGTGCTGGGCAGCAGGACATCCCAGGGCGGATTGCCCAGCACGACGGAGAAACCGCCGGGAAACACCTCCGGAAACACCAGATCCCAGGCGATGGCGTCCGCGCCGGCGCTCAGCAAGGCGTCTTCACGGTCGGTCAGTATAGCCGGCCATACACCGCTCCCGGCGACGACGACCGCGAGACCCAGCCAGACATCGTCGGCGTCCCGGTCGCGCAGCATCGCCGCCCCCGCCCAGGCGCACGCCAGCTGGCGCAGCGGGCGCAGCATCGCGTCCAGCCGGGTTTTGCTCGATTGCTTCGACGCCAGATCGGAAATGTCGCGGCCGATGGACGCGTTCAGTTCCGCGACGAGCCCGCGGGCCTGCTCAAGCCTCCCGGCCAGGCGGTCCGCGATGCCGTGTGCCAGAAGCGGATCGAGTGCACCGCCGGTCACCGGCAGCGTCGCCAGCATCTCGAAGAATGGCCCGGTCAGCGCGTCGCCGCGCACCAGCCGGTGGTCGAGGAAGGTCAGCGGCAGCCCCTCCGCGAACGACTCCAGCCAGAGCGACAGTTTCGCCAGTTCGATCGCCAGCTTGTTTCTGTCGCAACCATACAGGCAATGCACCGCGACCAGCCGGCGGCAGATCGCGCGCGCGCGGGCCTCGGAGAAGCCCCTGCTGGGCAGGTATGACGCCAGGGTGTTGTCGGGATCGGGCAGCGCCGCGATACGGTCGTGCAGTCCACGCTCATCGCAGACGCGGCAGGCGCTCAGCAGAGCCTCCCCCAGATGGCGGCAGGCTTCCACCAGAAAATGCCCGCTGCCGGCGGCGGGATCGACGATCCGCAGGCTCAGCAGCCGTGCCGGACTTGGGTCATCGGGCGGGCTGAGCGATGCAATCATCGGGTCCAGCGTCTCACGGACCAGGAAGCGGACGAACTCGTGAGGGGTGTAGAACGACCCTGTCGCCTTGCGGCCCATCCCGGTGCGTAGGAAGAACGTTCCCGGTTGAATGTCAGCTGCGCCATCCCGCGCCGGGACCACGGCTTCCAGCTTGCCGCGGCGCCGGCGGATCAGCGGTTCCGTTGCGATGCCGGGTTCCTGCTCCAGCAGACCTTCATAAATACTGCCAAGGTCTTCCACATCCAGCGAGCCGTACTCGACCCGAACGCGCGCGCCTTGACCGCGAGAAATCCAGATCAGGCGGTCGAGCAGGATGGCGACCGCGCGCTCGCCCCATTCGATGCCGTCGAGCAACGGGGTGGTATCCGCGCCGAACAGCGCGCCACCCAGGGGAGCGATCCGCAGTTCGGAGCACGACAGGCCGTCACGAAACGATACGAACAACAGCCGCAGCCCGGCTTCCAGCATGCGCCCGGTATCGTGCCGATGATCCAGATGTCGCCGCACCAGCGGCCCGAGCGCTCGGTTTGGCGACAGGGAACCGCGCCACATCCGAGCCGAGGCAAAGCTGAAACCGCCGCCGGGTTCGGCCGGGTTCTCCAGTTTCAGGATGAACAGCAGTCGATAGACCAGCACCAGGCCTTCCCGCCACAGTGCCGCGGGATCCCGACCCGTCCGGTCCGGCAGCGCATTGATGAATCCGACGATCGCCTCGCGCGCCTGACGTCGCAGTTCGGTGGTGACCTTGGCCTGATGCAGCCGCGCCGCCTCCAGCACGACGGCCAGCCGGGGCAGTCCGTGTGCCCCGGCCAGCATCATCAGGATCCGAAACGAGTCCGGTGGCAGCGAGCGTTGCCGCCACCCGGCCATCGAGACCGAAAGATGGCTGTCGGCACGCGACGGATCGCACAGCAACAAGCGCAGCACGTCGCCGTTGGTGATCAGCCCGGCGTGTTCGCCAAGCGACAGCATCACCCGCTGGGCAATCCGGGTGGGGCTGGAACGGGCGGCGCGCGGTGACCGGTCGACCGCGTCCAGGTCCGTATCGGTGGCGATCGACCAGGCCCGCAGCCGGGCCCCGTTGGGCGCCTGCAGCAGCCAGCCGCCATCCTCGGGTCCCTCGCGTGTCGTGACCCGGTCCTGCGGCCGCGGAGGCCGGTAGCCGAGGGCGGCGGCCAGTCCGATGGTGACATGCTGATGGACTCGTTGCTTACCGCCGCAGCGCAACGACCCGTGCAGCGCGTGCCAGCATGTTTCGATTCCGGACGGCAGATCGATGACCCGTTCCAGGCCTTCCCCGAGGAACGGCGCGGTAAGAGCCGAGCCCGCCAGCGTGCAGCCCTCCAGATCGAGCGTCACGGAACCAGCATCAGCATGCCGAGCATTCGCAACGACGGCGCAGGCAGCGGCGGCCGCTGCTGCGTGACAGAGCGGAAACGCGCCAGTACATCGGCTGCTTCGCGGCGCTGCGGACCCGGAACCACCGGGTCGGCGATGAAGCCGGACAAGCGTTGTTGCGGGTCCGGACAGGTGTGCCAGTTGCCGGCCGGCGGGTCGCTGTCGAACAGGTCGCCGGTCACCGGCAGGGCGATGCCGCAGAGTTCGTTGCACCGCCGCTGCAGCCAGGCCTCGGCGACACCGGTGTCGCGTGCCACCCGATCCCGATGTTCCCTGGCGAAGGCTGCCGCGATCCGATCCGCGATCAGCGCCGCGTGCACGTCGGCGGCGGCGATCGCATCCGGTGCCCAGGTCGCGAACCAATGGCTCCAGAGCCCGTCCGTCGCCGCCGAGTTCTCCGCAAGCGACAGGAAATCCGCTCGTTCCTCAAACGACAGATCCGGACGCAGCCGCAGCGCCACGACCCTGCGCAGCAGCTGACCGACCTCGATTGTATACGTGATCAACAGCGACAGCGCATCCGCCTTCGCCGCGCCGACCCGCCCGGTCCGCACCGACGCGACGGCACGCCGGGTGAGCGGGTGGGAGCGGCCGGGATACAGCAGGTCCCGCCCTCTGGCGTCGCGCAGCTGGTCGGGATCGTTTGTCAGCCGGACCGTCATACTGCCGCGATCGAAGCCCGCCAGCTCCTCCAGGTCCTGCGCCCATGCGGCCGGCACCCGATATCCGTCGGCCGTTGGCGCCAGAACGGACGCAACGAAAGCCGTGAGATCGAGCGCGGCCATAGGCACTTCGGCCGGCGAGTCCGGGATGCTTCCGCCTTGCATCCAGCCATGCCGCACCGCCATATGGTCGAAACTCCGGAATGCGCGGTCGATCTCTCGCAGCAGGTCGCGATAGGCGTCGCTGTCGGCATCCTCGGCCGCGAGATCCAGGGAGTGGACCAGGCGCGGCATGGCGGTGAACAGATCCTCGGCGAAACCCGCGAACAGCGGCTCACGCAGGTTCGCGGCATCGGCACCGACGCCCAGCGTGTCGGGCATGAATGACAGGCAGGCGCGCGCCTTCTCGTACTTGGCGATCAGCCGCAGCAACAGGCGTTCCTCGAAGGTGCCTCCGAGGAACAGGTAGCGGATCTCCGGATCGTTTCGCTGTCCATATCGGTCGATGCGGCCGTTGCGTTGTTCCAGCCGGTTCGGGTTGTACGGCAGATCCAGATGGATCAGGTGAAAGCAGCGCTGCTGCAGGTTCAGGCCCTCGGCCAGCGAATCGGTGCTCACCAGAACGATCTCGCCATCGAGTGCGAAACGTTCGGCTGCTCGTGACCGCTCCTGCTCAGGATCGGTGCCGCTGATGGTCAGGATGGTGCCGCCGATTGCCGCCAACGCCTGCACCGCGGCACTCTGGCTGTCGGCGTATTCTGTATAGACAATGACATTGGCGCCGGGATGACGCAGGCGGATCAGCCTGACCTCCAGGACGAGCGCGATCAGCTTCGGATCGTGCCCGGTCGCCGCCTCACCGAGACGGATCAGTGCCCGCAGCTCCTCCAGGGTCTGGTGACCGGCCAGCACGGCGGCCATTTCCTCAGCCTCCAGTTCGGCGATGTCCGCCTCCTCGGAGGCACCGAGCACGCCGAACCGGGCGATGCGGCGACGCCAGGCCCGCAGCGCACGTTGGCGCTCCCGCAGTGGTTTTGTGCCGTAACGTTCCGCCACGACTCGCAGCGTCGCAACGCAGGCGGCGATGGTCGACATCGATCGTTTCAACAGGCTGACGAAGGCCAGCGCGTCGGTCAGGCCGGACCGGTCGCGCGATCGCCGCAGCCGGGGTGCCACCAGCGCGGACAACGCGCGATGGAAGGCAGCCACCGGCGCGGCGTCCGTCACATCGACCCGCACCGGGATGACGATCCGCTGGCGGAACAACGGGGCGCCGGTCGCGGTTCGGATATGCGATTTCAGCCGCCGCACCACATGGCGGCGATAAGCGGTCCCGAACAGCCGCCCCGCGCCATCCACGAGACTCGGATCCAGCAGCGCCATCAGCGCCGCGAAGTGCTCGTCGTGCCCGTCATGCGGCGTTGCCGTCAGCAGCAGCAGCCCGTCGGATTTGCCGGCCAGCACCTGCGCCAGCTGTCCCCGCTGGTTGTCGTCGTCGACGCAATGATGCGCCTCATCGATGATCACCAGATCCCAGGCGACGCGCTCCAGTTCCGCCAGCACGTGATCGGCCTTGGCGAAATCGATCGAGGTGAGACACAGCGCGGTTGCGTCGAACGGATTGCCGCCCAGTTCCAGTCCGCGGCGCGCGTCCCGCAGGCCCGCGCTATCGGCGATAAGCGCAAAGCGCAGGCCGAAACGGATGCGCATCTCCTGCTCCCACTGGCGCAGCAGCGGACCGGGCGGGCAGACGATGAGGATCCGGTGCGTACGCCGCCGCACCAGCAGCTCGGCGGCGATCAAGCCGGCCTGGATGGTTTTCCCCAGCCCGACGCCATCCGCCAGCAGCAGGCGCGGCCGCACCATGTCGAGCGCCCGCAACAGCGGGACAAGCTGATAGGCCTCGACCGCCACCCGTCCCGGCGGCGCCGGCACGCCGGGTATCTGCTCCAGCAGCCGGGCCGTGTGATAGCGCCGCCAGGCTTCCAGCGAACCGGCCTCCTCAGGCCGCGGATCGCTGTGCACGACAGACATCGTCTCGGCCGGATACAGCACCTCCCATTCCAGGCCGTCCAGATCGCCGCCACGACAGATCAGCCGCACGCATTGCTGCGGCCCAAGGGGCGAGACCTCCGTGACATCCCATTCCAGTCCGCGGGCAGCGACCTTGATCCCGACCGACACTTCCATGCACGCTTCCCGTCGAAACGCCGGCACGGAACCACGAACAGGTTGCCAAACCCTTAACACCCGGCGGGAGGAAGCAGATGATCGCATTACGGGATCGGTTCGCCGGCAAGGTCGCAGTGGTGACGGGGGCGGCTTCGGGCATTGGCCTGGCCATCGCCAGACGCCTGCTGGCCGAAGGCGCGAAGGTCGTCGGGTCCGATCTGCACGCCGTTGGTGACCTCGGCGACGGGTTCGTCGGCATCGCGGGCGACGTGACCAAGGAAGCGGCGGCCGAGGAACTGGTGGCGACGGCGGTGGAGCGGTTCGGCGCGGTCGATGCGGCGTTCAACGTCGCCGGCGGCTCGCGGCCCGGCTACATCGTCGACCTGACGGAACAGGACTGGGATTTCACGGTCGATCTGTGCCTGAAGGGCGTGTTCCTCGGCATGAAGCACCAGGGCCGGCAGATGATGCGCCAGGGCAGCGGCAGCATCGTCAACATCGCCTCATTGAACGCGCATGTGCCGATGCATGCGGGATCAGCCTATGTCGCGGCGAAGGCCGGCGTCGAGATGCTGTCACGCAACGGCGCGCTGGAGTTCGCCCCGTTCGGCATCCGGGTGAACGCCATCCTGCCGGGTCTGGTGCAGACCCCTCTGACACGGCGCCACTTCGACAATCCGGACGCGCTGGCGGCGTTCGAGCAGCGGATTCCGATGGGGCGTGCGGCTCAGCCGGAGGAGATCGCGGCGCCTGCCACCTACCTCGCCAGCGACGACGCCTCCTACGTCAACGGCGCGAGCCTGCTGGTCGATGGCGCCTGGGCAGTCAGCGGATACCCGGATATGAGACCCTTCCGAGGCCCGATCGGCTGGAATCAGAGGACCGCATCATGACTGACCACCCCGTCCACGTGCGGCGCGAGCGCGAAGGCGCCGTCGCCACCATTTCAGTCAACAACGAGGCGCGGCTGAACAGCCTGGGGCGGGCGCAGATCACCGCGTTCATCGACGCCGTGACCGAACTGGCCGACGATCCCGCGCTGCGCGTGCTGGTCGTCACGGGAGAGGGTCAGCGCAGCTTCATGGGCGGTGCCAATCTGCATGAACTGGGCGCGCTCAATCCGCCGCGGGCCCGCGACTTCCTGACCCTGATCCATCGCATGTGTCAGGTGCTGCGCGACTTTCCGGTGCCCGTGATCGCCCGGGTCAACGGCTACTGCCTCGGCGCGGGGCTGGAGGTGATGGCCGCCTGCGACATGCACATCGCCAGCGACAACGCGCTGTTCGGGATGCCTGAGGTGAAGATCGGGCTGCCCTCGGTGGTCGAGGCGGCCCTGTTGCCGCAGCTGATCGGCTGGGGCCGGACCAAGCTGCTGCTCTACACGGGCGACAACATCGATGCGCGGACGGCGCTGGCGTGGGGTCTCGTGGAGCAGGTCGTGTCGCCGGCCGAACTCGACGGGGCGCTGGATCAATGGGTCACGTCGATCGTCGAGTCCGGCCCGAAGGCCATCCGGCTGCAGAAGGAGCTGATCCGGGAGTGGGAGGCGATGCCGGTCGGCGACGCCATCGAGGCGGGGATCCGGTGCATGTACCGCGCCTATCAGACGGACGAGCCGACCCGCATGGTAGGCGAGGCGCTGCAGCGGCTGAAGGCACGCAAAGCCGGCTAGGACCCGCCCTCATTGAAACGCGAGTCGTGACCCGATCGGACAACATGCGGGAGCCTGGCGCCAGAGGCGACGTCAGCGAACATCCGTGGTGCTTGGAATCGTGTTTCTCGTCATTTGTCTGATGGCATCGTTTGTCTGATGGCCGCGCCTGGCCCTGTCGTCTGCACACAGGGGCGGAATTTCCAGGTGCACGTCGGTCGGTCACCGGCTTGGCCCCCCACCCGCGTGCTCGCTCGACGACACCGGGAGGAGGGAAGTTCGTCGCCCGTGTGTTCGCGGGTGATGACACAGAGATTGGCTGGCCTGCGGCATTTCCAGCCATCGTGAACGTGCCAGGATGTCCGGCGGCGCACGCGGCTTCGAACGTGCGCTGATGGCCCCTGGCCGCGGGAAGCCGGCCTCGCTGCCCAGCCTTGATTTTCATCTTCCAGATTGATCGAAAGTCAGCGTTATACTCCTTGAGGCGGGACCGGCCCCGAGAGCGCGGCCCGCCACGTCCAGGCACCCGCGCCTGGTATCAGGGAGGCTACGATGAACGCACCGGTTCACGCCGACGCGCGTGAAGCTGCCTATGCCACACCGATCGAGCAGATCGACGTCAGCAATCCGCATCTGTACCAGGATGACACCTGGCGACCCTACTTCGAGCGCCTGCGCCGCGAGGATCCGGTGCACTGGTGCGAGAATGGCATGTACGGATCCTTCTGGTCCGTCACCCGCTATCGCGACATCATGGCGGTCGACACCAACCACAGGGCATTTTCCTCCGACGCCCTGATGGGCGGCATCGTACTGCGCGACCTGCCGATGGACTTCCGCCGGCCCAGCTTCATCTCCATGGACCCGCCGAAGCACGACGAGCAGCGCCGGACGGTGGCACCCATCGTCGCGCCGGCCAATCTGGCCAGGCTTTCCGGCTCCATTCGCGAACGCGCCGGGCGCATCCTGGACGGCCTGCCGCGCGGGGAGACATTCGACTGGGTCGAGCGCGTTTCGGTCGAGCTGACGACCCAGATGCTGGCAACGCTGTTTGACTTCCCGTTCGAGGAGCGGCGCAAGCTGACCTACTGGTCCAACGTCGCCACCGTGAACACCCGTGCCGGTACCGAGATCGATTCCGAGGCGCGGCGCAACGAGGTGCTGGACAAGGCAATGGACTACTTCGTCGGACTCTGGAATGAGCGGGCGAAGCAGCCGCCGCGGCCGGACCTGATCTCGATGCTGTCGCATGCTGAGGCGACACGCGATCTGCCGTCGCGGCCGCACGAGTTCATGGGCAATCTGCTGCTGCTGATCGTTGGCGGCAACGACACCACGCGCAACTCGATTTCAGGCGGTCTGCTGGCGCTGAACAAGTATCCCGACCAGTACCGCAAGCTGCGCGAGCATCCCGAACTGGTTACGAGCATGGTGCCGGAGATCATTCGCTGGCAGTCGCCGGTGATCCACATGCGCCGCACCGCGCTGCAGGATACCAACGTCGCGGGCAGGACGATCCGTGCCGGCGATAAAGTCGCGATGTGGTATCTGTCGGGCAATCGGGACGACGACGCCATCGAGCGTGCCGACGATTTCATCATCGACCGCGTTCGGCCCCGGCAGCATCTGTCGTTCGGATTCGGGATCCATCGCTGTGTCGGCAACCGCCTGGCCGAGATGCAGCTGACGATCCTGTGGGAGGAAATCCTCAAGCGGAATATGCCGAATATCGAGGTGATGGGAGAGCCGGTGCGGGCCTACTCCAATATCCTGCGGTCGATCAGTTCGTTGCCGGTACGCATCCCCACCGCCTGACGGGCCGGCCAATGCGGCGGCCGCGCCGGGTGATAAGGCATGCCGTCACAGCCTTGCACCGGGGCGGCCCGCCGCACTTTGCCACAGGCGCCGGGAAGGCCGAAGCTGAAGCATGCTGACGTTGGCCGGAAACGCCGGTGCCTATGGCGCGATCGCCGCTTCGCCGCGCCCGGCTCGGTGGCATTTGTATTGCATGCCGTTGCCGCAGCGCAGCGGAAATGCCTCATGGACCTGCATACCGTTTCTGAGATCGGCCGCCCGAGCCGCCGCGATGACCTGCGGGCCTGGCAGGCGGGGGATGCCTGGCTCGCCGGCGGCACCTGGCTGTTCTCGGAGCCGCAGCCCTCGCTGACCCGGCTGATCGATCTCTCCGGCCTGGGCTGGGCGCCGCTCGAGATCGGCGCAACCGGACTGCGCATCGGCGCCACGTGCACCCTCGCACAGCTTGCCGCCGCGGAGTTCCCGTCCGGCTGGCGGTCGGCCCCGCTGTTCCGTGCCTGCTGTCGGGCGCTGCTGGGTTCCTTCAAGATCTGGAACGCCGCGACGGTCGGGGGAAACCTGTGCATGGCGCTGCCCGCTGGCCCCATGGCGGCGCTGACCATGGCACTCGACGGCGCGTGCGCCATCTGGACATGCGAGGGCGGGGAACGGTATGTCCCGGTCGGCGATTTCATCGTTGGACCGCAACAAAACGCCTTGCGGCCGGGCGAGTTGCTGCGTGCGGTCGACCTGCCGCTTGCCGCCCTGCATCGCTCGACCGCCTTTCGCCAGATCTCGCTCACCCCGCTGGGACGCTCCGCGGCGTTGCTCGTCGGTTCGCTCGCGCCGGCGGGTGAGTTCGCCCTGACGGTCACCGCGGCCACCCGCCGTCCGGTCCGGCTGGACTTCCCGGGCGTCCCCTCGGGCGCGGAACTGGCGCTCGGTCTCGCCCAGGCGATTCCCGACGCCTTGTACTACGATGACCTGCATGGCAGCCCGGACTGGCGTCGGGCCATGACCTTCCGGCTCGCCGAACAGATCCGACAGGAGCTGTCGCCATGCCCGTGACCGTCAACGGCATCACCCACCAGGCCGAACCTCGGCCGGGGCAGTGCCTGCGTACCTTCCTGCGGGAGCTGGGGTGGTTCGGCGTCAAGAAGGGCTGCGATGCCGGGGATTGCGGCGCCTGCACCGTGCATCTCGACGGCCTGCCGGTGCACAGCTGCGTCACTCCGGCGTTCCGGGCGGAAGGACGGGAGGTCACCACGATCGAGGGGCTGGCGGGACCCGACGGCCCGCATCCGATGCAGCGCCGCTTCCTGGAGGCGCAAGGGTTCCAGTGCGGCTTCTGCACGCCCGGCATGGTTCTGACCGCGGTCTCGCTGAACCAGGCGCAGCTGCAGGATCTGGCGACGGCGATGAAAGGCAACCTGTGCCGCTGCACCGGATACCGCGCGATCGCGGACGCGATCGGCGGCATCCAGCATGTGGAGCGGGATGAGTCGCTCGCCGCCTTCGGGCGCAGCGCGCCCGCCCCGGCGGGTCCGGCGGTGGTGACCGGGAAAGCCCGCTACACGCTCGATATCGCGTCACAAGCGGGCCTGCTGCACCTGAAGCTGCTTCGCTCGCCGCACGCGCATGCCCGTATCGTGTCGGTGGACACGGCGGCGGCACTGGGGGTGCCGGGCGTGCACAGCGTCCTGACCCCGACGGATTCCCCCGCCAGGCTGTTCTCCACGGCGCGGCACGAGAACCCGCTGGACGATCCCGATGATACGCGCGTCCTCGACCCGGTGGTGCGCTTCATCGGCCAGCGCGTCGCCGCCGTGCTGGCGGACAGCGAGGCAGCGGCCGAGGCAGGGTGTCGCGCGCTGCGGGTGGAATACGAAATCCTGCCGGCGGTGTTCGACCCGGAGGCGGCGATGCAGCCCGGTGCGCCGCTGCTGCACGGCGACAAGGGACCGGATGCACGCATCCACGATCCGTCGCGCAACCTGGTGGCCGAGGTGCAGATGTCGTGCGGCGATCCGGACGGCGGCCTCGCGGCGGCGGACCACCGGCATACCGCCACCTACACGACGCAGCGCCTGCAGCACGCGGCGCTGGAGACCCATGCCGCCATCGGCTGGCTGGACGAGGCCGGCGGCCTCAATCTGCGCAGCAGCACGCAGACGCCGTTTCTGACCCGGCGGGCGCTGTGCGACCTGTTCGGACTGCCGCTCGAGCGTGTGCGTGTGCTGTGTGAACGCGTCGGCGGCGGCTTCGGCGGCAAGCAGGAGATGCTGACCGAGGACATCGTCGCGCTCGCGGTGTTGCGCACCGGCCGCCCGGTGCGGCTGGAGTTCACCCGCCAGGAACAATTCATCGGTGCCCCCTCGCGCCACCCGATGCGCGTGACGGTGACACTTGGGGCCAGGCGCGATGGAACACTGACCGCGATCGATCTTCGGGTCGTCTCCAACGCCGGCGCCTACGGCAACCACAGCGGCGGCGTGCTGCATCATGGCTGTGGCGAATGCATCGGCGTGTATCGCTGCCCCAACAAGCGCGTCGCAGGCTACGCCGTGTATACCAATACGCTTCCCTCCGGAGCCTTCCGCGGCTACGGCCTGAGCCAGACGGTATTCGCTGTCGAGTCGGCGATGGATGAACTGGCGCGCGCGCTGCACCTCGATCCCTTTGAACTGCGCCGCCGCAACGTCATCGGCCCCGACCAGGAGATGCATGACGACGTGCAGATGGGCAGCTATGGCCTGACGCAATGCCTCGACCTGGTGGAGGCGGCATTGCGCCGCGGCGACGATGCCCCGCCCGACGGGTCCTGGCGGATTGGCCAGGGGATGGCTCTGGCCATGATCCACACCGCCCCACCGCGCGGTCATTTCGCCCAGGCGCGGATCGTGCCGCACCCTGGCGGCGGCTACGAACTGACCGTCGGCACCGCGGAGTTCGGCAACGGCACCACGACGGTGCATGCTCAGATCGCGGCCGCCGTGCTCGGCACCAGCCCGGCGGCGATTCGGATCCGGCAGTCCGACACCGCGTTGATCGGCCATGATACCGGGGCGTTCGGCAGCACCGGCAGCGTGGTTG
>DASWON010000551.1:0-3517 GCA_036398735.1 Rhodopila sp.
GAGCGTCCGAGCAGGGATACTACTCCCGCCGGACGTTCCAGAACACGTGCAGGCCGTTGGCGATCACCCCGTGCAGGTTGGAGCGGAACGCGGTGGGTGGAGAGAATTGCCCCAGGAACATCTGCGGCGCCTGATCCAGCACGCGGATCTGCATCTGATCCGCCAATTCCCGCCGCTTCACCGGGTCGGTCTCGACCTCGAACTTCGCCACCAGGGGCGGCATTTCAGGGTCGCAGTTCCAGCCCGGATAGGTGCCGCTGCAACTGTAGGACGTCGCGTAATGCGACAGCGGATTGATCAGGTCGTAGCCTGTCCAGACGACCGTCATCAGGTTCCAGCCGCCCTGATCCAGCGGCACCTTCTTCAGCCGGCGCTGCGCCAGGGAACTGTAGTCGGAGGAGACGACGTCGAGGTTCAGCCCGGCGCGTTTCAGCTCATCGATAATCACGAGCGAGATCGCATTGATCTGCGCCGTATCGGTGCTGTGCAGCAGGACGATCCGCTCGCCTTTGTAGCCCGCCTCCTTCAGCAGTTCACGGGCCTTGTCCACGCTGGGATGGCGCAGCGGCTCGGTTCCGGCGTCGGACGCGTAGGGGCCGCCGCACAGGAAGACGCTCTGACAGAACGGCAGGTACATGTCGGGTGGCAGCCCAAGCCCGGCCATGATCTCTGATTGGTCGAACGCGATCTGGATGGCCTTGCGCATGCGCACGTCGTTGAACGGTGGCAGCGCGTTGTTGATCGAGAGGCCTCCCACGGCCTGTGCCAGCGGCGGCTGCTGGATCACGCTGACTCCTGGGAAATGCCGCATCATGTCGATGTAGTCGATCGGCAGGCCTTCCAGATAGTCCACCGCACCGGTTTGCAATGCCGTGATCCGGGTCGCCGGGTCAGGCATCGAGAGGAATTCGACACGGTCGAAGTGCGCCACCTTGCCACCGGCCAGACCGTCCGCGGGTTCGGGCCTGGGCTGATAAGCCGGATTGCGGTGGAAGATCGCACGGTCGCCCGGCACCCAGGCCGCCTTGTCGAAGATGAACGGACCCGATCCCATCACCTCGGTGATCGGCTTGCTGATATCGTTGGTCATCAGCCTTGCCGGCATGATGAACGGGACGAAGGCATTGGGCTTGCCGAGGGCCTCGATCACGAAGGCGAACGGCCGCGACAGGTGCAGCACGAATGTCCGCGGATCGGTCACCGCCAGATCCTGCGTAGCGGCCATGAGGCGCTTGCCGAATGCGTCGCCCTTCGCCCAGCGCCGCAGCGAGGCCACGCAGTCATCGGCCGTCACCGGTGTGCCGTCGTGCCAGGCCAGACCCGGCCGCAGCGTGAACGTCCAGGTCAGGCGATCCTCGCTGACGTCCCACTTTTCCAGCATCTGCGGGTGATAGTGCCCTTGCTGGTCCATCGCGATCAGCGTGTCGTACACCATGTAGCCCAGCGACCGCGTCACCGTGGCGGTGGTCACCTGGGGGTCGAGCACCTGAAGCTCGACGTTCATGACGGCGCGCAGCGTCGATTCGTCGGCGCCGGCCGGACAGGCGGCGGCCAGCAATGCCAGGCCTGCGGCCAGGCCAAGCGAGCGGCGGGACCGAAGCTGTCGTCTCATGCTCGCCAGCCGGGTTGGTGGCTCTTCGTAGCCGGGTGCCCGGCTGGCAGCTTATTGATGTCCCGCGCAGCCGCCACGCCAGCCCTGCGCGCGGGCCGGTCTGCGTCGCCGCGGACCGGTATCAGATGTGAGGCTGCTTCCGATATCATCATGGTCAGTCAAGTCCCTTGCCACACACGGGCATGTCGGTTCCAGTCGTTGAGTTCTGTTGATTGAGCCGGGCAGGCGCTCTGTCCGAGACGTCCCCGGGCCGTCGACGCGCCGACCTGCGTCGATCATGCCCGTCGACAGGCCGATCTGCGTCGACCATGCCGGTCGACCACGGGCGCGGATGCGGTGCGGCACCGGCCGATGATCGGGCAGCATCAGCATCGCCTGCAACCGCCAGCCACGGAAACCGCGCCAGTCACCGCAACCGCCAGCCGCCGCAACCGCCAGCCACCGCAACCGCCAGCCACCGCAACCGCCAGCCACCGAACCCGCCCTGGCACCGAACCGGCCGTGGCACCGAACCGGCCAGGCACCGAACCGGCACCGGAACTGCGCCGGTACCGGAACCCCCCTGGCACCGGAACCGCGCTGGGCGGCGGCCGGGGAGGGGGTGAGGCCGCCGAACCCGCCGGCGCGTTGTCCGGCCCGGTATCGCGCGTCGATGAAGCGCGATACGTCGGGCCTGGAGGGAAGCATGCGATGCACGCCGCCGCCCGTGGTCGGGTCGCGACTCGCGCCGTGTGACCGGTTGCTAGGCCGCCTTGTCGGCTTGCTTGCGCCGGTGGTCGAAATTGGTCAGGTTCAGCTTCCGCCGGTGATCCGCATACAGCAGAGGCTCATATTTCGCCGGATTGTCCGGCCGGACACATGTCGGCACCGGCTTGATGACGGCATCCAGGCTTGGCCCGTAAAAGAACGGTATCGCGTGGCGCAGCGCATTGTTCGCGTTGATCACCCGGTGCGGCGTCGGGATGTAGCGGTCATTCGAATAGCGCGACAGCATCTCTCCGGTGTTGACCACGAATGTGCCAGGGATCGCCGGCGGACGGATCCAGTTTCCCTCACGCGTACGCACTTCCAATCCCGGCAGAGCCGATTGCGCCAGCAGCGTCAGAAAGCTGGTGTCGATGTGCGGCGCGAAACCGAACTGATTGTCGTCCGCGCCGTCATGCGAGGGGTAGCGGATCAGGCGCAAGGTGATCGTCGGTTCGTGAAAGTCAGCCGCGAAATAATCCTCCGGCAACCCCAGGGACGTCGCGACGACCGATACCATCTTGTCCGCCAGCGGCCGCATCGCTGCGAAATACGCCATGGTCCGCGCCTTGAACGACGGCATCTCCTCCGGCCAGCGGTTCATCCCGTACATCGGGTCGCCGGACACGATCTTCGGGTCGTCCGCTGCGAGGTCCGTGACGATGTAAAAGCTTTCGCTAAGATTGGGCCGTGTATTGTTGTTGACCTTCGACGTACGGACGATCTGCGCGCCGTAGGGCAGATAGCCGATGTTGAGATCCCCGACCTTCAGTGCCTGCTTGCGCTGTTCATCGAGGTCGAAGAAATCCGATGCCGCGGCGAACGCGCCGTCGATCAGCGACTGGTCGATGCCGTGGTTGGTGATGACCAGAAAGCCCGTATCGTCACATGTACGGGCAACAGCTTCCGCGAGCGCTTGCCGTGCGCCCGGCTTTTCCGCGAGATAATCAGCGACATCAATACCGGTATTCGTTCCGCGTCCATCGATCCTGCCCTTGCTGCAATGCGATGGCCGGACCGTATCACAGCGCCGCGCTGCCGCAACGTCCTTGCGCAGTATCTTCGAAGCGGGGCGCCGCGTGATTGTGCGAAACCCCAGTGTTTTCCCGCTCGTGGCGCCTCCGGGCCCCGCGTCGCAGCCCCTTTCGCCCGACCATGATG
>DASWON010000552.1:0-4157 GCA_036398735.1 Rhodopila sp.
CGGTTCGTCGATCAACGCGATGACGACGGCAGTGCCGAAGCTCGTCGCAGGATTGACGCGCGGATTGTTCAAGGGCGATGTGGAACGCCACTGGCGTTCGTTACTGGAATATGACGTGCCACAGGCAGTGGTGAAGTAGGCGACAGCGACGTATCTCGATCAGGGGGCGCACATGAAAGCGTTGGATCAACAGTTGGTCAGCCGGTATCACGACGAAGGTTTCTTGTTTCCGTTCCGGGCATTCCCGGCGGAGGTGGCGGCTTCCTACCGCGCCGAGGTAGAGCGCACCTGTGCCAGTGCGCCGGGGCCGGCGGCGGCTGCATCCGGCACCGTATCATATCGTGTGAAACCATATCTCCTGTTTACCTGGGCAGCCAACATGGTGCGCGAGCCGGCGATCCTGGACGCCGTCGAGGATCTGATCGGGCCGGACATCATGGTCTTTCACACCACGATGTGGTGGAAGACCCGTGGCTCGCCCGCTCGCGTGCCGTGGCATCAGGATGGCACTTATTTCGGTCTCGCGCCCCATGAGCATGTGACCGCCTGGGTGGCGCTCAGTCCGAGCAACACCGAGACCGGGTGCGTGCGGGTCGTGCCGGGGTCGCACCATGCGGGGCAGATGCCACACGCGGATCATCGTGATCCCGCGTTGATGCTGTCCCGCGGCCAAACGGTGATCGCCGATGTCGACAGCGCGCTGGCCACGCCGATCGTGCTGTCTCCGGGCGAATTCTCATTGCATCACACGCTGGCGGTGCACGCATCGGATCCCAACACCGGGGACGACGATCGGATCGGCATCGGTATCAGCTACATCCCCACGCGGGTGCGACATGTCGGCCCGACGCGGCTGTCCGCGACGCTTGTGCGAGGTCGTGACGAATATGGTCATTTCGATCTGGAGCCGCGGCCGGTCGCCGACCTCGATCCGGCCGCCGTCGCCGCCCACCGCGACAGTGACGCTCGATTCTGGGAGGCCAGCCGATCGATCCCCGAGATGGCCGGAATCCACTAGCGCCCGGAATCGCTGAAGCGCGCTACACGACCATCCAGCGCGCTTTCCGGGTGACCGGAAAACGTTGCGGCGCCAGCCCCGGGCTTTGTGTTTTCACCGCGCACCGCCGGACGGCCCACGGGACGTCCCCATAGTCGCGGGCAGGCGGTCCATGCCCTTGAGCGGGCCCGTGATCCAGCGCGACGCCCGGGGCAGGACACGAGGAACAAGCGAGGCGATTGCAGCCGTCACGAGAGCGGGCTGATTCAGACCGCTTTCCCTCCGCGCAGTTTCGTTGTTCTGCCGCAATACACCCAGCAAGCCGGGGCCTGCCGTGGCCGGGCGAATACCGGCCATGACGCGACTACGCAGACCTCGTGACGTTCCAGAAGATCGGCATACCCTTCACGAGACCGGTCAGTGCCTTCGAATGCGCGGTCGGCTGGAAGTATTCGCCGATCGGCAGATAGGGAACGCTCTCGAAGGCCTCGGCCTGGATCTCTTCGCCGATCTTTTTCTGTGCGGCGAGGTTGGGGGCGGCGAACCAGGCGGTGCGCAGTTCCTCCAGCTTTGGTTCGGTCGGCCAGCCGAACCAGCCATTCGCCCCGTTGCCGCGCAGACCCAGGTGCCCGGCGGGCGTGAACTGATCGATGCCGCCGAAGCTGGTAAAGAATACGCTCCAACCGCCCTCCGCCGGCGGCTTGCGGCTGGCTCGCCGCTGCACGACGGAGCCCCAGTCCGTAACCTGCAGATCGACGTTCATGCCGACCTTCTGCAGCATGTCCGCCCCGACCTGACCCATGGCGTTCAGCACCGGAAAGTCCGACGCCACCATCACTACGATCTTTTCATTCTTGTACCCGGCGGCGATCAGGTCCTTCTTCACCTTGTCGAAGTCCCGCGGCCCTTCCAGCGCCTGCATGCCGACATCGCTGGCGAGCGGCGAGCCCGGGGGGAAGTAGCCGACCTTGTCCTTCCACATGGAGGGATCGGTGCCGGCGACCGCGGTCATATAATCGGATTGATCGACCGCACCCAGCAGGGCACGGCGGATCGCGGGGTTGTCGAACGGCGGAAACAGCTGGTTGAAGCGCATCATCGACGGGAATCCGGTCGGGTCCAGCGTCTCCAGCACGACATTCGGTGTCTTGCGCAACAACGGCAGCAGGTCAAACGTCGGCTGTTCCCACCAATCCGCCTCACCGTTCTGCAGCGCCCCCATCGCCGTCGCCGCGTCCGGGATGACATTCCACTCGATGCGGTCGAAATTGACGATCTTCGGCCCGGCGGTCCAGTCAGGCGAGCCGACCGAACGGGGCACGTAGTCCGCAAAGCGCTCATAGACGATCCTGGCGCCAGGCACCCGCTCATCGGCTTTGAAGCGAAACGGGCCGCTGCCGACCATCTCGGTCACCTGGGTGAACGGATCAGTGTTGGCGAGCCGCTCCGGCATGATGACGCAGATATTGACACCGACCTTGCCGAGGGCGGCCGGCAGCAGCGGAAACGGCTGCTTCAGCTGGAACCGGATAGTCTTGTCATCGGGTGCCGAGAGCTCATTGGTCGCGGCCATCAGTGCCTGCCCGAATGCGTCCCGCTTGCCCCAACGCTGGATCGAGGCCACACAGTCGCGTGCCAGCACCGGTGTGCCGTCGTGGAACTTCAGGCCATCCCGCAGGATCAGCTTCCACTCCTTGCCGTCGTCGCTGGTTTGCGCGCCCCCTAGCATCTGTGGCTGCGGCTGGAACTTGCCATCCGAACCATATAATGTGTCGAATACCATCATGCCGTGGGTACGGGTGACATAGGCGGTCGTCCAGACTGGATCCAGTACCGCGAGATCCGCCTGCGGGATGAACTTCAGCACCTTGGAGCTGGCGGCGCGGCCGATGCTTGGCTTCGCCAGGCCCATGGCAAGGGCCGCGGCTCCGCTGTGCAGGAGGGTTCTTCGCTTCACGTAAAACTCCGACAGACGAATCTAGGCGTCAGAATGGACCAAAAATCATACCACTCGGGAACGCCGCCGGTAACCCATGATCGTTCGGCCTCCCGGCTTCTTGCCGCGGAATCCGATCGCAGTCCGAGCCTATGCGGCACCGTGCCCTGGCTGTCGTGGGGCAGCCGGACCAGCGGCGGCGCGTAGCGGACCGCTGTGGCACATCCCCTCGCTTGTGCGCACCCGGTCTTGTTCCGGCGGCCCCTGGCGTCAGGAGCGGTTGGCCTCCGGACGGAACCGCACACCGGCGCGTGCCAATCCCCCGCCGAGGGCGACCGGCGTCCCGTCCGCCCGCCAGCATGCGGCCCCCTCCATTGTGCCGTCGTCGTGGAAGTGGATCGCGCTCATGCCGCCGGCAACATTGCCGACCCGGACCGCGTCATGCCCTCTGGCGCGGAGTGCATCGAACACCGACGCGGCGATGCCGGCCTCCAGTTCCAGCGCGTGGCCCTGGGTCCAGACGCGTGGGGCCTCGACGGCTTCCTGGACGGTCATGCCATGGTCGATCAGGTTGGACAGCGCCTGCATGACGGACGGAAAGATGCGCAGGCCTCCGGGCAGTCCGAGCGCATAGACCGGCTTGCCGCCACGCGTGACGATCACCGGCGACATCGATGACGTGACCCGCTTACCGGCCTGAACCGAACTCGCCCGGTCTGGCCTCGGATCGAATACATACATGTAGTTGTTCGGGATCATACCGGTGCCCGGGACGATATAGCGGGCGCCAAACAGGCTGTTTATTGTTTGGGTGCTGGCAACAACGTTCCCTGTGGCGTCCGCTACGGTCAGGTGGGTCGTATAGGCTGAGGTTTCCGGCGCGACCTCGGCGGCCCAGGCCTTCGCGCGGTCCGGATCGATGCGGGACCGGCGTTCGGCGGCATAGGACTTGGACAGTATCCTCTCCACCGGCACGCGCACGAACGCCGGATCGGCGGTCGCGGCCGCGCGGTCTGCAAATGCGATCTTCAGCACCTCGGCGAGCAGGTGAACCGTCTCGGTGCTGCCGAAGCCCAGTGCGCCGATGTCGAAGCCTTCCAGGATGTTGAGCATCTGCACGATGTGCAGCGGGCCGGAGGATGGCGGCGGCGGCCCGATGATCTCGAAGCCGCGATACGTGCCACGGATGGGCTCGCGCGTGACTGTCCTGTATCCCGTCAGGTC
>DASWON010000553.1:0-8253 GCA_036398735.1 Rhodopila sp.
TGGCAGAGGGTGCCGGTCGCCTCCAGCAGTCCCGCCAGGCCAGCGAGTCCGCCGCTGATCAACATCGCGATCCAGACCAGTCGATTTTCGCTGAACCCGGCGAACCGGGCGGCCCGGGCGGCCTGGCCCAGTACGCGGAACTGGAAGCCTAGCAGTGACTTCTCCAGCATGAACCACAGCGCGATGGCGATCAGCGGAGCCAGCAGGATGCCGATATGGACATTGGTATCGGCGATCAGGCGCGGCGCCAACGCGTCGTCGGAGAACAGCGCGGTCTGGGGAAAGCCGAAACCCTGCGGGTCGCGCCACGGGCCGGTGACGAGATATACCAGCAGATACTGCGTGATGTAGGCGAACATGAGGCTGGTGAGAATCTCGTTGGCGTTGAAGCGAATGCGTAGCCAGGCGACCAGGCCACCGCTGGCCATCCCGCCGACGATGCCCGCCACGACCATTGCCGGAAAGATCCCCCAGGCCGGCGCATTGGGAAACGCCAGCGCGAGGCCGCCGCCGCAGATCGCACCCAGGGTGAATTGCCCGTCAGTGCCGATGTTCCAGACGTTGGCTCGATAGGCGAGCGAGAGGCCGACGCCCATCATGATCAGCGGCGCGGCCTTCACCACCAGCGCCTCGAAGCCGTCCTGCTGCAGCAGCGGGGCAACCAGGAAAGTATAAACCGTTGTCCCCGGTGGCCGGCCCATCGCGGCGAAGATCAGGCCGGAGGTGGCGCCCGTCAGCAGCAGCGCCAGTATCGGCGAAGCGTAGCGCCAGAATTTCGATTCGTAGCCGCGGGGCTCGATCTTAAGCATGGGCGGAATACTCCCGCACTGTGCGTGACGCGCCGCCACGACCGGGCACCGACCACCTCGGCGCATCCGTGCGCGCAAGACGTGGGTGGCCGGTCCAAGCCCGGCCGTGGCCCCCGGCGGGCGGCAGGTGAGCGAGCGGCCGGTGGGCGAGCGGCCGGTGGGCGGGCGGCCGGTGGGCGGGCGGCAGGTGGGCGAGCGGCCAGTGGGCGAGCGGCCGGCGGGCGAGCGGCCGGCGGGCGGCCGACTCCGCGTTTGCGCGCGCGTTCGTTTGGCCAGGACGTGGCAAATGGGACAACGGATGCGCAGCGGATCCGCCGAACTCAGTCCACAAGGGCCATCTCCTCGGGAACGGCGGCCGCCGCGGTGCCGCCCATCAGCCGGCCGATCGACTCCACCGTGGCATCGCGCTTAAGCACCGGTTCCGAGATGCGCCCGCCGGCGATGACCGCGATCCGGTCCGCGAGGACAAAGATCTCGTCCAGGTCCTGCGAGATGATCATGACCGCGGCACCGGCCTCGGCCAGCGCCATGATCGCCTCATGGATCGCCAGCGCCGCTCCGGCATCCACCCCCCAGGTCGGCTGATTGATGACCAGCACCGCCGGCTCCTGCAGCACCTCCCGCCCGACGAGGAATTTCTGCAGGTTGCCGCCGGACAGCGACCGCGCCTCGGCCTTTGGACCGGTAGTCCGCACATCGAAACGTTTGATGATGTGCTCCGCGAATGCCGAGGTCTTCTTCGAGTCGATGACGCCGAAGCGAACCAGCGCCTGCCGGACGAAGCCGGACAGGAAGGCGTTCTCGGCCAGTGTCATTGTCGTCACCGCACCGTGACCGTTACGCTCCTCCGGTACGAAACAGCCGTGGATGCGCCGCCGCTCATGGGGCCCCATGTGCCCCGCCGGGATACCGTCGATCATGACGCTCTCCGGCCGGCCGGCGAAGATCTCGCCGGACAGCGCGTCCATCAGTTCGCTCTGCCCGTTGCCGGCAATCCCGGCGATGCCCAGGATTTCGCCGCCTGCCAGCGACAGCGAAATGTCTCTCAGATCCGTGCCGAAATGATGCGGTGAGCGGACGGTCAGTTTGTCCAGCACCAGGCGCGGCGGCGCCTTGCTGACCGCCAGCGGCCTTGGCGTCGGCGTGTTCAGCGCCATGTTGATCATGATCTCCGCCAGTTCCTTGACGGTCTTTTCGGCCGGCGCGCACTCGCCGACGTTCTTGCCGAGACGCATGATCGTGGCGGCGGAGCAGAGCGAGCGGACTTCCTCGAGCTTGTGGCTGATGTAAAGGATCGAGCACCCTTCCGATGCCAGCCGGCGCAGCGTCACGAACAGTTTCTGTACTTCCGACGGCGTCAGCACCGATGTCGGTTCGTCCATGATCAGCAGTTTCGGGTTCTGCAGCAGACACCGCACGATCTCGATACGCTGCCGTTCGCCGACCGACAGGTCGTGCACCACCCGGTCCGGATCGAGCGGCAGGCCGTATTCGTTAGAGATCCGGACGATGCGCTCGCGCAGCCCGATCCGCTCCGCGGCGGAGCCCAGGCCGAGGGCGATATTCTCCGCCACGGTCAGCGCCTCGAACAGCGAGAAGTGCTGAAACACCATGCCGATGCCGAGGCGCTGCGCATGCCCCGGGTTCTGGATGACGACCTTCTGGCCTTCCCAGATGATCTCCCCCGCGTCGGGCTTTACGACCCCGTAGATCGTCTTCACAAGTGTGCTCTTGCCGGCGCCGTTTTCGCCCAGCAAAGCATGGATCTGATTGCGTTCGACAGTGAGCGAAACGTGGTCGTTGGCCAGACAGCCGGGATACTGCTTGGTCATTCCGGTCATCCGCAGCAGCGGGGCTGTCAGTGGGAGATCATTCATGGCTGCACTCGCTGCTAGGAACCTGGGATTGTTTGCGCGAGGCCTCCGGGTAGCCAGATCATGGGGTTAGAACCCGGAACGGCCCAAAGACGGGAGCGGAACGAAGATAAGAACGCATTCAATACGAGCAGGCGGACCCGGAGCGGGGCAACACCGGACCATGCCGTGGCGGCATGACCGGACCATGCCATGGCGGCATGCCCTTGGCCGCCACGCGCGCCGCACCGCTCAGGTCAGTTTCCCCTCCACGCCCTGTACCAGCCATTGCATGCCGGAGAGCGCCCCATCGTCCATCGTGATGCCGGCCGGGACCTTGATCGCGCCGCCCTGGTCCGAGATCGGCCCGGCAAAGACCTTGTTCTTGCCGGACGTGATGTCGGCGACGGTCGAGGTCGCCAGCGCCGCGACGTCCTCGGGCATGTTGGTGAACGGCGACATGGCGAGCATGCCGCTGTCGAAGCCGCCCCACGTGTCGGTGCTCTTCCAGGTGCCGCCCAGCACGTCCTGGATCCGCTTGATATAGTATGGTCCCCAGACGTCGGTGCTCGCACTCAACTGGGTGTTGGCGGCGAACTTCGACATGTCGGTGGACTGGCCGAACCCCTTCACGCCACGGCTCGCCGCGGCCTGCAACGGGGCCGGCGAATCGGTGTGCTGGGTGATGATGTCGCATCCCTGGTCGATCAGCGCCTTCGCCGCGTCGCCTTCCTTTGGCGGATCGTACCAGGAGTTGATCAGGACGAACTTCATTCTTGCCTTCGGATTGACCGACTGCATGCCAAGCATGAAGGCGTTGATGCCCTGGACGACTTCGGGAACCGGCACCGAACCGACATAGCCGGCAAGACCCGCCTTGCTCAGCTTGCCCGAGATAACGCCCTGAACGTAACGGGCCTGGTAGAAGCGGATATTGTAAGTCGAGACGTTCGCTGAACGCTTATAACCGGTTGCGTGCTCATAGAAGACGCCCGAGTGCCGCTTGGCCGAGTTCAGCACGTAGTTCATGTAACCGAACGACGTGGCGAAGATCAGCTTGTTGCCCTGGTTCGCGAGGTCGTTCAGCACCTTTTCGGAATCCGGCCCCTCCGCCACGTTCTCGACGAAGGTGGTCTTGATCTTGTCGCCGAAATGCTCCACCGCGGCCTTTCGGGCGATATCGTGCTGGTATGTCCAACCGAAATCGCCGACCGGGCCGAGATAGATGAACCCGACCTTCAGTGGGTCCGCCGCATGCGCAGGGGTGCTCAGGGCGGGCAGCGCCGAGGCGACCGCGCCGGCGCCGGCAAGGCGCGCGAATTGACGTCTTAGCATGGTGAACTCCGTGGACCTGGTAGTCGACTGTGACGATATCTATTCCCCAGCGCTGGGTGGCGGTCGCGTCTTGGCGCGTTCTGCCAGGCCAGCCTGTCCCCCGCTCCTGTCTCCTTTGTCACGGACCCGTGAGAGCCGTTGATGCAAGAGTCGCGCCAAGGCAGTCATCGCCAGAACCCTTCGTGCACGGCACGGGATTCGTCTTCCAGCAGTGGTCCCACCACCTCGATGATGCGCTGCCCAGCGGCCAGGACGGTGCGGCAGGGCAGATCCATCGTCAGGTTCTCAGGATGCGGACCGATCAACTGCCGCAAATCACGCTCCGAGAGGCCATACCCAACCCGTCCAACACCAGCCCAGTAAGCGGAGCCGGCGCACATCGCACAGGGTTCGGCACTGGAGTACATCGTGCACCCGGCGAGGAACTGCGCCGTATAGGTGCGGCTGGCGCTGGTCATGAGAACCCGTTCGGCGTGCCCCGTACGGTCACCGGCGTTGCCGTGTGCATTGCCGGCCTCCATCAGGACCGCCCCGTCGGGGCCGACCAGGATCGCGCCGAACGGGTGGTTTCCGGCGGCCCGGGCCTTACGGGCGATCTCAAGCGTGAGCCGGATATAGTCTTCGTCGGTCCTCATGCGGGCGCTTGCCCGGTCTGACGCCATATGCATGACGCAATAGCCGTACCCACGATGAAACACTGAGCAATAACGGAGAAAAGGCATGCGCCGAGAGTCAATCACGCCTCCTGTGATGAACCACGCGTTAACATCTGCCTTGTCTGCCGGCAATCCTGTCCGGGAGGCAGCAGACGCCGCGTCGATGAGCCGGCGTCCGTCTCATGGCGGATCGCCCGTCCGCGCCGAGGTTGACTTGCGCGGCTTCGCCCCGGCATCGCACGCGCGTGCCGGCTCGTGTCTGGACCGGAACCGCCGATCGGCGTGAGCGCGTGGGATCAGGGCAGGTTGTGGCAGAGACCGTTGGCGCGCGGACGAGCCGAAAGCGTGATCTGGTACAGCGTCGGCCAAAGTTTGCCGGTGACGAACAACCGCCCCGTGGCCGCATCGTAAGCAATGCCATTCGGCACATCCACGGCACGGTCCTGCGCCGCCAGGTTGAGCAGATTGCTCACGTCGATGAGGCCGACGACCTTGCCCGATGCCGGGTTGATCCGGACGATTACATTCGACAGCCAGACGTTGGCGTAGATCTGCCCCTTGATCCACTCAAGTTCATTGATGTTCTTGATCGCTCGGCCGTCACAGGTGACGTGGATGCGTCCACGCTGATGCAGGCTTTCAGGATCGAGAATACGGATGTCGCTGGTCCCGTCACTCATGAATAGCCGGGACTGGTCCCGCGTCATCCCCCATCCTTCACCCGCGTAATGGAAATCCGACACCTGATTGAAGGTGTCGAGGTCGTAGACAAACCCGATCTCGGTTTTATAGGTCAACGCGACCAGCCTGTGCTTCCAGGTGACGATCCCCTCGCCAAAGTATCGCGGGTCCAGATCATGCTGCTGCACCACATTTCCGCTGTCGAGCGCGACCTTTCGGATCGAAGACTGACCGTTTCGGCCCGTGCTCTCGTACAGAAATCCGTCCTGGTAAAGCAGCCCCTCGGTAAATGCGGCAGGGTCGTGCGGGTAGGTCTTGACGACCACCGCGGTATATTCGGGAACAGCGGCGGGCGCCTGGCGAAGCGCCGTCGCGGCGATCATCACAAGCGCCAGGGCCGCAGTATGCAGAATTCCCGTCTTCATCGGCGTGCTGCCCCCTATCCCGTTCCAGTTGGACCCGCACCTGCTGCACGGGCCTGGATGCGGCCGTGACACATCGTGCGGGGTCTCGTCAAACCCGGTGACAGCCGCCGCGACCGCCACCCCGGCGGGACGCCAGGATACCGCCAGCCGAGCGCCGTTGTGTCAGCTGGGGGGTATGTGCCAGCCGGGTGCGATTACGCCAGCCTGGGGGATGCGAGCCACGTTCCATCGTGTGTGAGGTCGATCGCAGACGCATGCTGGACCACATGCGTGTTGCAGACCGACCCGAGGCGCGACAGGCATCCCCCCCGGGGCCTCTTCGGCCTTGCCCGTGCCTCCCTGCGCTGCCTCTCTGCGCTGCCGCCTGTTCCCCCCAAGACATCCCGGGCCCCCGGCGCCCTCGGCCTCCGCGTGTTCCGGCGCCCGGCCTCCCTGCCTCGGACCGCGCGCTGAAACTCCAGCCCAATCGGGGGAATGCTAACGGTTATTGCAGGATGCCGCTGGGACACCAGGCGGATGGCGGGCACGCGCGTTGCTCAGTCCGGGGACTGCCAGTCGGTCAATCCACGCCGGGTCGCTATCACCAGGGCGTGCTTGTCCGGTTCTGGCGGTCACAAGTGGTTGCGCTCCCGTGGCGGTCCGACCCGGCTTGCTGCTACGATCGTCGGCACGAGACGTCCGGGCCGCGATCGTCCGGTTCGCGATTGCCCGATTCGCAGCGGCTGAGTTGGGGATCAGTCCCGGCTGCCGCTGAACCTGTGCCATGTCCCGGCTCAGGGTGCCTGAACAGAGGAATCCAAATGATCAAGTTCGTCACAGCCGTCGCCATGGTCTTCCTCGTGTCGTCTGTTGATGCCATGGCGTCGCCCTTCTGCCTGGTCATCCCGAACGGTACGCCGCAGTGCATTTACATCGATGGTGCGTCCTGCGCGGCCGACGCGAACCGCCAGAACGGCAGCTGCCAGGTGAACCCAGCCGAAGTCAGGTTGCCGACCAGCCGGGTGGGCGAATATTGCCTCATCACGGCGAACGGCGCCGCGAACTGCGGTTATGCGGACGGAAATCTCTGCGCGCGCGACGCGCTACAGCAGAAGGGTGCCTGCTCGCTGAGCGCCGGCGCCACGACGCAACGAATTCCTGACGCCTATGCTCCCAACGCCGGGCGGTGACGGACGGTGCACATCGAGGTTGACCGAACGCTCCGGTTCGCCGGGCCGCGCGACTGGCTGTGCGGCCGACGCCATCAAGCGCACGACCGGGCAATCGCGCGTCAGTCAAGCGCGATATGTCGGTCCTGACATGAAAAATCCGATAGTCGCGGCAAAGCGGGGTCGCGACGCGGCTCGCGTTTCTCCGCGACCTGATACCGGTCCGAACCCGCGTCCAATCGAGCATCTTGGTCGGCGGGAGGGATCCCCCGGCCGGCTACGCTGCCCGCGAGCACCGTAACGTTCTGCGGCTGGCCGGACCCAGTGGGACCTGCGGCCGCGACCGCCGCGGTCTGGCGGGTCGTGTAGCGTGCAGCCACCGACGGCGCCGCGAAACTGCCGGGTATCGGTGTCGGTTCTATTCGGCGAGGTGCAATCCGGCTGCGCTCGACCTCGCTTTCTGATCGAAGCACGCGTATGCGGCTTCAACCAGACTCCTCGCCTGGTCCTCGCGGCCGTCAAGGAGTTCCTGATCGGCAAGTATAAGCAGCAGGTACGGATCAATATCGGCTCCTGCAGGTTCATCGCGCTCGGTCGCCACGAAATGCCCTGAGCCAAGGCGTGTTGTGAGCCTGCCGAATGGCCGGTCGTTCTGTGCTTTATCAGAATGAAATAAATGAATCACCGTGCGCGGGGTCATGGCTGCCATCCCGTATGCAAACGATGCGAATTGCAGATCTGCCTGTGGCATGTCGAACTGATGCGCGTGGGTTTGACGACAAATGGAACGCCGCACGGCCAAAGCGTGGGGTGCCTCTTCATGATTGCTCCTTCCCGGGACCGGTGACTGCCATGCGCAATTGCACGCTACGGTAGGCCTCATCCCAAAGTCCAGGCAGTAAATCACATGTTCGTGATATATTTCATAAGTGCGAAGTTGCGATTGCACAGTGGCATTGAAGGACCGTCACGCGGCGAGTGCAAGCCTTTACTCTGTCTGACAGCGTCATTGATAACGATTCGACCGACCCCGTCGTCTTCAAAGGTTTATCCACAAGACGACATATATAAAATCGCAGGACTCCCAATACTGAGGTGATATTTCAACACAGAAAATAGACTGCGAAGTTCGCTGCGGGAGTACTGTCTGGCTCGACGCTCGAGCGTCGTGCGGCTTGCGGTGACCACGGGCGACAACCGGCGATCCCCCGTCGGCTACGACGGGCAATCCAATGTTCCATCGTTGGCAACGTAACCGGCAGGTGCTTCGACAGCAGCAACATCATTCACGCCCGGGGGATCTGACGAGAAGTAGAGGCCGAACCACGAACCTTATCGAATGGGAG
>DASWON010000554.1:0-2305 GCA_036398735.1 Rhodopila sp.
GCCATACCAGACGATGCCGACGACGCCGCGGATCACGGCGGCGAGGTTGGCGCCCATCACCCCGAAGGAGATGCGGGCGACCACCGGGTAGGGAATGCCGTAGCGCAGCGACGGCCGGCCGATCAGGTTCATCAGGACATAGACGGCCAAGATGCCGACGAGCATGGAGATCAGCACCTGCCATCCGGTCAGGCCGAGGAAGAACAGGCTGGCTGCGAAGGTGTAGCCGCCGACCGAATGGACGTCGGACATCCACATCGCAACCAGGCTGAACACCCCCCACTGCCGGCCTTCGGACGCCGTCGGAGCTAAGTCGTGGTTGTAAAGCCGCGGGTGCGCACCGGTGATGACGACAGTTGGAACGCTGTTGCTATCGGAGGACATCAATCACCTCACCAATGCTGCAAGAAATCCAGGCTTAACCCGGAGCAAATCATGGACAAGTCCACGGCGCAGGTTGCGGCCGGGTCGCGGTAGCAAGACCGTTTGCGCAGCAGGTCGAGGCGCGTTGGGTGACGCCTGCCGGCGAAGGAAGCTGGCGTACGCCTGTGCTTCCGCCGCTTCGATCAAGGAACGATGACTGTGTTCGGCTGTCTGAACGAGGACGTCGCAGATCATGCAAGGAGTTCCAGGAGATATTGTATTGCCGCTGGCACCGGCTCGATGATCGGGGTCTGGAGCCGGCGTCGCAAACGCGCGGCCGTGTCGCTCAACGGACCACCGCCGATAACCACCGCCTCGGCCCCGTCCAGCTCGATGCACCGTGTCGCCGCTGCGGCGAGTTCGTCGTCCTGATCGGCTGGGTTGGCGGCCAGGGTCAGCGGGTCACGGCCGGCCGGAACCCGGACGCCGGTGAAGCCGGCCGCCAGGCCAAGGCGGCGTACCCCTTCCTCTATCGACCGGACCAGGCCCGGCGTGGTGGTGGCAATGCCGAAGCGCCGTCCGCCAGACGCCGCCTCCCGAATGGCAGCCTCGCCGATCCCGATCACAGGGATGGACAGCATCGCCCGCAACGTGCCGGTGCCGGGATTGCCGAAGGCGGCCACGACCACCGCGTCGCTCGCCTGGTGCTCTGCCAGGCCGATGCGCACCACCTCGGCCTCGGATTCTGCCAGGCCTGCCTCGTCCAGGATCATGGCCGCGCCCCGGGCTGCACCGATCCCGCGCAAGGCAATGCCGGGCGGTAGGACCAACCTTGCAACGGCCAGCATCATCTCGGTCGAGCGAGCTGACGTGTTGGGATTGATCAGGAGGATGGCAGTCATGTGATCTGCCCTTCCGCGATCAGGCCGGCTGGGAGGTCATGGCGTGTTCGCCTGGCGCCGCCTCGGCCTCGATCGAGCGTCCGAAGGTTTCCGGGGCGAACTGCACAGCGATGGCGAAGATGGCGTACATCCCGGCCATCAGGCTGAACATGCCGGCAGTGCCGCCCAGTCCGAACACCCACCCGGCAACCAGCGGCATCCATGCCCCGGCCATCGTGCCGAGCGCCAGGATGAACGAAGTCCCGAAGCCGCGCACCCGCGTCGGGTAGTTTTCCGGCGCGAAGATCCAGATCGTGGTGTTCAGCAGCAGCACGAAGAACTGGAAAGTGGCCCCGAATAGCAGGATCAGCGTGTCGGTGGTCGCCAGGAAGCCGAATCCCAGTCCCGCCAGCACGGCGCAGACTGCCCCCGCCGTCAGCACCACCTTGCGCTGCACCCGCGCTGCCAGGATGGCGGCAGCCAGTGCGCCGAACAGGCTGCCGCTCTGCAGGATGATGGTGTAGAGGAACGACCGCGTGATGCTATGGCCCTGCGCCACCAGGATGGTCGGCATCAGGGTCAGCACGGTGAGCTGCGCGCCGAACGTCATCCACGATGCGATGCCGACCGCGATGGTGCGCCGCAGTAACCCGCCCCGGAAGATGTCGGCGATGATGCTGCCGAGCCGCGCGTCCGTGCGGACGGGCGCCGCCGTCACGTAGTCGGTCATGGCGAAGTTTTTGGTCCTGAACGACCCGGTGGCCAGCTGCGACAGTACCCGGTTGGCCTCTGCAACCCTGCCTTGCGCCACGAGGAAGCGCGGCGTCTCCGGCACGAAGCGGCGGTAGAACACCACCATGACCGCGGGCAGGACCAATGCGGCGAACAGCCACCGCCACCCGTTCGCGCCGGGGAACAGGGTGAAGACCGCCAGCGCGAAGGCGGGCGCCAGCATGTTGCCCAGCCCGCCGCCGCCGACATTGATCAGGCCGACCGCCGTTCCGCGGAAGCCGGACGAGCAGAACTCGGCCAGCAGGGTCACCGCGGTGACGATCTCCCCA
>DASWON010000555.1:0-11422 GCA_036398735.1 Rhodopila sp.
CAGCTTGCCGCGCACCAGGCCGGACGGCAGCAGTGACAGCTTATAGGTCTCGTTGCCGACGACCAGGGTGTGACCTGCGTTATGCCCCCCCTGAAACCGCACCACCACGTCGGCCCGGCTGGCCAGCCAGTCCACAACCTTTCCCTTGCCCTCGTCGCCCCACTGGGCGCCGATCACGGCGACATTGGCCATTGTTCAGCCCTCGATGTGAAGAAGTACGGCTTTATCGGCACGCAGAATATGGGAGCAACCGAGACGCCTCGCCTCGGCGGCATTGTCGGCGACCGGCGCCAGAGCGGTGACCGTCGCGAAGCCCTCCGCCCGCAGCCCGGCCGCCAAACCACGATCGGCGCCGAACGGCACGAACACGCGCGGGCGGGCCTGCCGCGGCGGCGCGGCACGCAGGATTGCATCTGGATAAAGAGTCAATCCCGTGGCTGGCTCACCGTCACCGCAGACATAGCGTCCGCCGCGTCCAAGCTCCTCGTGCCGGCCGGGCGCATAGACCGTGACCGAGACGCCGGTCTCGTAGCGGAAGCCGCGAAACTCGACGGGATCGACCGTCAGCCGGAGTGAAGGGGCAGCCGCCCTGATCGCGGCCACCGTCTCCGCCACCCGCTCCGCGAGGCCACCGGCAAGGTTCGGTAATTTTGCCTCAGCCAATGCGGCCAGCGCCCGGTCGGCGGGGCCGGCGGCCATCAGCAGGTCCGTCAGTACCGGGGCGAGCGCACCGCCATGGCGAGCCACGCCCGCGGCATCCTTGCGGTCGAGCGCTCGGGCAAGGCCGACGCGATCGGGGCCAGTGAGGCCGGCATCATCCAGCAACGACGGGACCAGCATGGGCAGGGTCAGGTCGAAGCTCACCCGGGTCAAGCCGACCGCCGCCAGCGCCTCCGCCGCGACCAGCACGGTTTCGGCGTCCGCTTCAGGGCTGTCGTGTCCGATCAGCTCGACGCCCGCCTGTGCCACCTGCCGGTCCGGTGCCAGCTGGTTGCCCCGCACCCGCAGGCACTGCCCTGCATAGGACAGGCGCAACGGGCGCGGGGAGCCAGCCAGACGGGTCGTCGCGATCCGCGCCACTTGCGGGGTCGTGTCTGCGCGCAGGCCCATCATACGGTGACTGTCCGGGTCCATCAGTCGGAACGTCTGGTCCGCCACGGCGACTCCGGACCCCGCGAGCAGGCTGTCTTCGAACTCCAGCAGCGGCGGCTTCACACGCTGATAGCCGTGCGCAGCAAACACGGTCATCAACGCCTCGACAGCCGAGGCTTCCGTTTCCGCCTCGGGCGGCAACAGATCGCGGAGCCCGGCGGGCAGCAGGGCCGGATTGGGAGGAAGGTCGTCCGTCATTTCAGGCGCTCAGCTACCAGCAAACGGCCGAGCGGGAAACACCTGTTCAGCGGGCGATCCTGCGGCGGACCACGGCCAGTCCTGCCAACCCGGCGCCGAACAGCACCAGACCGGTCGGTTCTGGAACGTCGATGTCGAGAAGACGCGCCTCCAAATGTTCCACCGGACTGATAAACGTGACACCGCCGTTGACGAGGCCTGCGCCGTCTCCGATGCGAGCCAGGCTGGCTATGGCAACCGCGGGATCACCGCCGCCGTAGGCTGAGAACAGGGTGGCACGGTTGAACAATGCCCCGATGGACTGCTGCACCGAGCCGTCCACGGTCGTGGCGCCGACCCCGAGATAGTTGCTGCCGCCATGGAACGGGTCGCTGATCGAGACCGATCCGCGTGCCCGATTGCCGAAGTAGCCCAGGATGCTCGACGTGATGGTGGAGGTCACTCCGTTCAAGGCGAAACTCACCGAGATCGCGCCGCCGCGGCGATCGGTATAGCACGCCGCACCGGTGGCACACTGCTGAATCAGCGACCCCGGATTGATGGAGACCGATCCGGTGATGACCTGTCCGGCAAGGTTCGCGCCCGGCCCCTCGCCGAACACGTTCCCGGTATCGATGGCATTGGCCGCCCCAACCATCGCCGTGAACGCGACCGTGATAGGACCGGCCTGCGCGATGCGCGGGAGGATCACCGACAGCATCGAAGCAAGCAGAATAAGACGAGACACTGTGAATACCATAGTAACCTCTCGGGTCGATATCAGACTATTGTAATCTTGACCTTGGCCCAGCGCAGATATCGCGCTGATGACAATAAATTATATGCTTCAATATGTTATACAAAAACCAGGCTAGTACGATGCCGCACTTCTCTGCCACATCCTGCCGACCGAAGTCTGGAGAGCGAGGAGCCAAGCCAGTCATGACTGGTATCTGAATGGCATCGAAAGGACACCGGCGCCAGGCAGCGTTAACCTTTCATTATCGGTTTCAACATACCTTAGCGCTTATACGCCATGTTGTTCCACACCAACGTCTTCATTTTTGGCTTTCTCCCGGTCTGCCTGACCGGATTCTTTGTTACCGGTCGTTTCTGTACCGCATTATGGGCACTGCGCTGGCTAGTGCTGTCGAGCCTGTTCTTCTACGCGTGGTGGACCCCGGTGCATCTGCCTCTGCTGATGGGGTCCATCTGGCCCAATCATGCTATAGCACGAAGACTGCAACATTCGGGCGAACGCCGGGCCTGGCTGACCGCCGGTATCATGCTGAACCTGGCACTGCTGGGCTGGTTCAAATATGCTGATTTTCTGCTGCATATCGTTTTTCCTGATGCGCCGGCGCTGACCATCACCCTGCCGCTGGCAATCAGCTTCTTCAGCTTCCAGCAAATTATGTTCCTGGTAGATACGGCCCGCGCCGCCGAGGCCGAGGACCGCATGCATCCGCCGCGGCACCGCTGTAACGTCGGACCCGGCCAGGCTGCGGCAACGGACGCGACGCGGCCCCGGCTCCCATCGCTCCTGACCTACGCGGCCTTCGTCAGCTTCTTTCCGCATCTCATCGCAGGCCCGATCGTGCGGCCGTCTGAAGTCATCCCGCAACTCGCCGCCCCTGGTCTGGTCCGCCCCGCCATCCGCAACATCAGCGACGGGCTCCTGATATTTCTGCTTGGCCTCGGCAAGAAGCTGGTTCTGGCCGATATGTTCGGCGGCTTCGCCGATACCGGCTTCGACGCCGCCGCGCATGGTTCGATGCTCACGTTCTTCGAGGCGTGGTACGCGACGCTGTCCTACGCGCTGCAGATCTATTTCGATTTCTCGGGCTATTCGGACATGGCGATCGGTCTGGCGCGGATGCTGAACATCCGCTTCCCGCTCAACTTCGACAGCCCGTACCAGGCCACCGACATCGCGGACTTCTGGCGTCGCTGGCACATCACCCTCGGCGGCTTCCTGCGCGACTACCTGTATATTCCGCTCGGCGGAAACCGCGGCGGGCAGGTGCGCCAGACAGTCAATCTGATGGCGACCATGCTGCTCTGTGGCTTGTGGCACGGCGCCGCGTGGAACTTCGTCATCTGGGGCGGACTGCACGGGCTGCTGATCGTCATCCACCGACAATACCGCCGGATGTTCCGCCCCCTGCCGCGCGCGACGGGCCAGGCGCTGACCTTGATCGCCGTCACACTCGCCTGGGTGCCGTTTCGCGCCGCCTCACTCCCCGGCACCATGACGGTGCTGGCCGGCATGGCGGGCCTGCATGGGATCGTGCTGCCCAGGATGATTCTCGCCGCCCTGCCCCCACTCGCGCTGATCGCCGACCCGGTGACCGTGATGCCGCACCTCGGCGATGCCCGCACCCTGAGTTTCCCCGAGGTTTCCGCATGCCTGGTGTTGGGCTGGCTGATCGTTCTGACCCTGCCGAACATTCAGCGAATGACCTGCCGCGCGCGCCACTGGGCGCTGACCGGCAGCTTCGCGCTCTCGGTTCAGGCGCTGTTCTTCGCCCCGCACATCGCGCCGTTTCTGTATTTCCAGTTCTGATGTGCCGCATCCTGCTCGCCTGCACCCTCTCGCTGGCCATCTATATAGGTGCCTTCGCGTGGCTGCTGGACCGGCCACTGAGCCTCGGGGCGGTGCGTGCGCGCATTGAAGCGGGCGTGATCCTCGGGGCGACCGTCCGCGGACCCAAGCTGCTCATCCTGGCCGGATCGAACGGGCCCTTTTCCCACCGCTGCGAGACGATCGGGCCAATCGTCAAGCGCCCGTGCATCAATGCCGGCGTTGCCGTCGGTGTCGGTCTCGATTACCTGTTCGCCCGCTGGAAACCGCTGCTGCACGCCGGCGACGTCGTTTACCTGCCGCTGGAGGAAGTCCAGTATATCCGTTCCCGTGCCACCGCTGATCTCGGACCGGACGCGGCGATCATGCTCCGCCATGACCGCGCCACCTTGTGGACCCTCTCCGTCCAGCGTCAGATCGCTGCCGTTTTTGCCGCGGACCTGCGCGCCGCGATCATGAGTCTGATCGAGACCGCGTTGTCCGAGCGGGGCGTCGACGATCTGCGCGCCGCCGCCGGCGGAGGCTCCAATGCGATGGGCGATCACATCGGCCACACCGCGGCGCTGGCGGCGATCAATCGCTCCACTCTGGCGGCGATCGTTCCCTTTCACCCCACCGCGGCGCAGATCCGCTCAGGCTACGGCACAGCCGAAGTCGTCGACTTCCTCGATTGGGCAGCCTCGCACGAGGTGTATGCGATCGGCGGCCTCTCCACGGGCTTCAGCGACTCTCCGATCGGAGACGCCAGCGTGGCCGCCATCCGCGCGATCTATCACGACCACGGCGGCGGTTTCCTTGAATTGCCGAACCGCAGCCGCTACCCGCGAACGGCATTTTTCGATACGCAGGATCACCTCAACGAGCCAGCGCAGATCGTCCATTCGACTGCAATTGGCGATGCGTTGGTCCGCCTCATGGACCGGAGACAGGCACGGTCGCCGTGACCGGGCAACTGCGCTGCTGCTTCGCCTCGCAGCGGGCCCGCGCTTGCGCCACCGCCTGTGCCGGGGAATTTCCGCAGCCAACGTTGCAAACCATCCGATCACCGGACATCCAGCACGCGGCACCGATGTCGGAGAACTTGTCGGATGCGCAGCGGGAGTCGATCTCCGACGTATTGCGGACGTCCGGCACATGCTCGAAGCCGCGACTCATGTCTGTGAAGACGCAGTATTTGGACGCCCCCGCATGAGTCGCGCACTCGTCGAGCGCTCGTAAGCCGACCCGCGTCGGGATGTCGACCGGACACGGCATCCGGCCGTTCGACGGTGCGTCCGTATCGGCCGACGCGACCCGCATGCGTGCGGCGAACAGGTCGTTGTCTTCCGTATTGGTGACCAGATAGGTGACGGTGCAGCCCGGCGGCGCCCGGTCGTCGGTAATCACCGGAGGGAGATCCAGATGCAGGTCGGATGCCAGCGGACCCGCCCTTGCCCCACCGACCGCCAACAGCAGAGCCAGTGACGCGACCGGCCAGCGGGGCCGCAGCCCATTGCGGCGCGCAAGCGTCCGGCGCATCTGTCCGCGCGGCATCAGTCTGTCCGCCGGCATTGCATCCCGGAGCATCACGCCAGTTGGCATCATGTCCCGTGGCATCATGTCCCGGGGCATCATGTCCCGGGGCATCGTGTCCCGTGGCATCGTGTCCCGGGGCATCGTGTCCCGGGGCATCGTGTCCCGAGGCATCACGTCTCGGGACGCCAGCGGGTGAGGATCAAGGATCCGGCGGTCGGATCAGTCAGATCCACGACATCGGTGTTGCCCGCGCGGTATCGCATGCTCAGCGCGACGGACTGACCGATCGGCACGTAGCGGGCGAAGATCATCTGCGCCGCCGTATCCGTGTCGACGCACCCGTTGTCAGCGACGAGCCGGTAGGACAGTCGGAACAGGCCGCGCGTATTGAACAGGAAGACGACATAGCTGGCGTCTCCGAGACAGGCGGCGCCAGCAATGTGGAGCGCGCCGCTCCGCGCGATCGGGACCCCGAAGTAGCGGACATCGCCGGGATATTCGGTTGCCGCCGGCAGCGCCTCCCACGACAGGCCGGAATAAGGGTTCGGCAGGCGCGCATTCACCTCCTGCGGGGACATCCCGAACGCAATGCCGCCGGTCAGGCCGGCAAGATCCGCCGCACTCTGGCGCAAGGCCGGCCGGGCGTTCAGCATGGTGCCGTCCCACTGCAGCGGTGGCGGCAGAAACACGCGTTTCAGCGAAGCCGCGCGCGCGGCTGAAACCTGGGGTCCCGGGGCGCGCGCCGATCCGGTTGCCGGCTGTGGCGCGGCCACCGGCTGGGCGTTGGCCTGACTCGCCGTCAGCACTGCCAGCATCAGCAGCGTGGTTCGGCGCGGATCCATGACTGTGCTTCTCCATTGCGGCGGCGGCGCGCAATCTATCGGGGCCAGCCGGACGAGGTAAAGTATTTCCACGACCGGAACGGCGACGCTGCACCCCAGGCTCACGAAGGTCGCGTCGGGGCACGCCGAAGATGCGACCACGCATTGAAATCCGCGACATGCCGACGCATATCGCGCGGCGCAAGGAGGTCACCCATGAACGACACGGTTTTGGAACAACATTCCTTTGGCGCGGAGGTCGGGCGGTTGCTCGATCTGGTGGTGCATTCGCTCTATTCCGAGCGCGAGATATTCCTGCGAGAACTGGTGGCCAACGCCGCGGATGCGGTCGACCGGCGCCGGTTCGAGGCATTGACCGATTCCAACCTCGCACCGCCGCCGGACGCGAAGATCCGCATCGTCCCGGACAAGCAGGCCAGCACGCTGCTGATCTCCGACGACGGGATCGGCATGAGCCGCCAGGAGCTGATCGACAATCTGGGAACCATCGCCCGTTCCGGCACGCGCGCCTTCGCGCAGAACCTGGCGACCGCGAAACCCGAGGACCGCCAGAGCCTGATCGGCCAGTTCGGCGTCGGCTTCTATTCGGCCTTCATGGTGGCCGACCGGGTGGAGGTCACGTCGCGCAAGGCGGGCAGCGAGGAAGCCTTCACCTGGGCATCGGAGGGTGCCGGCCAGTTCACCCTGGCGCCCGCGACCCGCGAACAGCCCGGCACGGATATCGTGCTGCACATGAAGTCCGACGCGGCCGAGTATCTGGAGCCGATGCGCCTGGAAACGGTGATCCGCAAATGGGCCGATCACATCACCCTGCCGATCACCGTCGCACAGGACGGCAAGGATCAGCCGGCCAACGAAGGCACGGCGCTTTGGCGGAAATCGAAGTCCGAGACGACCGAACAATCCTACAAAGAGTTCTATCGTCACCTCGGCCACTTCTTTGATGAGCCGTGGTCAACGCTGCATTGGCGGGCCGAAGGCACACTGGAGTATTTCTGCCTGCTATTCATTCCCGGAATGAAACCGTTTGACGTCGTCGACAACGACCGTGATGCTCATGTGCGCCTGCACGTCCGGCGCATGTTCATCACCGACAAGGCCGAGTTGCTGCCGCACTGGCTACGCTTCGTCAGCGGCGTCGTGGACACCGAGGATCTGCCGCTGAACGTCTCGCGTGAGATGCTGCAGACGACGCCGGTTCTCGCCCGCATCCGCAAGGCACTGATCGGGCGTATCATGACGGAGCTCAAGACCCGCGCCAAGGATGCCGACGACTACAACAAGTTCTGGGAAAATTTCGGTGCCGTCCTGAAGGAAGGTGTTTGGGAGGACTCCGAGCACCGCACCGAGATCGCGCCGCTGCTGCGCTTCAAGTCGTCGACGCAGGAGGGCTGGACCTCGTTGCCCGACTATGTATCCCGCATGCAGGAAGGCCAGGACACGATCTATTACCTGTCCGGCGATCAGGCCGATGCCCTGAAGACCTCGCCGCAGCTGGAAGGTTTCCGAGCCAAGGGTATCGAGGTGCTGCTGATGTCGGACTCGATCGATTCGTTCTGGCCGGAACGACTCGACAGTTTCGAGGGCAAGAAGCTGCGCAGCGTGACCCAGGCAGCCGCGGATCTCGGCAGCGCTGAGGATCAGCCGGATATCTCACCCCTACTCGCCGCGATGAAAGCGGCTCTCGGCGATCGGGTCGCGGATGTCCGTTCCACCGCGCGGCTCACCGAAAGCGCGGTGGTGCTGGCGTCCGACGGCCATGGTCCGGACCTGGCGATGCAGCGGTTGATGCGGCGGGCCGGGCGGGCGATGATGCCGGCGAAACCGGTGCTCGAGGTCAATCCGCGGCACAAACTGATCGAGACGTTGTCCGCCAGGCTGGAAGACACCGCGCTGATCGCCGAAGCTTCGGAGACGCTGTTCGATCTGGCCCAGGTGCAGGAAGGCGATCTTCCCGCCGACGCCTCCGCCTTCGCCAGGCGCGTCACGACTCTCCTCGCCGGCAGCCTGGGGTAGTCGGCTGGCACTTTGTATGGCGAAGTTGTCGGCGATTGATCGGGCCCGGCCGGATGACAAATCCGGCCGGTCACCTATCTGACGTTCATATCGGAGATCACGGCTTATGCTGGACCAGACCATCGACTGCATCGTTGCTTCCGCCGATGGCGCGCGTCCCGTGCATGTCGTGCGTCCAGACGGGCTTGCGGGGTTTCTCGATACGCTGCCCTCGGGTCAGAAGGGGTTCCTGGTGGATACCGCGTTCAGTGCGAAAGCGGGCGAACTTCGTTTCCTGCCCGGCGCTGAGGGCGTAGCCGGCGCGGTGCTGGGAATCGGCACGGATTCTTCACCGTTCGTTTTCGGTGATCTGCCGGCGCAATTGCCGGAAACATCCACATGGTTCCTGGAGCCGGGTGATTACGATCAACATGCGGCGAGCCTTGGATACTGTCTCGGGGCATATCGTTACGCAAAATTTCGTCCGGCGAGACGCCGGCCCGCGTCGCTGTTCCTTCCCGCGGGCCATGAGGCGAGCCTGTCGCAGGCGTCCGCGACCTGGATGGTCCGGGATCTGATCAATACGCCGGGCAATATTCTGGGACCGGTCGAGCTGACGGCATTTGCCGTTTCGCTGGCGGACCGCTACGGCGCCACAAGTCAGGTCTTCGCGGACGCGGCGCTGCAGGAGGCCTATCCGACGATCGCCGCCGTCGGCCGCGGCTCGGATCGTCCGCCCCGCGCTGTGACGTTCCGCTGGCGCGGCGGTGCCGCGACGGACGATTCGCCGCTGCTGTCGCTCTGCGGCAAGGGCGTGTGTTTTGATACCGGCGGATACGACCTCAAGCCGTCGGCCGGAATGCTGCGGATGAAGAAGGACATGGGGGGTGCCGCCACCGTTCTTGGACTGGCGCGCATCGTCATGGAGGCTGATCTGCCGCTGCGTCTGGTGGTGCGGCTGGGTTGCGTGGAAAACTCTGTGTCAGGGACTGCAATGCGTCCATCCGACGTGGTTCGGACGCGGTCCGGCCTGACGGTCGAAATCGGCAACACGGATGCGGAAGGGCGACTTGTTCTGTGCGACCTGCTGGATGAGGCGTCGGAGGAAAATCCCTCGCTGCTGGTCGATTGCGCGACGCTGACCGGTGCGGCGCGCGTCGCGCTCGGGCCCGATCTGCCTGCGATATTCAGTAACGATGATGCCATGGCGGACGCGCTTCTACGACTGGGCAACGTCGTTCACGACCCGCTGTGGCGGCTACCGTTATGGTCAGGATACGACGACTGGCTGAAGAGCCCGATCGCCGACGTGAACAACGTTTCATCCAAGCCGATGGCCGGTTCGATCGTGGCCGGGCTTTACTTGCAGAGATTCGTCAGTCCGGGCGTGCCGTGGGTCCATATCGATCTCTACGCTTGGAACGATCATGCGCGGCCTGGGCGCCCGGAAGGAGGCGAGGCGATGGCGATGCGTGCTCTATTTGCGCTGGCTAACGAAGGACTTACGACTGATCCGAACAGACGAGCCGGGAGCGTCACGCAGTCGTGATCTATCAACAAATCGCCTTATGTAATAAGGTTGACACCGATTCATAATTCGTTTATGACCCGAAAGGGTAGGCGACGCATACGGCGATACCTGCTTAAGAAAGGATACTAGAAGTGGCATCTCCTCCCAACCCGGTTTCGGATGCCCAGGTCGGCCTCCTCCGCGACACGGTTGTCGCGCTGGTGCGTCGCGACGGCGCCGATCTCTCCGCTCGGCAACTCGGTGTGTTCCTGACCTGCTACCTGAACGAAGGCGGCCACACCGTTCGCGGCCTCGCCGCGGAACTGAACGTGTCGAAGCCGGCGATAACCCGAGCTCTGGATCGCCTGGGTGAACTCGACCTCGCCCGTCGCAAGGTGGATCCGCTGGACCGACGCAGCGTATTGGTGCAGCGTACGACGAAGGGCTCCGCATTCCTGCGCGACCTGCGGAATATCATGATGGAAGCTTCCGGTGGCGGAAAGAAAGCCTCGAAGAAGGCCGCCGCCTGATTTGACTCAAGTCATCGGAGGCCCTGGAAGGGGAGCCTTCGCTCTGCGCTCTATCCGCCGCCAATGCGCGGCGATCCCCTTCCCCACCAACACAGAGCCTGGCGCAAGCCCACTTCTCCTGCCGGCAAGGCCACTTCTCCTGCCGGCAAGGCCGGCCGTCAGCGACTTTCGACGATCTTCCCGGGTCCCGCCGGGTTCCCCCGAGCGGCCAATCGGGTGCAAGTGAAACAATCCACGGCGCCGCTCGGGCGGAGAAAGTCGTTCCACCTGAAATTGTAGACCTTGGGCCGGCGTGGGCCTCACACCCGAGCGGCGCCAGTCTTGTCCTCCCGCCGCAGCCCCTTTGCACCGGCACACCGCCAGGACCTTGCAGGCGTTGGCAGATCCCGGAAATCATCCACAGCATCATTGCATCACCGCTTGAGCGAATCACCGATGATAGCCAACCGGACTGTTGACGCTTCGGCGACGGCCGCCGGCTGGTATCGCGTTGATTTCGCAGCACGGCCCCGCCAGACCCGCGAACCTGCCAGGCAACATGGCGCTGAACCGGTGCAAATCACCCGTATCACGCGGGAACACAATTGTATGTTTAATCAAGAATTTTCGGAGGCCCGTGGCGAGGGCATCCCTCGTTACGGGGACAGCGATTCTGAGGATGGAACGGAAATATATCAGCGCGAAGTATTCAGCCTGTAAAATTTCACAACCGTCCTGACCGGACGTCATGATTTGGCAGTACAGATCCTCTGTGGATACGCGGCGCGACAGCGTGAACCGTCGGCGGCCAGGCTCGGGCGTCGCGACGGAGCTTGATGCCGCGCCCCGACAGTCCCGCGGCCTGCCGGAACGATGTTGTCTCGGCTGCGGAGAGGATCGTGGCGCGGCCATGCAGCAGAGAGGCCTGAGCAGCTGGCGCTCACCCCGACTGTGCTAGAGCCGTTCCACGGTGACTGGAATCGCGCTTTGTTTGAAAAAAGGGTTCCGGCACCCCCTGGATCTGTGATTCCTAAGCCTCCGGATCGATCCGGAGGCATCCATGTTGTGGTCACGCGGCAAGTCCTATCCCCCTGAACTGCGCGAGCGGGTCTTCGTCCATGCTGAGGCTGGCATGACG
>DASWON010000556.1:0-9263 GCA_036398735.1 Rhodopila sp.
TCCGGCTGTGCCGGGGTTCCGGTGGGCGACGGTCCGGTGAACCAGCCGCCCGAGGCCACGACGGCGAACACCGGCCGGTCGCGCAACTTGCCGACCTTGCCGGCCGGCGTGCTGGCAAAGCTGCGGTGGATGCGCACGATCTGGTCGATCCAGGCTTTCAGCACCGCGGGCACGCTGTAGTTGTGCATCGGCGTCGCGATGACGACGGCATCGGCGCGATCCAGTTCCTCGATCAGAACCTCCGAGGCGGCGAACGCGGCGCCGGCGCCGGGGCTGGCCGGGTCCATGATAGCGCGACAGAATTCGTCGTCGACGAATGGCGGTGGCGCGGCGCCGAGGGCACGGTGCTCCACGATCGCCTCGGGATGAAGCTGCCTCAACCGCCCCAGAACCTCGCGTGCAAACCGATCGCTGACTGATGCATGCAATTTTGGACTGCATGAGATATATAATATGTGTTGCATCGGTCAGTCCAGTTGCATGCCAAACCGCAGGGACGCCGGCAGCATCCCGTACCGGAAGTAGAACCGCTGGCCCAGCAGGTTATCGAGGCCGGTATCCAGCGTCAGCCGAACGCAGTCAGCTGCGCGCGCCTGCTCAGCCACCGCATCGAGCAGGCGCGCGCCGAGGCGGCGACGGCGACACGCCTCGGCAACCGCTAGATCGTCGACATAGCAAGACCGGCCGCGGATCAGGTTTTCCTGCATGCGATAACCGGCGACCCCGACCACGGAGTCCGCGTTCCAAGCGGCAAGCAGATGATATCCCTGCCCGAACTGTCGCCGGATCCGCTCGATCAGCTCCGCCTCGGTGCGGAGATGCGGACGCAATGCCTGCATCACCGGAAAACAGGCCGCCAGGTCGGTCTCGGTCCGGGCCTGGCGGATGTCGGCGATCATGCGGCCGCCGGCAGGTGAAAGCCGCCGCCAATGGCAGCCCGGTTCCAGAGGTTGATCAGGCAGACCAGCACCGTCAGGTTGGCGATCTCAACGGGCGAGAACACCGCCGCCAATCGATCACGCGCGTCTGCCGGAATACCTTCGCCGCATAGTCGGGTCAGACGTTCGGTCCACTCCAAAGCGGCACGCTCGCGCTTCGAATAGAACGGCGCTTCCCTCCAGGCGTTCAGCAAATACAGCCGCTGCTCGGTCTCGCCGTCCTTGCGGGCGTCCTTGCTGTGCATGTCGAGGCAGAAGGCGCAGCCGTTGATCTGGGAGGCTCGCATCTTGACCAGTTCGATCAATGACTTCTCCAGACCGCAGCCGCGAATGTAGGCTTCCACGCCGGATACGGCGCGATAAGCATCCGGCACCAGTTGCGCCAGAGACGGTCTTTCGATGAGAGACATGAGATGCTCCTTCGTTTGGGCTCGCTTAGACAGCACCCGAAGTGGCATAGCGATAAGTGCCAAGAACGGACGAATCGACTGGTCCATGACGCTGAACTTCACCCTCGATCCCGCGGCAACCGAGCCGCTGTTCCTGCAGATCGCGGCGCGGGTGCGGTCTGCGATCGTCCTGGGCCACGTCGCGGCGGGCGACCGCCTGCCGTCGGCAAGGGCGCTGGCCGCCCAACTGGCTGTCGCCCGAGGGACCGTGGACGCCGCGTACGCCCTGCTGGCCGGCGAGGGCGCGGTCGTGACTCGAGGCGCCGCCGGCACGGTGGTGTCGGGTGCACCGGGCGCACCGATCGGCGCACCGGAACACACGCCGTTCATGTTCGCCCCGGAGGCTGAGCCGAGCGCTTTTGCGCCACTTCCTTTCGGGATGGGTCTACCGGCTCTGGACGCATTTCCACGTAAGCTTTGGTCCAATCTGACGGTTCAGGCCGCGCGTTCCGTCCAGCCCACCAATTTGGCGGCCGCCGATCCCGCCGGCTTGCCGGAACTCCGCCAGGCCGTCGCCAGCTACCTCGGCGTCGCGCGCGGCATTCGCTGTTCGGCGGCGCAGGTCCTGATCACCGCCGGCTATCAGGGCGCGTTGGCGCTGGTCCGCCACGTCCTGCTCCGCCCGGGGGAGCCGGTCTGGATGGAGGACCCCGGCTACCTCATGACCCGACTGGGATTGGAAGCGGCCGGCGCGCGGGTGATGCCGATCCGGGTGGACGAGGACGGTCTGCGTGTCGCCTCAGGCATCAGCACGGCACCGCGGGCGAAACTCGCGGTGGTGACGCCGACACATCAGTGTCCCCTGGGTATGGCGCTGTCGCTGCCACGGCGCCGGGAACTGCTGGCGTGGGCCGAAGATGCCGGCTCCTGGATTCTGGAAGACGACTACGACAGCGAATTCCGCTATGTCGGGCGCCCCTTGCCGTCACTGAAGAGCCTCGACCGGGGCCAGCGTGTGCTCTACGCCGGCACCTTCAGCAAGGTGCTGTTTCCGGGACTGCGCCTCGGCTACCTGGTCGTGCCCCCGGAACTCGTCGCGGCGTTCATCCGCGCCTGCCGGCTGATGACCTCCGGCCAGCCGGCGCTGGAGCAGAGTGTTGTCGCCACCTTCATGCAAAAAGGACATTTCGCCCGCCACATCCGCCGGATGCGGATCCTCTACGGCCAACGTCGAGCTTCCCTGGCCGCCGCACTGCAGGCCGCATTCGGCGACAGCATCACGCTGCAGCTGCAAGCCGGCGGCATGCACCTGCTGGCGCGGTTTCCCGGCGGCGTGGATGACACCGAACTGACCAGGCGGGCCACCGCCGCCGGATTGGCCCCGTCGGCGCTTTCCTCACTCACCATGGCGCACAGCCACGGGCAGGGCCTGCTGCTGTCTTTCACCAATATCCCCACCGAGGCCGCTCCCGCTTTCGTCGGACGCCTGCGCACCGCACTGGGCGCACCGCACCGGGCGCACTGCAATCCAAACGGCCGGCAGTGGGCTTGACCGTCACGGCCTCGGCTTGCGACGTTGGCTATTCGCCGGTCGAACCGGATCGAATCGACCTGACGGGGTGACTGGATGCTGCGGCTTAGACTGGTTCCGTTTCTGCAAGCCGCTCCACTCGCCCTGATCCTCATCGTCTTTCTGCTGCTGCCGATGTTCGTCCTCGTCGTCGTCAGCTTCTTCGATTACGACAGCGTGCAGATCATCCCGGCCTTCGAGTTCACCAACTACACCGACGTGCTGGGATCGGCGGTCACCTGGCGCACCTACCTCAACACCTTGCGCTACACCGTTATCGTCTGGGCGGTCACCACCGTGCTGGGCTTCACCGTTGCCTACGTGCTGGCGTTCGAAATCCGCAGCCGCACCATGCAGATGGTGCTGTTCCTGATCTGCACGGTGCCATTCCTGACCTCCAACATCATCCGCATGATCTCCTGGATTCCGTTTCTCGGCCGCGAGGGCCTGCTGAACAGCACCCTCATCCGGCTTGGGCTGATACATCAGCCGCTGGAGTTTCTGCTGTTCTCCGACTTTGCCGTCGTGCTGGCCTACACGCACCTGTATACGCTGTTCATGGTCACGCCGATTTTCAACACCATGATGCGGATCGACCGTCGGTTGCTGGAGGCCGCGCTGGACAACGGCGCCGGCTGGTGGCGAACGCTCACATCCGTCGTCATCCCGCTGTGCCGATCCGGCATCGCGATCGGCTCGATCTTCGTCGTCACGATGGTGATGGGCGACTTCATCACCGTCCGGTTCATGAGCGGCGGTCAGAGCGCTTCGGTCGGTCTGATGATCTCCAATCAGATATCGTCGCTGCAGTATCCGGCCGCGTGTGCCAACGCGGTGGTGCTGCTGGCGGTTGTTCTGATGATGATCGGGGCGATCCTTCGCATCGTCGACATTCGGAAAGAACTGTGATGGCCACGACGCTCCGCCGGTTCGTGCTGCTCAGCGTGCTGGTGCTTTTCATCCTGTTTCTGTACGGGCCGACACTGACCATCCTGGTGCTGTCGTTTCAGGGGCCCGACGGCGGCCTGACCTTCCCGATGAACGGCTTCTCCCTGCACTGGTTTCACGTCCTGTTTGAGACCCAGGCGGTGGGCGACTTCGGTGGTTCGGTCAGCCGTTCCTTCGCGCTCGCCAGCATGGTGATGATCGCCACGGTGGTCGTCTCGCTCGCGGCCGGCATGGCGTTCCGCCGCCGCTTCCGGGGCTCCGGCCCGCTGTTCACCCTGACCGTCGCCAGCCTGATCATTCCATCCATCCTGGTCAGCCTTGGCGTCGGACTGCTGTTCAATGAGCTCGGTCTCGACCCGGACTGGTACAGTTCGGCATTCGGCGCCCAACTGACCTGGACGCTGCCGTTCGGCCTTTTGATCATGTTCGCCGTGTTCAACCGCTTCAATGGCGCGTGGGAGGAAGCGGCCCGTGATCAGGGAGCGACGCCATGGCAGTCATTCCGGCACGTGGTGCTGCCGATCATCGCGCCAAGCGTCATCGGCATCGCCCTGTTCGGCTTCACGTTGTCGTATGACGAGTTCGCGCGGACGCTGCTGACCGCCGGCAGCGACAACACGTTGCCGCTGGAAATCTTCGGTATGACGACCAGCGTGACCACGCCGGTGCTCTACGCCCTCGGAACATTGACGACACTGTTCTCGTTCATCGTTATCCTGGGCTCGCTGCTGATCGTGCGGGTTCTGGCCGCCAAGCGCGCGGTCTAGTGGTCCGATCTCAACCCTCGCGACCCACGGCGTCGGGTGCATCGACCCGCCACACCAACGGCTGGCGGCAAATCTGACGGTTCCTTCCGCTCGATTTCGAACACTGACGTCCCAAGGTGGAGTTACCCATGCCCGGCGATCCCGGAATTACCGCCACGAGGCCCTTTTTCGGCCGCCCGCCAATCCCCCGCGTCCACCGCATCGTGCGGTGAGCCCTCGGGAACAGCACACCAGCCAGGGAGAAGATGCGATGCGAGACGTGACGGTGCTGGATCATCCGCTGCTGCGACACAAGCTGTCGCTGCTGCGGGACAAGGAGACCACGACGGCGAAATTCCGTCAGGTCGCGCGCGAGGTCAGCCTGTTGATGGCGTATGAGGTCACCCGCGACCTGCCGTTGGAGCCAATCGATATCGAAACGCCGCTGGAGCCGATGCGGACCGAGCATCTCGCGGGCAAGAAACTGTGCATCGTGTCCATCCTGCGCGCCGGGAATGGCATTCTCGAAGGCATGCTGGATCTGGTTCCGTCGGCGAGGGTCGGGCATATCGGCCTGTACCGCGACCCGGAGACCCTGCAGCCGGTGGAGTATTACCTGAAGCTGCCAAGCGACGTGGCCGACAGGCTGGTCATTCTGGTCGATCCGATGCTGGCGACCGGGCATTCGGCAGCGGCCGCGGCGTCACGGCTGAAGCAGGCCGGCGTCACGGCGATGAAGTTCGTCTGCCTGTTGGCGGCCCCCGAGGGGATCGCAACGTTCACGGGTGCGCATCCCGATGTGCCGATATTTACCGCCGCGGTCGATCGAGAACTTGACAGCCACGGCTATATCCGGCCTGGGCTGGGTGACGCGGGCGATCGCTTCTACGGAACACGGTGATCGGGCCGCGGTCGGCCAGATTACGGGCCGGGTGGCTGATCGTTGCTTAAACGACCTGTATTTGGCGTAATGTTTCTGGTACGCTCCAGTCCTGAAACGAACCGTTCCTGGCGCGGATTTATCACTGCTTTTGCTTGTGACGCCGCAAATTGCGTGGTTATCCTCACGGCAGCGTGATCGCGTAACGCCAAGCAGGGATGCGATGTCTGTGATCCGTTTGCCGTCGAAGGCATCCAAGGGGCTGTCTTTTACCGATCCCGAACTGATGCTGATTCAAAGCTCGGCGGAGGCACATGGTCTGCGGATGGTCGTCCGCCTCGATCATGGCTGGGACGGCAAAAATCACGGTGAGGTCCTCGCCTTTCACCTTGGCAACAGCCCGCGCTGCCTCTGGAGCATGTGGTGCGATGCAGGCGGCGTGTTCATCCGGCCTCCGCTCGGGCGTAGCCGGCGTTTTGGTTCTGTTGCGGAAGCTCTTGAGGCCATGACGCGTAAGCAACATATGGTCGTTACGGATATCAATGCGCCCTGCTGGCCGGTCCAGGGCATGGCCTGAAAAAAAGCCCACGATCGGCTGATCCGTCGTATTCTTCCCCGCAGACACAGGAATGGTCAATAATGTCTGATTCCGTCATTACGGTACGCCTGTCGCAGAAGCAGGCGGCGTTCCTGCAACAAAACCTGTCGCTGCTGGCGACGACAACGCGCCAGGCGATGACGCGGCCGGGTGTGGAGGTCGAACGCCGGGCCTCGCTTGGCAGCCGGGCCAACCTGCTTGAAACGATCGAGGACGCCGTCAACGGTGCCCTGCTGGAACTGCGGCAGGACGTCCGCAAGGTTGCCCAAGTAACGGAGAGCCGCCAGGCCGTGAACCTCCGCAGTTTGTCCGCTGCGTAGCAAAGCTCGGCGGGTCACCGTGCCGAATGGCCAGGTTAGCGGCTCTACGGCGAAACGCGATGGGCGGTCGGCCGGGCGATAGAGGTCGCCGGGTGAAACATCGGGGAACAATGGGGGGCCGTTCTCGTTCTCGCGGTCCGGTGCGTCCGAAAGGGCACCAACTCATGGGTGCCGAGCGGATTCGTCTCGTGGCGGTCCGGCCTGCGGAAAGGCAGCCGACCACGCCTGCCGCCGAACCGATGCGTTTCAATCCATCCTCGCTGACCGGGGCAGATGCTCGATCGCCCGCCAGATACGAACGGTGAGGCTGCAGTGAACCGCTTGGCACCACACAGCCACGGTCAGCGCCCTGTGCAACCGAATTCCGGCCAGGCAGTGGAACTCCCGTCAACGGCCGCGCGCCGGCATCGGTGCTATCATCACGGGCCTGCACCGCGACGCTCGTCACCGGCCCGGCCATAACCGGTCGCCGGCGACATGGGTAGGACCCGGCAGCCGCTGCCTGCGGCCGCCACCCCTACGGCCGGCATTGCCAGAGGCTCCACTCGATGCGATATATCCGAATGGGAACAACGTCGCCGGCCACGGTCCAGTCCTGACCGTGGTCCGGCAATCCGTCACCCCTCCACAAGGGAATGTCCGATATGTCGACTTATCCGGAACTGAAACTTTACATCGGCGGTGAGTGGAAGACCGCCAGTGGTGCGCCCGTCCTCAACCCGGCGGATGAGAGCGTACTGGGCACCGTGCCACACGCCACGCAAGCCGATCTGGATGACGCGTTGTCCGCGGCAGAGGAAGGCTTCAAGCTGTGGTCACGGACCGCCCCCGCGAAGCGCGCCGAAATTATCCTGAAGGCCGCGCAGATCATGCGTGGCCGCGTCGAGGAGATGGCGGTCGCGATGACCCTGGAGCAGGGCAAGCCGATCGCCCAGTCCCGCCTGGAGATTTTGCGTGGCTGCGAGATCATCGAGTGGGACGCCCAGGAGGGCCGTCGTATATACGGACGTATTATTCCTAGCGAACCGGGGATGCGGCATTCGGTGCTGCGTCAGCCGATCGGCGTGGTGGCTGCGTTCTCACCCTGGAACTTCCCCATGAGCTCGCCGGCGCGCAAGGTTGGCGGTGCCTTATCGGCTGGATGCTCGATCATCCTGAAGGCTTCCGAGGAAACGCCGGCCGGTGCCGTGCAACTCGTGCAGGCTTTCGCCGATGCCGGTCTGCCAGCGGGCGTGCTGAACCTGGTGTTCGGCAAGCCGTCCGACATTTCCGAATATCTGATCCCGCAACCATCGGTGCGCCTGGTGACGTTCACCGGTTCGGTTCCTGTCGGCAAGCATCTGGCCTCGCTGGCCGGGGCGCACATGAAACCGGCTATCATGGAGCTTGGCGGGCATTCTCCGGTGTTTGTCTGTGACGATGTCGATCCGGTCGCCACAGCAGGGAAATCCGCTGTCGGGAAGTCACGCAATGCCGGCCAGGTCTGCGTATCGCCGACCCGTTTCTTCGTCCAGGATTCCATCTACGACCGGTTCACCGAGTCCTTCTCCGAACAGGCCGCGGCGATGAAGGTCGGCAACGGCCTCGACCCGGCGAACCAGATGGGTCCGCTCGCGAATGAGCGCCGGATCGCCGCGATGGAAATGCTCGTGGCCGACGCCAAGGCAAAGGGCGCTCGCGTCACCGCCGGGGGCAGCCGCATTGGTAACCGCGGATACTATTTTCCGCTGACCGTCGTCGCCGACATCCCGGACGACGCGCGAGCCATGCGGGAGGAACCGTTCGGACCGCTCGCCTTGCTCAGCCGGGTGCGCAGCCTGGAGGAAGCAGTCGAGAAGGCGAACTCGGTGCCGTACGGCCTGGCCGCCTATGCCTTCACCAATTCTGCCCGCAACGCGGACCTGTTGGCCGAAAGGGTCGAGGTCGGCAACCTGTCGATCAACCACTTCGTTGCGTCCAGCGCGGAGACACCATTCGGGGGCGTCAAGGACAGTGGCTTCGGCCGCGAGGGCGGCGTCGAGGGTCTGCAGTGCTACACCGTAGTGAAGAACGTCTCGCACCTGACGGCGTAATCACCGGAAGCCTCCCTCGGGTGATCGGCCGAGGGAGGGTTTTCCAGGCGTTGCCGATATCTGCCGGCCGAATTTGGTGGCTCTTCGGCGACGGCGGCCGTCTGGGATTTGATCGATGTCGCACGCAGCCGCCACGCCAACCCTGCGCGCGTAATCGCACGCAGGCGCCACGCCAACCCTGTGCGCGCACCAGTCAGTATCGACGCGCGTCAACGCTGACTGGCATGAGTTCGCCGCTTTGCCGGCGTGCTTCAATGTGCTCCGTCGGGGGACGTGGCCGCGATGGTGCGGCTACATCGGGAATGAATGCCGCGATCGTGCCGGCTTGCGGCCGCGCCGGGTCATTGTGACCGCTTGATCGCGAGTGGTCCCGGAGCCTGGCAGGTCGGCATAATCTCCATCCGGTTGATGTTCATATGCGGTGGCAGGCCAACGACCCAGGCGGCGGCCTCGGCGATGTCTTCGGCCGTCAGCGGCACCGTTCCGGCATAGACGGCGCCCGCCCTGGACGTGTCGCCACCGAACCGGTTGACGCTGAATTCGGTGCCCCCTACCAGGCCCGGCTCCAGGTCGGTCACACGCACCTTGAGGCCGACGAGGTCCGCGCGGAGATTGAGGCTGAACTGGGTCACGAACGCCTTCGACGCGCCGTAGACGTGGCCGCCGGGGTACGGATAGGTCGCCGCGGTGCTGCTGATGTTGATCACGTGGCCTCGGTCACGCTCGACCATGCCGGGCAGCAGCGCGTGGGTCATGTGCATCATTCCCGCAACATTCACCGCGACCATCCGGTTCCAGTCGG
>DASWON010000557.1:0-7268 GCA_036398735.1 Rhodopila sp.
GAGCTGTGACTGCCCGACTGCGTGTAGACATACAACAGGCGACCGTCCGCGTTGTGCAGCTGCATCTTACAGCCTGAAGAGGAACAGTCCTCGACTTCCGAGATATGATGATCGATGAACCACTGCCGCTCATCGCGGTCCTGATCCGAGAGGTTGTCGGACTTGAAGAACTGTGTCTGCCACCCTGCCGCGAATAATTTTCCGCGCGCCAGAGCATACGGCATGTTCTCGCGCACCCCGCCAAGCACATCGTTCGCGGCTTCCGGCGCCGGTGCGGCAGGTGCCAGCGCCACCGGCTGAGCCGTGGTTTGCGGCATCGCTGCCGGCTGCGCCGCGACCTGCTGGACTGCTGCCTGCGCCATCGGTGGCTGCTGTGCTGCCGGCGCCGTTGACGCGGTCTGCATCAGCGGCTGCCCCGGTGGCGTCGCTTGAGGCGCCGGCCCCGGCGGATTGGGAACCGGGGCAGCCTGCACATAGGGCATAGGCGCGGCGACCTGATAGCCCGGCATCAGCAACGCGGCCTCCTCGTTGCTCAGCACGCCGGTCGCCAGCCGCCCCTGGCCGCTTTGCCAGGTGGCGATGGCGCGACGCGTGCCGTCGCCGTAGACACCATCGACCAGACCGGGCAGCAGGCCAATGTCGTGCAGACGCTGCTGCAATTGCAGGTTTACGGTAATGGGTCGATTGGCCTCATCCGCATAGACATTTGACAGACGGCTGACCATGACATCGCGTTCATGCGACAGCATCCCCGCGATGCAGTCGCCCTGCTGCTGAAACCCAAGAGCAGCGCAAGTCGCGCGTGTCGACTGCATGAAAGAGGCATACTCGGCGCGGATGGCCCCGGCGTTGTACTGCGCCTGCTGAATGCCGGCATACACTGCCTGAACGAGCGCCAGAGATGCGGCCGACAGGTCCTGACTGCCACAAATCGCCCGCGTCACCGAGCTTGGTTCTGGATCATAACAGACAAAGCCCGGCCCGGGCCAGGGATGATAGATAACCCGCTGAGCCGGTGCGACATAAACCGGGGCGGGGGCCACATACACGCGCCGTTCAAGATAGACCGGAGCCGCCGGCGCGACATAGACCGGCGCCGGTGGCGGCTGCTGCGGCTGAGACAGGGCGTTGCCCAACACGCTGCCCAATGCGCCTCCGAGCGCGGCGCCGCCGAAGGCGGAACCGAAGGCATTGCCGCCGCCGCCGTTGTGATGTTGCGCGAAGGCCGGAGACGAGCAGACGGCGATGACACAGGTTGCGGCCAAGAACGTCTTTTTCATTACCACCACCTGTCCAATTTATGTCGCCTGGGTTGCTGAAAAGTAACCTGTCTGGTGATATATCGTCAAGGAATGAGGGCCTGCGGCAGGCACGCATTGATAACTTTTTGGCGTTCTGCGGATCGCTTGGACAGTCGCATGGTCCGTCCGGCGCACAAGCGAGCCGGTGCCTCCTCGTTGGGACGCCCACCATCGGCCTGGGCGAGCGCCGCGCGGGGCCAAGAGGCAAAGACAAGAGGCAAAGAATGGCCAGGTCGCGCATCTCGGTGACAGGACGGATGGATGCGACGCCTGCGCGGGGCAACGCCATTGACGGTGGGTCGGATTTGGCCGTATCAGCATCGGGCCGGGAGGATCCTGGCCCTCGTGATTTGTCCGGCCGGATTGCGGCGAGGTTAAACAAGCGCGCTAAAGAGGCCAGCATCAGGCTCATTTTCCGGGCCCAAGCTGCTCCACGGTCGGGCCATTGCTGCAAGGGCCCTGACATATGACACTCGATCCATCCAAACTGCGCCCGGCGACCCGCCTCGTTCACGGCGGCGTTCAACGCACGCATCACGGGGAAACCGCCGAGGCGCTGTTCCTGACATCGGGCTACGTCTACGACGACGCCGAACAGGCCGAGGCGACGTTCGCCGGTACAGTCGAGCACTACCAGTACTCCCGCTTTGCCAATCCGACGCTGACCATGCTGGAGCAGCGGCTGTGCCTGATCGAGGGCGCCGAGGATTGCCGCACCACCGCCACCGGCATGGCCGCGGTCAATGCCGCGTTGCTGTCGCATCTCAAGGCCGGTGACCGGGTCGTCGCGTCGCGCGCTCTGTTCGGCTCATGCCACTGGATCGTCTCCACGCTGCTGCCGAAATTCGGCATTGCGGCCGAATTCGTGGACGGGGCGGACCTTGGCCAGTGGAAGGCCGCGCTGTCGCGCCCAACCAACCTCGTGCTGCTGGAGACACCGTCCAACCCGATGCTGGAACTGGTCGATCTGCCCGCGGTGGCGGATCTGGCGCACGCGGCCGGCGCGATCGTCGTCGTGGACAACGTCTTCGCCACGCCGTTGCTGCAGCAACCGCTCAAGCTCGGCGCCGACGTCGTGGTCTATTCGTGTACCAAGCACATGGACGGGCAGGGCAGGGTACTCGGCGGTGCCGTCCTCAGCAGCAAGAAGTGGATCAACGATGTGTTGCAGCCGTTCATCCGCAACACCGGACCGGCTCTGTCGCCGTTCAACGCCTGGGTTCTTCTGAAGGGACTCGAGACCCTGGCGCTGCGGGTCGACGCGGCCGGCCGTGCCGCCGCCGCCATCGCCGACTTCCTTGCCGAACAGCCAGGCGTGACGCGGGTCTGGTATCCGACACGCGCGGATCATCCGCAGCAGGCGCTGGCTCTCAAACAAATGACCGGCGGCGGTACGGTCGTCACCTTCGAGGTCGCCGGCGGCAAGACCGGCGCATTCCAGGTCATGAACGGGTTCCGGCTGATCGCCGTGTCCAATAACCTGGGGGATTCCAAATCCCTCGCGACTCATCCGGCAACCACCACCCATATGCGGATCGGCGAGCAGGAGCGCGCCAGGCTCGGCATCACCGATGGCGTCATCCGGGTTTCGATCGGCCTCGAAGATCCAGAGGATATCAAGGATGACCTGCGTCAGGCGCTTGGCGGCCTTGACGGTGCGACAACGGTTCTCGCGGCGGACTGACGCCGCGCGGCACAGGTCGCGCTGCCGACGCGACGGGTCCGTTGCGTGGCGCCAATATCCCGCGGCGGCGCGCCGAGCCAGGCTGGCTGCCTTGTCCAGCCCGCCTGGCTTGGTTCGGCGCTTGTCCCGCGTTCCATGCAGCCCGCCCGCCCATGAGGCTGATGCCGCACGCCGCCCAGCCTGATCGCTGACTCTTCGGTGGCGGCCGGAGGACCGGGCTCTCGTTGATTGGAGCGCGTCTCCGACGACGCCGGCGCTTCAGGCGCGGGCAGGCCGCATCGGCCGGTTCGGCGCACCGGCAGAGCCTGGGTCGACGTGCCATGCCCGTCGCGCGATCCCGTTCAGCGCCGGGCACAGCACGAGTTCGGCCCCGGCTACAGCGGCCGCCGCCAGCTCGTTGCCCGACAGCGCCAGCACGATGCCCGCCAGCGTGCCGGCGGCAATCACCCGGGTGGCCGCCTCTTGCCAGATGCCGCGCCGGCCCCCCACGTGCTCGCTGACCGCCCGGCGCATCCGCCGGTGCCAGGGGGTCATCGCGACGGCGTCCCGGTCCGGCTCGACGACGCCCAGCGCGACGGTCTGATTGGTCATGCGGTCGATCAGCACGAATGCCCCAAGCTCCCGGTTCGCGGCGTAGTCGGTCGCCACCAGCGGCTTGTCGAACACGAGGTCGATCAGTCCGATCTCGTTCATCGCCAGGCCGTCGGCCGGGCGCGGGGTGAAGTCGTGGATATCGATGGCGTGGGTCAGCGCCGCCATGCGTGCGTTCGCGGTGGCCGACGCCAACCGGACGATCAGGCTGGTGCCCGTTGTCAGCCGGCCCTCCGCCATCCACAGCACGCGTGCGCAGACCCGGGTCCTCGCCGCAAACGCCTCTGCCGCCGGCAGGATCACGTCCCCGCGTGAGACGTCGATGTCGTCGGCCAGGGTCAGCGTCACCGCCTGACCCGTCATCGCCGTCTGCAGGTCGCCATCTGCGGTCACGATGCGCGCGATGCGGCTTTGCTGGCCGCCGGGCATGACCGCGACCGGCTGTCCGAGGCGGGCGATCCCGCTGGCGATGGTACCGGCATAGCCGCGAAAATCCAGGTTCGGGCGGTTCACCCACTGCACCGGCAGGCGGAAGCCCTCGGACGCTTCTGGGCCGTCACCGACCGACACGGTTTCGAGATAGCCCAGCAGGGGCGGACCGCTGTACCAGGCCGTGCGGGTCGAGACGGAAACAACATTATCGCCGGCACGGGCACAGATCGGAATCGCGATGATCGAGGTAAACCCAAGCCCCTCCACCGCTCGGCGGTACGCCGCTTCGATCTCGCGGAACGTTTCTTCCGCGAAGCTGACCAGATCCATCTTGTTGACGGCCAGCACCACATGCCGGACACCCACCATGCTGACGATGTAGGAGTGCCGGCGGGTCTGCGGCAGGATGCCCTTGCGCGCGTCCACCAGGATGATCGCAAGTTCGGCGGTCGACGCGCCGGTCGCCATGTTGCGCGTGTACTGCTCGTGGCCCGGCGTGTCTGCGACGATGAAGGCGCGGTGATCGGTGGAGAAGTAACGATAGGCGACGTCGATCGTGATACCCTGTTCGCGTTCCGCCGACAGGCCATCGACGAGCAGCGCGAAGTCCAGTGCTTCCCCGTGCGTGCCGAAGCGCTTGGAATCCCGGTCGAGGGCGGTCAGCTGATCGTCGAGCACCGCGTGCGAATCGAACAACAGCCGACCCAGCAATGTGGATTTTCCGTCATCGACGGAACCGCACGTCAGCACGTGCAGCAGGCTCGCCCGGCGGCCCGCGGCAGCGGAGGCATCGGCGACGCGGGCACCGGCGGTGGGGGCGGCGGCGGTGGGGACGCCGGCGGTGGGGACGTCGGCGTCCGGCGCGGCTTCACCGGAGACCGCTCCGGTTGCGGTGGGGGCGGGTCCAAAGGGCGCGGCGTCCTGCGCCGCAAGCGGCAGTGCGGCGCTCATTCAGAAATACCCTTCCTGCTTCTTCTGCTCCATCGAACCGCTGCCGTCATGATCGATCGCCCGGCCCTGCCGCTCCGACGTGCGGGAATCGCGCATCTCGGCGATGATCGCGTCCAGGTCCGTCGCCTCGCTCTCCACCGCTCCGGTCAGCGGGTAGCAGCCGAGCGTACGGAATCGGATCATTCTGGTCTCGACGGTCTCTCCGCGGCGCAGCACCATCCGGTCGTCGTCACGCATGATCAGCATGCCGTCGCGCGCCACGACCGGCCGCGCCGCGGCGAAATACAGCGGCACGACCGGAATCGCCTCCTGTGCGATGTAGTTCCACACGTCGGCTTCGGTCCAGTTCGACAACGGAAACACCCGCAAGGTTTCGCCGGGCTGCTTGCGGGTATTGTACAGATGCCAGGGTTCCGGCCGCTGATTCTTCGGATCCCACCGATGTTCGGCCGATCGCAACGAAAATACCCGTTCCTTTGCCCTGGATTTCTCCTCGTCGCGCCGAGCGCCACCGAAGGCGGCGTCGAAATGATGATGATCAAGCGCCTGCTTCAGCGCCTGGGTCTTCATGACATCGGTATGGAGGCGCGAGCCGGAGGTGAACGGGTTCACACCGGCTCGCACCCCATCCTCGTTTGTATGGACAAACAGCTTGCAGCCGAGTTCCCTGACGCGGCGGTCGCGGAACTCGATCATCGCTCGGAACTTCCAGGTCGTGTCGACATGCAGCAGCGGAAAGGGCAGGGGCGCCGGGTAGAAGGCCTTGATCGCCAGGTGCAGCAGAACGCACGAGTCCTTGCCGATGGAGTACATCAGGACGGGGTTCTCGCAGGTCGCGACGACCTCCCGGAAGATATAGACGCTTTCGGCTTCAAGGCGCTGCAGATGGGTCAGACCCGCGGTCATGGTGCGGCGGCCTTTGCCCGGATCAGGCGACCGTCAGCGGTCAGATGCAGGCCGCACTCGCCGGTTCCTTCCGCCTCCCACCACCATCGCCCGGCGCGCTCCGGTTCGCCCGGCGCGACGGCGCGGGTGCACGGGGCACACCCGATGGACAGGAAGCCACGCTGATGCAGCGGGTTGCTGGGGATGCGTTCAGCTTCCACCAGCGCCGCGACATCGGCACGCGACCAGTCGAACATCGGATTGGCCTTCAGCAGGCCGCGGTCCGCCTCATGGCTGACGAACGCCATGTCACGCCGCACGGTGGACTGGTCGGCGCGCAGCCCTGTGATCCAACCGGCGGCGCCGGCCAAAGCGCGGTTCAGCGGCGCCAGTTTGCGCACCGCGCAGCAAGCTTTCCGTGCCGCCGGACCGGCATAGAACCCGTTGACACCCTGATCGGCGACCAGCGCCTCAACAGCCTGTGCGTCGGGATAAAACCCCTGCACCCGCACGCCGTACCGTTGTTCGGTTTCCGCCCAGACAGTATAGGTCTCGGGGAACATCCGGCCGGTATCGAGGGTGACCAGGCGGACCGCAACGCCGGATTCCGCAATCAGATGGGTCAGCGCCTGGTCTTCGAGGCCGAAACTCGTAGTGAAGACCAACGGGCCGTCGGTCTTCTGCCGCAACAAGCGGATCCGCTGCACCGGATCAAGATGCGCGAAGGCGCGGTTGAGCCGCTCAGACAATGTTCCGCCTGCGACAGAACCCTGGGTCGTTGCAACGTTGTCATCGTCGGCCGCTGTATCGCCAGTTCGAAACACGATAGTGACTCCAGGACGCTCCGTGCCGGCAAAACCGGACAGAGTTCACTCAACGGATATAGGCCCGTCGGGATGCGCGGGGAAATCACCTCCCGCCGGGTCAAGGTCGGGCCGCGATGCCGATTTGCAACATCCGGAATCGTTTTGCAGCGGCAGTCCGGCATGGGCAAAGTGGGAAACAGTATAGTCCTGTCCCGGGACGTGGGATCAACGCGAGAAACATCTCTCCGGGCGCGGCTTGTCGGAAATCTGTCGTCCAGCGGCGCGTGCGTGACCCCGGAGGCGAGGGCGCGACCATCGGTGCAGCCTCATTCACCCCAAAATGGCTCATGGCTGCTATGACCTGTCCGGGTGGCTCGCCCATCCCCGTGTCGTCACCGGACAGCCGCAGCGCCGCGTGCCCCGGCCGGTTGAGCCTGGCGTGGGGAGGTCGTTCTACCCGGACGCAGCGTCGCGTGCCCGGCCAGTTGAGCCTGGCATGGGGAGGTCGTTCTACCCGGCCGCCTCCGGCCGCAGTGCCGCGGGGGCTGCCACGTTGGCGACGATCTCGCCGAACGGCCCGGCATTGCGGGCCGCGACACGGGCGTTCCCGGTGGTGGC
>DASWON010000558.1:0-9701 GCA_036398735.1 Rhodopila sp.
GGTCGGCCCGTGATTCGTCGCCCGCCATGACCGTGTTGCTGAAACCGCGTGCCCGCAATCCCTCCGCGATCGCCGGCCCGGTGAGCGGGTCGTTGCGGTTCAGCGCGGCGATCGTCGCATACAGATCCGGTGCCGGCTGCGCAAAACCATGCGGCGCCCAGTTGGCCACCTGCGCCGGCCCGCGCAGCAGCAGCGGCACCGACACGCCGAGCGCGATCGCATCTCCCTCGGGCCGTTGCATCGCCACGGCCGGCAGGGCCGCGACCGCCCGGTTCAGCCAGCCGCTGGTCATGCGATGCCCAGCCCCCGATTCGAGGCAGTCCTGCGCCTCGAAATGGCTGCGCACGCGCCAGCTTCCGGCCACGGCATGCACCACCAGTGCTTCGTTGGCCTGATACATCCGGTGCAAGCCGGTGAGTGCGGGGTGCAGGCCGAAGAACCCGCCGAGGTCCAGCAGTCCGTCCGGCTGGTTCGGTGGCGGCGGCACGATCTCGCCGCGCAGGGCCGTCAGGTTCGGATCGCCGTACGGAACGACCGCGGCCATACCGTCGAGGGCGCCGCGCAGGATCACCACGACCAGACGCCGTTCGGTCGGCGCCGCTGCCAGCGCCAGCCGCGTGCGGCCGACGGTGAGGCCCGCGATGCCGAGCCCGGTGCCGAGTCCGAGCAGTGTGGTGCGGCGAGAAAGGTTCATCGGGTCAGCGCCTCTGGAATTCGGGACTGGTCAGCAGCAGTGTCATTGCGTCCCGGCGCGAGCCCGCGTGCCGGATCGCCTCGCGCGTCTCTGACCGGAGCAGCGGCCCAAGGGCAGTGTCTGCTACCTCCAGTACGTCGCGATCGCCGATGCGCCCGGCGAAGCCGCTGGCCCAGTCGATCCGGCGCAGCAGCGCCTCCGGGGCGGCCCAGTCGGCGGCGCGGTCAGACCACCCGTTGGGCGCCGGCGCAGCCCATAGCGGCTGGCCAAGGCTGCCCAGGATGCCGGTCATAGGCACGTCGTCGGGAGGAACGTCGAGGCAGCGGACGCTGGCGACGAGGTAATCGAGCGGCGTGCGCAGCTTGGCGCCCGGCTGCCAGGCGGCATCGAGCGTGACCATCGCCGCTGACGCCGCACCGAGGTCGCCGCGCGTATCGCGCAGCACGCCCTCGATCGTGCGGACCGCATCGGGCGGCGGTTCGTCGGCGACGAAGTGGCACACCAGTTTCGTGGCCAGAAACCGGTGGGTGGCCGGGTGCCCGGCGAGCCAGGCCAGCGCGGCAACGCCTCCGGCCTCATCGGGGGGAAACGGCTGGCCCAGTACCGCTTGGACACCTGGCTCGTGGGCGGACGCACGGTAGATGAAGCCCGGGGTGTCGGCCTTCAGGTCGATCGACCAGCCGGTCAGGATCTTCGCAAACGCGGTCACGTCGGCCTGGGTGTAGCCGGCGAGCGGGCTGACGGTGTGCAGTTCCATGCACTCGCGTGCCAGGTTTTCGTTCAGGCCGCGCCGCGTCCGCTGCCCAAGCGGGCTGTCGGGGCCGAAGGAGGCGGCATTGTCCAGATAGAGCAGCATGGCCGGGTGGCGCATCACCGCCAGCAGCATGTCGCCGAAGCGGCCGGTGACATGCGGGCGGATTGCCTCCTCCACGAAGGCGCCCGCCACGGCGGCGCAGGCCCCCTGGCGGCGGGAGATCGCGAAGTGATTGGCCCAGAACCACACCAGCCGCTCGCGAAACGGGACAGCGGTGGTGACCGCGTTGCCCAGATGGGCGGCCGCCTCTGCCCTGAACAGCGCCGCAGCGCGCGACTGGCCGGGCGGTGGCCTGGCCGCTCGGTCGTCACGCAGCGCCACCAGGCCCTTCGCCGTGGTCGGCGGCGCATCGAGGCGGGTCGGGTCCGGCTGCTGCAGTTGGCCGATCAGCCACGCCGCCGGGTCGGACGGCGGCGGTTCGGCGCCACGGCGCCCAAGGCCGAACCGCGCGAGGGCCTGGGTGGTGCGAATGTCCATGTCGGAAATCTAGCTGGCCAGCATGTGTCGCAATGTGATAAAGAGTCTGAAAGGTCATTGTCCGCACAAGCGCGGTTTGGCGGTTGCCCGGGCGTCAGATCCGAGGCGCCCCCTGCAACACGTGGTCCGGCGGTGCCTTTGCGGAACGCGATTTTTCGCATCCACGCGGCCTGTGCAGGGATTTCGCACTTGCAAAACCGCGCGCACTATCGCATTTCCCGCACCACATAACCGGCCGAGGGTTCGGCCGGCACCTCGGGTGGGCGCGCGGGGTTTAATCCCCGGATCCAGCGATGGGTCACGCGCCCTTTCTGATATGCCCACCCGCTCGCTCGTTGATGGAGGTTTGCCGTGTCTGTTACGCCGCTCGATAGAATACGAAATATCGGTATCACCGCACATATCGATGCGGGCAAGACCACGACGACCGAGCGGATTCTCTACTACACGGGCGTCTCGCATAAAATCGGCGAGGTGCACGATGGCAACACCACGACCGACTATATGGATCAGGAGCGTGAGCGCGGGATTACCATCACCTCCGCCGCGGTCACGTGCGAGTGGAAGGACCACCGCATCAACATCATCGATACCCCCGGCCATATCGACTTCAACATCGAGGTCAACCGCAGCCTTCGCGTGCTGGACGGCGCGGTGTTCATCATCGAGGGGGTCGCCGGTGTGCAGCCGCAGTCCGAGACCAACTGGCGCCTGGCCGACCGCTACAAGGTCCCACGCATCATCTTCATCAACAAGCTGGACCGGACCGGGGCGGACTTCTACCGCGCCTTTGCGACGCTGAAGGAGAAGCTGGACATCATCGCCCTGCCGCTGCAGTTGCCGATCGGTGTGGAGGACGGCTTCCTCGGCGTGGTCGACCTGGTCGAGATGAAGGCGATCATCTGGGAAGGCGGCGAGCTCGGCGCGAAGTACCACTATGAGGATATTCCGGCCGATATGGCTGAACTGGTGGAAGAGCACCGGCAGACCCTGCTGGACACCGCGCTGTCGGTCGATACCGAGGCGATGGAGGAGTACTTCGACAAGGGTGAAGTCGCCATCGAGACGCTGAAGCGCTGCATCAAGCGCGGCACGATCGACGGCACGTTCCGCCCGGTGCTGTGCGGCACGGCCTTCAAGAACAAGGGCGTGCAGCCGCTGCTGGACGCCGTCATCGACTATCTGCCGTCGCCGGTCGACGTCCCCGGTATTGCCGTGGCGCTGGAGGAAGGCGAGGAGGACGGTGACAACCCCGAGCGCCGCCGGATCAAGGCTGACCCGAAGGCGCCGTTCGCCGGCCTGGCGTTCAAGATCATCAACGACAAGTACGGCACGCTGACCTTCGTGCGCGTCTACGCCGGCACGCTGAAGTCGGGCGACATGGTGATGAACACGACCAAGGGCCATCGCGAGCGCATCGGCCGGATGTTCCAGATGCACGCCGACAAGCGCGCCGAGATCAAGGAGGTCGAGGCGGGTGACATCGCTGCCTTCGTCGGCCTCAAGGACACCGGCACCGGCGACACGCTGGCTTCGTCCGATGACCCGGTCGTGCTGGAGCGCATGGCGTTCCCGGTGCCGGTCATCGACATCTCGGTCGAGCCCCGCACCAAGGAAGCCGTCGAGAAGATGACGCTCGGGCTGCAGAAGCTTGCCGGCGAGGACCCCTCGTTGCGGCTGCGCACCGATCAGGAAACCGGCCAGACCATCCTGTCCGGAATGGGCGAACTGCATCTCGAGATCATCATCGACCGGTTGCGGCGCGAATACGGCGTCGACTGCAACATCGGCGCGCCTCAGGTCGCGTATCGCGAGACGATTTCCAAGGCGCACACCGAGACGTATACGCACAAGAAACAATCGGGCGGTTCGGGCCAATACGCCGAGGTCAAGATCGTGTTCGAGCCGCTGGAGCGCAACGCCGGCATCGTGTTCGAGAACAAGGTGGTCGGCGGTTCGGTGCCGAAGGAATACATCCCGGCGGTCGAGAAGGGGATCAAGGTGCAGGCCGACACCGGCGTGCTGGCTGGCTTCCCGACGGTCGACTTCAAGTACACCCTGGTGGACGGCAAATACCACGACGTCGACTCATCGGCGCTGGCGTTCGAAATTGCTGCCAAGGCTTGCTTCCGTGAGGGGATGAAGAGTGCCGGCCCGATCATCCTGGAGCCGATCATGGACGTGGAGATCACCACGCCGCAGGATCATGTCGGTGACGTTGTGGGCGACCTCAACCGCCGGCGCGGCATGATCCAGAACCAGGAGAGTTCCGGCTCCACCGTGATCGTGCGCGCGCACGTACCGCTGAAGGAGATGTTCGGCTACATCTCCCACCTGCGCAGCATGACGAAGGGCCGCGCGTCCTTCACCATGCAGTTCCATCACTACGATCCGGTGCCTCGCAACGTGGCGGACGAGATCATGAAAAAGAGCGCCTGATCGTCTCAGGCGGCTTTGCGGCGTAACGAGAGGGCGCGGGCGGATCATCTGCCCGCGCCTTTTTCGCGTCAGGCTCCCGGCGCGGGTTCAACCGACGGCAACCGACGGCCAGCCGTGGAGGTGCATCCCCGCGTTGCCCTCCGCCGTGACCGGTATCGGTTCAAAATTCGTGTGATCGAAGCCCCGGGCCGCGAACCATTCGCGAGCGTCGGCGTTTCTTCGTTGCGCCCGGATGGGGCGGGCGCAGCGTATGCATGCCCGCGGCGCGGCCGCTTGCGGGCATGGAACCAAGGCTGAAGCCTGACCCGGAGCCACCCACGTTTCCCCCGGATCGTCGTCGCGCGGCCTGGTGCGCGAACGTGAGGTATGGTGCTGCTAGACGCCCTCGGAACGAGTGCCGCGGCGGTCGTCGGCGTGTGCTGTGGCTGGGCCGGCGGAGTTCTCCGGCGGCGGCTGGGTTGTTGCCGCGGCTGAATGTCTTTGCGGCGTCGGTGCCGCGTCCCGACATTGATTTTTCGACTGCAATAATCGCCTGATATCGGTTCATCAATGAGTTGTGATTGTCCGAAACATACATCTGGCATATCGGCACACTACCTGACTAGTTGCTCTGCTCTATTCGGCAGTATGGGTATCGCATTACTGTGATGTGTCCCTTCATGACCAAAAACAGGAGTGATCCATGAACCAATTATACTTGAATCGCTTTCGCATTCCGGTGCTCGCGGCGGTTGCCATCGCAGGACTGGCCGGTGCGGCTTCGGCGCAGACCAGCACCGTCGTGATCGCACCGTCTGCTCCGCCTCCGCCCCGCGTCGAAACGCCACCGCCGCCGCAGGCCCAGACAATGAGCTGGCAGGCTGGGCACTGGGTGTGGGACGGCGGTGCCTGGACCTGGCAGGAGGGTCGCTATGTGCAGGCCCCGCAGCCCGCCGCGGTGTGGGAGCCGGGTCATTGGGCGCAGCAAGCCAGCGGCGGCTATGTGTGGGTCGACGGCCAGTGGCGCGGCTAGAGCGCCTCGAGGTCGAGGGCAGGCGCCGGTGCCGTCCGCGCCGAGTGGCAGCGCGAATTCTATCAGTATTTGACGCGAACGGATGAACGCTCGGTATGACGCTCCGAGCCTTATTCGGGTTTTCACGCGCGCGCTGACCAGGCCTGTTCGATTCAAAGGGCCGGTGGGCAAGTCTAAGTGGCTCTCTCCCTCAGGTTTGTCCATTGGCCCGGTGCCCGGTCGTATGACCTCGTTCTTGGTTGAGCGCTCCGCTGCGACGCGGACCCGGGGCAGGCGACACTTCGTGACCGTGGCGCGTGTGCCCGGCCTTTTAAGTTCGGCCGATGTCCTGCGGGCATAACAGGTCAGGCTGACCCGCTGAAAGCGAGCGCCGGGTGCCGCTGGTCCAAGGCCCTGAATGATGGCCGACGTTCGGCTTCCGATACTGGGCCAGGAACAGTGCGGACAAGCTTTGTTCGAGTGGTGGACGCGGAACCCTTTCGCGATGACCGAAGGTTTCGCCGGGCCACCTGTGCCATCGCCGGACAAGCCAGCACGCGGACGAGCCTGCATGCGAATGAAGAGCCTGACCCGGTGACCCACGAGATGGACTTCAAGATCCGCAATTCATGGTTTGACGGATCCCGGCGTGGCAAGGTCACCAGGGACAAGCACGGCGATCCGGTTACGGTGAACCGCGTTATTGGTCCGGTTGCAACGCTCGCCGCCCTGGGTTTTTGGAATGAATCGGCCCGCCAAATCAAAGCCGGTGGAAGAACCTGACGGTCCCCCCCGGCGGACTTCGACGATCAGGTGAGCAGATGAATTGACAGCCAATGGGCCGCGTTCAGACGCTGCCAGGTGTGAAACGAGTTGCACCTCCACCGGGTGTCGAAAGAATTGCCTTGGTGCTGAACTATACAGGAGGAATACATGCGCATCGCTCTTGCATTGCCACTGCTGGCTGTCGCCGGAGTCACTCTTGCCGCCTGTGCCGATACGCCGCCGCCTAATCAGGTGATCGTGCAGCCGCCGCCGACCACTGTAGTGCCGTCCTCGCCAATGCCACCGCCGCCGCCGATGTCGGAGCTCGTGCCGCCGCCGCCGGCCAGCTCCACCCCGACCGTCTGGCAGCCCGGACACTGGCGCTATACCGGGATCTCCGGAAGGCCATGGAGCTGGGAGGCCGGCCAGTACGTCGCCGTCCCGCCTGGGGCAACCGCCTGGGTACCGGGTCAGTGGCAGCAGCAGGGAGGCGGTTGGGTCTGGCGCGAAGGCCATTGGGCGGCCTGACGTCCCAGCGTCGGGTCTTCTTCTCCCGGCTGTCGGCTTCTCCCGGCTGTCGGCTTCTCCCGGCTGTCGGCGTAGCGCCAGCCGCTGGTCAGCCGAACGGCCTTCCGCTCGAACGAAGGGGCAGCCGGGTGCCAGGCCGCCCCGCTGGTGGGTCATTCCATTCGGATGGGCTCATCCGCGATGATCCAACGGGCGGCGGGTTGAGCTGACCCCGGTCGCGCAAGCGGTCAGCACCGCGGGACGCGACGAACGCCATGGCTGGATCGGATCCATGGTCGCGTGGGCCGGCCCCACCTGCTGGCTTGGACCGGCCGACGGTTTCCGCCGGGCATGGTCAGCCGACCAGCCTGGCCAGCCAACCGGACGATGCAGCCGCCGGCATCCGAGCCGTATCGTCCGTCTACGGCAACAACCAGACCGGCTCCTTGATGCGGCTCAGGAAGGCCGCGTGGGCGGCCAGTTCCGCCTCGCTCGGTTCGATTGGGCGCGGCGTGCGCGGACCGGTGTGCACGTAAACCGTCACCGGCCCCCGCGTGTCCTGTGCCGCCAGTGACAGCCCGCGCTGCCGCCCGCCGGTCAGCTCGACGTAAACCTCGGCCAGCAGCTTGCAGTCCAGCAGGGCGTTGTGCGTCGTGCGCGCCGACAGATCGATCGAGAACCGGCGGCACAGCGCGTCCAGGCTGTTCGGCATGCCCGGGAACCGCACCTTCGCCAGAGCCAGCGAGTCGATCATGCGATCGCGGGTCAGTGGCGGCAGACCCGCACGACCAAACTCCATATCCAGAAAACCGAAGTCGAACGGCGCGTTGTGCGCGATCAGCTTGCTGTCGCCGAAGAACGCCGCAAGATCAGCCGCGATTGCGCCGAACAGCGGCTTGCCCACCAGATCGGCACTGGTGAAGCCGTGCACACGCGACGCCTCGGGCGCGATGTCGCGCTGCGGATCGATCAGCACATGGAAATGCTTGCCGGTGGGCAGGTCGTTGATCAGTTCCAGTGCCGCGACCTCGATCACACGGTCGCCATTCAGCGGGTCCAGCCCGGTCGTCTCAGTGTCGAACAGCACGGAGCGGATCACGCGCGAAGCCCCCGGATGAAACGCTGCAGATGTCGCAGCGTATGATTGCGCGACAGGCCGGTCCGCACCACCAGATCTGCGCGGCGGCGTTTTTCCGCGTCCGGCATCTGGCGCGCGATGATTGCGGCGACGTCTTCCTTGCTCATGCGCCGGCGCTGGGCCACGCGATGAATCTGGATCGCGCGCGGTGCGGACACGACGACGACGGTATCGACCCGCTTGTCGCCCCTGGTCTCGAACAGCAGCGGAATGTCCAGCACGACCGCGCGCTTGCCCGCCCGTCGCGCCCGACCGACGAAGGCCCGCTCCTCGGCCTCGACCATGGGATGGAGGATGTGTTCCAGCTTGGTCAGGGCAGCGCGGTCGCCGAGGACCGCCTGGCGCAGCGCGGAACGGTCGATCGCGCCGTCCCTGGTTGTGCCGGGGAACGCCGCCTCGATCACCTTCACCGCCCGGCCCCCCTTGGCCTGCAGGTGATGCACCGCGAGGTCGGCATCAAACACCGGGATGCGGGCCCGACGGAACGCCGCGGCGGCAGTCGACTTGCCCATGCCGATACCGCCGGTCAGTCCGATGATTCTCAAGTTCGCAGTCCTTAAGCGGGCAGCAGATCGGCGGCCACGAAGCGGCGCAGGTCCTCGTCCACGACCGGCTCGACGCCGAACCATGCACGGAAACCCGGCACCGCCTGGTGCAGCAGCATACCAAGTCCCTCGACGCAGCGGATCTGTCGTGCCCGAGCGGCCGCAAGCAGAGGGGTCTCCAGCGGCACGTAGACGATGTCGGCCACGGTCAGCGCGCGTCCGGCGCGGTCCAGGTCGATTTCCAGCGGCGGTTGGCCGGCCATGCCCAGCGATGTCGTGTTCACCAGCAGCGCGTTATCGGCGAGGGCATGGTTCCGGGCCTGCCAATCGATCACCGCCAGTCCGGGAAGCTCGAGCGCCAGTGCCTCGGCCCGCGCGCGGGTACGATTTGCCACGGTCACCTGGACACCCAGCCCCAGCAGCACCGCCGCCACCGCTCGGGTCGAGCCGCCGGCGCCGAGGATCAGCGCGGGACCCGCGGCCGGGTCGACGCCGTGCGCTCGGAGGTTCGCGAGAAAGCCCCAGCCGTCGGTGTTGCTGCCGGTGATGCGGCCATTCTCGAACACCATCGTATTCACCGCACCGGCCCGGTGCGCGGTTTCATCCACGGTGTCGCAGATTGCGAAGGCCGCGATCTTATGTGGGATGGTCACGTTGGCCCCGGCGAACCCGGCCAGCATGAGGCCCCTGATCGCCTCCGCGAAATGGACGGGCTCGATCGGCAGCGGCAGATAGGCGCCGTCGATGCCGTAGCGCCGCAGCCAGAAGCCGTGCAGCCGGGGAGAGCGGGAGTGGCTGACGGGCCAGCCCGTGATGCCCGCGAGTCGTGCCTTGCCGGAGAGAATCGTCATGCCCGCAGCATTTACCGAGCGTTGCCGAAGATCAACGGCTCGGCGTCCGGCGCAGGCGGGGTGGCGTGTCGGCGTGCGCCTCGGCCGGCTTGGCGATCCGCCACCGGCGTCGCAATGTCGCAACCAGGTGCGAGTCCCCATCGGCCGGGGCCGTCAATGTCGGGCCGGCGCCGGCGCGCGTGGCACCATCCGACAGGATGCGCCACGTGATGTAGCCCGCCATGACGTGGCCGACCCTGACGTGGTCCACTATGGCATCGCCGGCCATGCCATGGCGTATCGCGCCGTGGCATGGCTCGACGGGACGTGGACATCCGCTCAGCCCAGGAACTTTTCGGTCCAGCTCTTGTAGTCGCCTTCGCGGGTCACCTTCGCCATCAGTTCGGAGGATGCAATGCCTTGCAGGGCGGACGGCTTGGTTCCTTCGCGCAACGCTTTCAGCGTATCGTACGTCGCCTTCACCGCAGCCGAGAACGGCTG
>DASWON010000559.1:0-4032 GCA_036398735.1 Rhodopila sp.
GCGACCGAGTCCTGAATGCCGCCCAGTTCGGGAAAGAAATAGTCGGTGAACATTGCGATCCTCATCGCCCGGCCCGGATGCCGTCAGTCCGGCGCAGGATCAGGACGATGCAGGCAACACCCGCGGCGAAGGTCACGGCGGCAGCCAGGCCCGGTACCAGGCCGCCGCGGTCTTCCAGGATCACATAGCGATCGCCGGCGAAATAGCCGAAGCCGAACAGCGCGGCACTCTTGGGCAGCGTTGCCAGCAGGTTGACCATGAGAAAACGCCGTAGCGGCAGACGCAACATGCCGCTGGCAATCAGCACGAGGCAACCGACGCCGTGGGTCCACTTGCCGACGAACAGCATCCTCGCGGCGTTATGCCTGAGGCCATCCCGCAGCGCCGGCCTGAGCGTGCCCTGCATGCCCAGGCGTCGGCGCAGCAGGGTCAGCGGCGTCATGCCGCTGCGTCCGATCCAGTAATAAAGCATGTCACCGATCAGGTCGCCGCAGACCAGCAGGAGCAAGGCCCAGTACCAGGTGAAATACCCGCGCGCCGCCAGGAAACCGGCCACGATCGCCACCAGCGGTCCCTCGATGACCGCCAGCGGCAGGATCAGGGCGCCGCCGTGGCCCGTGAGCAGCCCGCTCAATGTCACGGCAGGATCACAGGCGCTCGTAATGGACGTAGGAGCCATCCGCGCCTGTCAGGCCCAGGCTGGCCCAGGTGTCGGCCTGATCGTACCAGAGATCGACCTTGAACGCCCCGCTCAGGGCGTAGCGTTCGGCCGCGATCGTGCCGCCGGATGCCAGCGGAATGGTCTCGGCCCGTTCCTCGACCACCTTCGGGCGCAGCAGCACGCCATCCTCCAGGCTGATCATCGGACCGTTCAGCAGACGCCGGTTCCAATAGCTGGTGCATCCGGCCGGTTCCGGCGCGACATAGCGGTCGGTCCTGCTGCCAAGGACCACGAGGCCCTGACTGCCGCGACGTGCGCTGACCCACTCATGCCGGCCGTTCTTATCGGTTTCGCCGGTGACACTGACCAGGGTTCCGCCCTGCCAGACCTCGACGACACGGTGGGCGTAGCGGACGATCGGGATCGAGAGGAGAGTGACCCGCGCATCGACCGCGGCGCGCATGGTCAGGGTCTCGCCCTGCCGCTCGAAATTCAGGGTGTGACGTCCGATATCGCTGCCGTGGCGGATCAGCCTGAAAGCCAGCGCATCGCCAGGAGGCACCGGCAAGGCCGCCGCGGCCGGACGCGCCGCGATCACCGCCCCGCCCAGTAGTACCGCACGCCGCCCGATCACTGCTGTATCCGAAACATGACGCGCCCGTTGTTGCCGGCACGCCCCGCCACTAGCCGAGGCGACCACGCGCAGCAACTGGAAACGGCACAGAAACCATATGACAATTTGGCGTCACCGCGAGCCGGGACGAGACGCCGAACTACCGATACCCGGTCAGACAGGCAGCCGGGTCGGCTCAGCCCCACAATCGCCGCCCTGACCCGATAACGCCTGCCCCCCAAGGGAACTGGTCATCGGGGACTGATCATCGGGGACTGATCATCGGGGACTGATCATCAGGGACTGATCCTCGGGGCGCTGATCATGCGGCCGCGAGATGAAAACGGCCGTTCTACAGGACCTGGACCGAGGAGAACGTCTCCCAGATGCGCTCGCGCGGATCGATCGCGACCAGGACGTCGATCAGTGTATCGGGCACCACCACCTGCCCCGGCGGCAACTTGTCCAGAGTGCCGATCCGATCCATCTGGGCGATGACGATCCCGCCGCATCTGCGCGCGGCCCGCGCGATGGTCATCGAGTCACGGGTCATCGCGATCGCGGCCGTTCCCTCCATGAAGGCCACGCCGATCACCGCGACATCGATGGGAAAGCCGCGGAACAGCAGCGCCTCGTCGCCGGACGGACGGACCAGGCGCACCAGTTGCTCCCGCGTGCGCGGGTTCAGCCGGCCGCCGCCGTTACGCGGATCCGTGAAGGTCCCAAGACCGCTGCGGCTGAGATGGCCCGGCAGGCCCTCGGCGATGTCGCGCAGCAACCGGTTGATGACCCCCACCGGCAGGCTGTAGGCCTCGATCCGATTGGCCGCCGCGAGCGCCTGCAGCCCCGGCACCGGGTGCCACTGGCCGCCCACCACCCGCCGCACCAGCCCCTCACGGGCCAGCAGATTCAGTCCGTGCGTGCGGCCTTCGCCGCGTGTGGTCCCGTAGACGATCGTCAGGTCACTGGGATGCTCGTGGGCAGCGAACGCATCGGCCATCGCGAGCGCAAGGCCATCACTCAGCCAGCCCACGGCGACGGTCGTTCCGGAACGGACAAGTCCCGCCGCCTCCGTCGCCGCGACGCTCTTCCAATGTCGCGGCAAGCGCCCGACCGAGCCCGCCTGTGATAATAATGGCAACATAATCGATACGATCCCCAGACCCAAGGCGATATTAGCGCGCGATGGTAACGGGTCTCGGCCAGGGCAGCGTTGACATCAATGGGAACACGGAAGATTCCACGCTCAGTCACGCAGATGTGGCATCACCTCGCCGCACATCAGCCGCAATGAGTTGACGACCCGCTCGTGCGGGATCCGCATGCCGCAGTTCATCTCGGCCAGAATCCCCGACAGACCGAGCGTCTCCTTCAGATCGGCGAGGCGGTCGGCTACCATGGCAGGGGTCCCCACGATGATCTTGCTTTTCAGCACCTCTTCGTAGTCGATCGTCATCAGCCGCTGGCCGCGTTCGGCGCGATTCTCGATCGCCCGTGCCCCTTCCTGGCTGGCTGACGCCTCGATCCTTTCGCCGAGGTACTTATAGAAGAACATCACACTCTCGTGCGGTTCCTCGCGGGCTTGTTTCTCCGTGGCAGCGACATACACCGGGACGCGAAGATAAACCTTGCCGTTCCCGGAATGCCCCGCCGCTGCCCAGGCCTCGCGGTAGACCCGTAGATTGGGCACGAGTTCGTTCAGATCGCCCAGGCGGGTGGCAACAAAGATCGGCATGCCGGCCTCCCCGCTTTGCTGGAACGTGTCTGGACTATTTACCGCGATCCGCAGTTCCGGATACGGCGACTGATACGGTTTCGGTACCAGGCATATGTTGTCGAAGTGATAAAACTGCCCATGGAACGAAAACGTTTCCTGTGTCCAGGCGCGCTTGAGGATCTCCAGCACTTCGGCGAACCGTTCCCGGCTTTCGGCATAGGAGACCCCGTAGGCCTGATAGGTGCGGGGAAAGCCGCTGCGACCGACGCCGAAGATCAGCCGGCCGTGACTGATGTGGTCGACGGTGGTGGCTTCCTCGGCGATCCGCAGCGGGTGGCACAGCGGCAGCACCTGCACCGCGATGCCGATCTTCATGCGCTTGGTACGCGTCGCAACGGCGCTGGCGATATTCAGCGGCGCGGCGAGGACCGACCGCTCAGGCGAGGTGTGCAGTTCGGCCAGCCACATGACGTCGAGGCCCGCGGCCTCGGCCTCGTCTACCTGCTCGAAGGATTCCGAGAATGCTTCAGCTTCGGTTTGCCCGGGCCGCCGCTGAAATTCGTGAAACATGCCGAATTCCATGGTCTATCGTCTCCCTGTTCCCCTACAGCGTCGGCCGGTTTGCGGCATCCTGCAAGACCCACGCCCGCCGCCTGCGCGGACTTCCATCGCCGCTCCCGCCAAAATCCGACGCCGCCGCCGCGCCCATCGGGCATTTTGCACGTCATCCACCACCATGGATCGTTGCTCGAAGCACGGCGGACGACGATGCCAGGGATCATCTTCGACTTCGACGGCCTCATCGCGCACAGCGAGACGCTGGCAAACACCGTTCCGGCGCAGGCCGTCAGCCGGACATCTTCCCGCTCGCGGCGCAATGACCGAGACTGTCACAGGCGGAGTGCCCGGTCATCGAAGACAGCATCAGCGGCGTGCGAGCCGGTGTCGCGGCCGCCGAACGACGGTGATCTGGCTGTGCGCCGGATGACATCAGGAACCGAGAGCGCGGCGCGGCCGCTCGCGGCGGGCGGCGACCTGTGC
>DASWON010000560.1:0-1824 GCA_036398735.1 Rhodopila sp.
GTCTCGTACACCGCCGGACAGCCCTACGTGGGGGCGACCTTATCGATGTATCCGGCGCCTGGCGGCAACACGATGGGCAATTTCATCGCGTGGGATGCGAAGGCCGGCAAGATCGTCTGGTCGACCGCAGAACAGTTTTCCGTCTGGTCCGGCGCTCTGGCGACCAAGGGCGGCGTCGTGTTCTACGGCACCCTGGAGGGCTATCTGAAGGCAGTGGACGCCAAGACGGGCAAGGAGCTGTACAAGTTCAAGACTCCATCCGGTATCATTGGCAACGTCACGACCTATGAGCACGCCGGAAGGCAATACGTGGCGGTGCTGTCCGGCGTCGGCGGCTGGGCCGGCATCGGCCTGGCCGCGGGACTGACCGATCCGCATGCCGGCCTGGGCGCGGTCGGCGGCTACGCGGCGTTGAACGATTATACCTCCCTGGGCGGAGCCCTCACGGTGTTCGCTCTCCCACCGAGCTGATCAGGGGCCCGCTGCCTTGATCGTCTTCGTGGCCGGCCCGGGGCGTCGAGCCTCGGCGCCGGCGATGTTTTCATTTCGGATCAGGAAGCGCATCGTGCAGCAGATCTGGCGTGTACTTGTCGTGGCCGTCTCGTTGGTGTGGTCGTCTGGGCTTGTCTACGCGGTCACCGACGGGTCGGGTGATCCGACCGCGGTGAAATCCGATGACGGCAAATGGGCCGACAAGGATGGCAATCCGACCTTCAAGGTCGAGTCAGATGGCACCGTTGACTGGTACACCTATGTCGGGTTCACGCGGTATTCCTCCGAATGCATGCGCTGCCACGGTCCGGACGGCATGGGCTCGACCTATGCCCCCGCACTGGTCGATTCCATGCAGCGGCTCAGTTATTCGGATTTCTACGGAATGGTCGCGTCCGGCAAGAGGGTCGTCTCTGCATCGCAACAACTTGTCATGCCCGCGCAAGGTGAAAACCGAAACGTCATGTGTTTCGTCGACGCAATCTACAGCTACCTTCGTGCCCGCAGCGACGGCGCGGTCGGCCGGGGGCGCCCGGAGAAGCACGCGTCGAAGCCGGCCGGGTACGAAAAGGCCGAAGATGACTGCATGGGTTGAAATGCCAGGCGCACCGGTCCGGACCCCTGATCGCGCGACCGGCCGCCCGGCGCGGCGGCGGCAGGGCCGTCCGGTCTGGCCTCTGGCTGCGATGCTTGGGCTGTCGCTGCTGCATCATGCCGCGGCTCAGGCGCCCGGGCTCGGCGAGTCCGTCGAACTGGTCGATCCGAAGTCGTTCCGGGTCTGCGCCGATCCCCGCAACCTGCCCTTCTCAGACGAACAGGGAGCGGGCTTCGAGAACAGGCTCGCGCAACTGTTCGCACACAAACTCAACGAACCCACGGCGTACACCTATTTTCCTCAGGTCATCGGCTTCGTCCGCAACACGCTGAACGCGCTGCGCTGCGACGTGATCATGGGAACAGCGGTCGGCGACCCCACGGTCCAGACAACCAATCCATACTACCGAACCACCTACGCCCTGGTTTTCAGGCCAGGCAATGGGCTGGATGGGATCGAGACACTGGGCGACCCGCGGCTCAAGGACAAGCAGATCGGCATCGTGGCCGGCACGCCGCCGGCGACGATCCTCGTGCGGGACGGGCTGATGGCGGAGGCCCGACCCTACCCGCTGACGGTTGATACCCGCACGACGTCCTCGCCGCGGATGATGACGGACGACGTGGCCGCGGGCCGTATCGACGCGGGTGTGCTTTGGGGGCCGATGGCAGGTTACTACGCGCGCCAGACCACGCCGCATCTGACCGTCGTGCCTCTGCTGAAGGAGAGCAGCCATC
>DASWON010000561.1:0-4711 GCA_036398735.1 Rhodopila sp.
AGGCCGAGGTCGGCCTGATCATCCGCCCCGTCTTCTGCTGCTCCATCGCATGCGCCAGCCATCCGGCGCTGCGCCCGACTGCGAACACCAGAGTGAAGGCATCGCGCGGAACGCCGACCGCGTCGAGCAGCAGCGCGGCCATGATCTCCACGTTCGGCGGCAGGGTCCGGCCGGGCTTGACCCGCTGGATCGCCGCCGCCACCGCCCTTTCCAGCCGGTCGGCAAAATCCAGGCGTCCGGCGTGCGGTCCCATCGCGCGCATCGACCGGCGCATCGCCTCGGCGCGCGGATCGTTGCCCTGGAACACCCGGTGGCCGAAGCCCATCAGCCGCTCCCCGGACCGCAGCTTCGCCTCCAGCCACCGTTCGAGATCCGCGACCGTTGCGGCCGCATCCAGCATATCCAGCGTCGGGCCGGGCGCTCCGCCGTGCAGCGCCCCGGTGAAGGCGCACCAGGCCGCCAGCACGGAGGCGGCCAGCGATGCGCGGGTGGAGGCGACGACGCGCGCGGTGAATGCCGAGGCACTCAGGCCGCTTTCGGCCATGACGGTGAAATAGGTGTCCAGCGCGCCGATCTTCGCGGCGTCGGCGGGAACGCCGTGCAGCATACGCAGCAGGTCGGCGGCGGTCGTGGCCGCCGGGTCAGGGGCGAGCGGCGGCAGACCCGATGCCTGCCGCACCAACGCCGGAACCGCGACAGCGAAGGCGCTGACCAGGCCAGGCGCGTCGGCGCTGTCCGGCTGGGCGGCGAGCGCCATACGCATGCCCTCAAAAAGCGAACGCCCCGCGGTCTGTGGCAACCAGGCCGGCAACCCCTCGTAGGCGTCACGGCGGCCGCGGCCGAACGCGTCGGCGATCCCGGTTCGGGTCAACCCCTCGGCTGCGAATCCCTCCCATAGCAGCGCGACGGTGCCTTCGAACCCGAACTGCGCGACCAGTGTGGGAAGGTCGTGGCCCCGCACCCAGACCATCCCGTTCGCCGCGTCTGTGTGGCTGAGGATGGTCTCCGCGGCGACGACGCCATCGAGCCCACGTGCCATGCATTTTCTCCGTAATTCAGCGTTCGTTAATCATTCGGGCGGCAGGGTGTCCCGCATGCACACTCTCATGGAAGACGCGCTCGCCCAACCCTGCACGCCGTCCGATGCCGTGCCGCCATCGGGGATCTGGTCAGGGAAGGTCACGTCGGAACCGAGGCCAGCAAAGAACGCGGCTTCACACCGGGAGATGCCTGAGGCTGCTGTGCCTGAGGGGACGATGTCGGCCGGGGTGACCCCAGAGGGGGTGACCTCAGAGTGGGTGACCTCAGAGTGGGTGACCTCAGACAAGATGCCTCCGGACGAGGTGACCCCAGACAAGGTGACCCGAGAGGAGATTGTGCCGGAGGGGGCTGTGCCGGAGGAGATTGTGCCGGAGAGGGCTGTGCCGGAGAGGGCTGTGCCAGAAGGGGCTGTGCCAGAGGGGGCTGTGCCAGAGGGGAGGACACCCAAGGCGAAGGTGACAGAGGGGGCGGTCTCGGGCGATGGCCGGGCTCTGTATGTGCAAGGCCTGCTGGCGTTGCGCGACGGCGATGCGCAGGAAGCGGCCGCCCTGTTGATCCGGGCGCTGCGACGACAGCCGAACCATCATGGCATACGACGGAACCTCGTTCGGGCGTTTCTGGTGTCCGAGCGGTTTGAGCAGGTACTGATCCAGGCGAACGCCGCGCTGTCCACCGCGCCCGACGATGCGGAACTGCATTTCGCCCGCGGCACCGCGCTCAATGCGGTGGGCCAACACGCCCTGGCCTGCGCAGCCTTCGCCAGGGCCCTGGCACTGCAGCCCGACCACGCGCCCTCCTGGCTGAACATGGCAAACGCGTCGGTCGATCTCGACGACCTCGCATCGGCCGAGTCGCTGTACAGGACGGCCATTCGACTGGATGCGGCGTTTATGGAGGCGCACACCAGCCTGGCCCACATCCTGACGCTGCAGGGCCGACTGGATGAGGCGATTGCCTCCTGCGAGACCGCCATTCGTCTGTGCCCGGGGGCTGTACAGCCACACTGGAACCTGGCGATTGCGACGCTGCTGAGCGGCAACCTGTCGCGTGGGTTCCTCGAATATGAATGGCGCAGACGGCATCCGCGCTATCGGGCCAGTTTCCCCGACATCGCCGGTCCTGCCTGGGATGGTTCTGATCCGGCGGGCCAGACGATTCTGGTACGGGCTGAGCAGGGCTTTGGCGACGTGATCCAGTTCGCCCGCTATCTGCCATTGCTTCTGGCGGCGGGCGGCAAGCCGATTCTGCTCTGTGCTCGGGCGCTCGTGCCGCTGATCCGGTCGATGCCCGGCGTGACGGCGATATCCCCGTCCGATCCCGCCCCGGCGTATGATCTCTGGATCGACCAGATCAGCCTGCCCCAGCGGTTCGGCACCACCCTGGAGACCATTCCCTCGGGCGGTGGCTATCTGGCCGCGGATCCGTCTCGCGTCAGGGACTGGCACGCACGATTGACCGCCATGCGATATCAGGCGGTCGCGGACCGGTCACTGCCTGAATGGACGCACCCGGGGTCATGCGCCCCGGACCGCGCACTGCCCGCCGGGGTACCGGACCTGGGAGTGGCTGACCTCGGGGTGGCCCAGGCCGGGGTGGCCCAAGCCGGGGTGGCCCAATCCGGGACGGCCGAAGCCGGGACGGGGGAAATTCGGCAACGGACGATCGGCATCGCGCTTACCGGCAACCCGAAACATCGAGCGGATCGTCATCGGTCGATCCCGGCGGATCTGGATGTGACATTGCCTCGGATTCAAGGCGTCAGCTATGTCAATCTCGAGCACGGCCGCGCCGAGCGCTGCCTTGGTCTGCCGGACCTAACCCGCTGGATGACCGATTATGCCGAAACGGCCGCGCTGGTTGCGAACCTCGATCTGGTCATCACCGTTGACACGTCCATCGCGCACCTGGCCGGTGCCCTGGGCAAGCCGGTATGGATCCTGTTGCCGCATGCGCCGGACTGGCGATGGCTGCTGAAACGGCGGGACAGTCCCTGGTATTGGTCCGCCCGGCTGTTCCGTCAGCCCGCGCCCGGCGACTGGACCAGCGTGCTGGCCCAGGTTACGCGGGAACTATTCCTTATCCGTTGACTTCAGCAGATGCGATGGCACGCTAGCGGCCAGGCTGTTCTGGGCATTCGCGAGCATGACGTTCTTGGCGCTGCTGCCCTGACTGGAACCGAGCCAGTAGTTGGCGACCTGGGTGGCCATGGCCGCCAGCGTTCCGACCAGCACCGAACCGGATTGACCCTCCGCGGCGCCGAGGTGATTGGTCAGTGCGGCATAGGTGGTCGCGATGAAGCCGGCTACGATGACGATTGAAACGACCACGCCGCCGTACGCGAGGCCGCCGTGGGTCCTGGACAGTTCGGTTACCATGGTGCGAGCGGCGCCGACGTCCGCCAGCCGCGTTTGCAACTCATCCAGCGCACCCTGGTGCGCGACCTGGGCCGCGTCGTCCTGTTCCTTCCGCATCTGCGTATGCAGATCGGCGAGTTTGGCGGCCAGATCCGTGGCCATCTGCGGATTGGCCTGGATGTGTGCGACCGCTGCGTCGGCGCCGCCCGGCGCATTAAGGTCTGCGGCGCTCCCGACGACACTCTGGACAACCGCCGCGATCCTGGCGGTGGCGTCAGCGCCGTTGGCTCCAAAGATCATCGGTGCAAGTTGCGGTGCGAGGCTCAGCACCAGGGGGATCAAGGCTGCGAACATACTAAGCTCCGAGGGCGTGCAGTGCGGCCTCGCACAGGCGGCTGCGTTCCGCTGCGCCGGTCGAGCCGCCGTTAATCTTTCGGGTGATCAAATCGATCGACCACGTGCTGGCGAGCGTGTTCAGTTGGTTGGCGGTCCAGAACCAGACAGCGCTGTCGACCGCACCGGTCGGGGTACCCGCGTGCTCGATCGCTTGATCCAGCGTCATGTTCATGGTCCTGGCAAAGCGCTGGTAGGCCGACCGGCCCGAGAGCTGGATCAGGCCGCGGCCACGGAAGCGCCATCCGTCGCCGGACGCTTCATCACCGTTGCCCATGCGGCCGGCATAGACGCGATTGGCGAGGATCTCAGGGCGGAAGGCGCAAGCCTCGGCGGCCTGGCGACTGGGAAACCGGTTGGGCCACACCTCGCACAGCCGTTCAGCCGTGTAACCGAGGTCTTCTTCCAGGCGACGAAACCCATTGCTTTCAACGGCGCACTGACCGAGGAAAGCCGCGATGCGCCGGGGAGCGGCGATGCCGGCCCGCCGCAGGGGTTCGGCCAGAGTGGCGATCCAGAGGGCATACTCGTCGCTGGTCAGATGCGGCGCGACGGCTCGCATTGCCGCCGCCAGGCGGACCGGAGGGAGGGACGGGGGCAGGGCGTTGAGCACTGCGATCCCAGCACCCGCGGCTGGGTTGAGAGGAGACCGGGGCGACAGCGCCTCGAGCGGGGTGAAGGCCATGGCCGGGCCGGCTTTCAAAGGGCGTAAGGGAATGCTGTTCTGCAAAGATCAATCTTTTTGTCGAGGCCGAGGCCAGTGCCCCGGCGGCTAAAATGTTCGTAGGAATATAGTCGTATAATAGGATGAAAGTCAAGACTATTCGCTGGCTCGATGCGATCCACCGCGGCGTATCAGCGCGTCATGGGGAATTCCTGGGGTCTCGCGAGACCAGGTAGCCGGCGTCATCTCCGGTTAGAAT
>DASWON010000562.1:0-5459 GCA_036398735.1 Rhodopila sp.
CCGTTGACCGCGACGAGGCCGCTGCTGGTGATGGTCCATTTGTTGCCATTGGCGTCGACAATTGCCGCGGTCGAACCGGCCTTTACCACCGTGTCGTTGGGCGACGGCGCCGGTGTCGGCTTGGGTGTCGGCGTCGGCGTGGGGGCGGGCGTCGGCTTGGGTGTCGGTGTCGGCGTGGGGGCGGGTGTCGGCTTGGGTGTTGGCGTCGGTGTGGGGGCGGGCGTCGGCTTGGGTGTTGGCTTCGGAGTCGGCGTTGGCGTGGCCGGCAAGGGACTGGTCGCCGTCCCGTCGCCGGCCGACCACGACATATCCGGTCTTGTTTTGCTCCACCACAGCTTGCTGCTGTTTTCCTGCCAGATCGTGCCGTTCACATAGGCGAGCTCGATGACATTGGCCGTCGTTGCGTCAGGCGTTGCATTGACCGCGACGAGGCCGTCGCTGGTGATGGTCCATTTGTTGCCGCTGCCGTCGATAATGGCGGCGTTCGAGTTCGCCTTCACGACCGTGTCGTTGGGGGACGGGGTTGGTGTCGGCTTAGGTGTCGGTGCCGGCGTGGGCGTTGGTGTCGGCTTGGGTGTCGGTGCCGGCGTGGGTGCGGGGGTTGGCTTGGGTGTCGGTGCCGGCGTCGGTGCTGGTGTCGGCTTGGGTGTGGGGGCGGGCGTCGGTGCTGGTGTCGGCTTGGGGGTGGGCTTGGGTGTGGGCGCGGGCGTGCCTTTTGGGACGTAGACCATCTGATCGGTGATAGCCTGTTGTCCCGCCCGATAGTTGCCCACGCCATAGGCCGTCTGAATGCCGTCCGGGAACTGTCCGTCCTCGACGCCGGCCAGCCACCAGCTGCCACCGATCGGCTGTTGATTGCCGGTGAACGTCGGTCCGCCTTGGCTGCCGTATTTGCCGTTCATGTAGTTAAGCAGTGTCGAGGCCCAGGCCTGTTCGTCGGCCAGGCCCGAGCCGGCACTGTCGGCTGTGCCGTCCAGCGACGCGCCCATCTCGCCGATCCAGACCGGGGCGATGTTCTGCGTCACCAGGTAGCCCCAGGCCGCGTTCATCTGCTGGATGTAGGCGGACCCGGAGTCGGCCGCGATGCCGGAGATCGTCGAGGGATATTCGTGCACCGAGTAGACGACCTTATTCGGCGTGTTCAGCACGACTGGCTTGGTCGCGACGCCTGTGAGGTCACCCTCGGGCGCCGCGACGTCGGCGGCCATTCCGGAGCCCTCGCCAGGAGGGTTATATTCCTGCGGCCCCTCGGCGATGATCAGCGCGCCGGGATCCGCGGCCTCGACGGCGTTGCCCACCGTTGTGTACATCGCCTGGATATCGGTCGGGCCGCCTTGGCCCCAGTTGATGTTGCCGGCCGAGGTTGGCTCGTTGTCGAGGTCGTAGCCGATGACGGTCGAATTGCCTTTGAAGGTCGAGGCGAGCGTCACCCAGTCCTGCTCGAATTTCGCTGCCGTGATGGTGCCGGTCGTGCCGCTGCCGTCGGTGCCGTCGGTCCCGGGTCCACTGTCGATCCACAGGCCGTTGGACTGCTGGCCACCCCATCCGTTCGGGCCGCCATCGTCCGTGTGATGGTCAAAAATGATCTTCAGGCCGATCTGGCCCGCGTAGTCGACGATCTTCTGGAAGATCTGAAGTGTGTTGAGGCCCTGCAGATCGGGGTTCTGCGAATAATCGATCAAGCCGGATCGTGGCATCGCGGTCAGATTGACGTTCGACCATGGTATTCTGATCGTATTGAACCCGTCGGCCTTGATGGCGTTCATGATGGTCTGGAGGCTCGTTGCTTCGAGACCGTCCTGAGCGCCGCCGGCAACCCCGTCGGTGCCGGCCCAGCCGATCGAGTCGATGCGCACGGGGTTACCGCTGGCATCGACGATCTGACTGCCCTTCGTGCTCAGGTAGCCCGCGGGAAGCAGGTAGCCGCCCCGGCCGGAAGTGCCTTGAGACGTTGTTCCGCTCATGTATGAGCTCCCGAAAACTTGATCATGGGAGCAGTGATTTCACGCAAACGTGAACGAGGTCAACACGGTTTCGTAAAAAATACCATCAGCCACTCGTCGTGTTGCGTCGGATTTCATATCACTATTACGTACCAGATATGGCGATAATATCGGAATCGTCCGGCATGCCGACGTATCACGGTGCGCTATCAGATCATAAACAGCGAAATATGGGAAAATATCCGATATATCGAATAATATGAAAACTATCAGATACAATTACGATAAAGACACCTTATCGGCATGTTTCGTGCCGAAATCAGGCGGTCTTGCACCAACCCGAACCGGTTCCGAAGTTTCACCGGAAATTGCTGAAATGCCTTGCCGGATGTCCTTCACCTCACGGTGACCACCCGCCCATGTTGCCGCCGCGGCGATCCCTCTATGCTGTCCGCTCCCAGCCACATCCGTGATCCACGACATGCGCCGGCCACCGAACCTGATGAAGGGCACGATCACGGCGGAACGGCCGCCCGCCCCGCCCGATCCGGCTCCCCCGACGAATTACCTCGACTTCTACGGTCTGTCGAAATCCCCGTTTGCCCATAAGGCGGAAGCGCCGGGGAAAGCCGCCGCCTACATTCTGTTCTCGTCCCATCGGCGCGCGTTCGAACTGCTGATGGAGCATGTCGTGAACGGCAGCGGTGTGATCCTGCTGCAGGGCGAAGAAGGCATCGGCAAGACCGAAACTCTGCGGTCAGCGGCTTCCGCCGCGGCGGAGGCGGGCCTGCGGACGATCGTGCTGTCCCGGCCGCCGAACGGCCGCATCAGCGTCATGCAGATTGTGTCGGCGATGGAGGGAAAGCCGAGCACTGGCGCCATCACGCCCGATCAGGCCATCGCGCACTTTCTGCGGCCGCCACGCAAGGCGCTGCTGGTCGACGACGTCGATCTGATGTCGGCCGATTGCGTTCGCCTGCTGCTGTCGCTCGCGCAACGCCTCTCGAACGATCCCGGCGGATCGGCGATCGTGCTGACGACCACGACCGAACTTGCCGCCGACCCGGAACGGCCGGAGCTGTCGCAACTGGTCGGTCTCGCCCGCAACACGATCAGATTGACACGTCTGGGAACGGCTGACATCCGGCAATATATCGAGCGGTCGTTATGGATCGCAGGCGGCACGACGCGACGACTGATTTCACCCGATGCCATCAAGCTGGTCATCGCGCAGTCCGGTGGCGTGCCCGGAATGGCCAACCGGCTCATGGATGCGCTGCTGACGGCTGGATTTGCCCGTGGCGACGCGATGATCACCGCCAAGACGGTCGCTGCGACCATCAGGCCTTCGGCACCACGACGGCAGCCGCGGGAGCCACGAACGCCGAACTGGGCGGGGCGTGCCGTTCCGATCGCCTCGGTCGCGGTGCTCGTGCTGGGGGCCTCGGTGTTTCTATACCAGGCACTGAACAGCGAGGCGCCGAATCCCGTGCCGCCCTCGCCGAAACCGGCCGCGGCGCCTTCGGCACCGTCCCCGGGTGCGACGCCCGACCGACCGGCACCGACCCAGGAGGTTCCGCCGGCGCTGGTGACGGCGCTGATGAAACACGGGGATCAGTCCCTCACCCTGGGCGACATCGCCGCCGCTCGCCTGCTGTATCAACGTGCCGCGGAGGCGGGAAGTGCTGCGGCCGCGACGGCGTTGGGCCGGACCTACGACCCGAACTATGCGACGCCCGGACAAACGCCGGACCCGGCGCGAGCCGCCGAATGGTACAACAAAGCAATGAGGCTTGGGGATTCCCATGCGGCGGATCTGCTGAAACGACTGGCCTCACGTCAGGGAATTCCGGGGGGAAGTAACACCAGCCAGCCGAATGATTGACTCTTCGTCGGCGGCCGGCCGGAATGTCGTTCCTTTTGCGTGCGGCCGCTGCGCCGGCTGGTCTGAACCGGACCATCCAGCCCGCCTTGGCCCTCACCCATTGGCGGCCGCGACGACTGCGCCTTGGCCGCCCCCAACTTCGACCGTACCCCATATCGGCAGGTCAGGTCGTATCGCCGATGGGCTGCCGTAGCGTCGGTATCAATGCGGGATCGCGACCAGGCCGAAGCCACGGGCTCCGTTCCGGAGCGAGCAGGCTGACGGAAGGCCGTTGCCAACATGCCGATGGTCGCGGTTCGCGGCGTCGTCCTGGGTGTGGCCGCGGCCCGCGGGCGCATCGGCGCGCGGGAGCGGCCGAGGGCGAACGCTGCAACCGGGCTGACGCTACCCCGGCGGGTTCCGGAACTCGATGTCCTGCGCGCCCTGCCACAGCACCATCCGGCCCAGCGCAGCCAGGTTTTCGTTGCCTTCGACGACAGTGAGAAAATGATTCCCGGCCAGTTGCCCCATTTTGCTGGCGAACTGGACACCGCCGTAGGCCAGCAGGATCTCGGTCTCGGAAATTCCGCCCGGATACAGCAGAAACTGCCCCGGCGCGGGATAGCTGGTGTGATTTTCGAACGCCAGCCCAAGGTCGAGGTCGCCTAGCGGGATCCAGCAGCCCTCGCCGCTCCAGCGGACGTGGATGATACGCTCGCGGTACGGCAACAAGGAGCGGAATTTCGCGCAGGTCTTCGGTGCGTTCGCGTCCTCGAACCGAGCCTTGAAACTGTAGGGGCCGGCGATGATGTCGATCAGACTCATGAGTGGGGTCTCCGCGTCAGACCTGGAAGGCGCTGGCGTCGAAGCCGAACGGCAGGTTGCCGGTGGGTTTGATCAGGTCGTACGGGCCGCGTGCCATGAACTGGCCGCTGCCGGGTTCGGCCTGCACGATCCCGTGCTGCATCACGACGTCGCCGCGACGAATGGTGCAGACCGGCCAGCCGGTGACCTCCAGGCCCTCGTACGGCGTGTAGTCGATGATGTGCTGCATCAGGTTGTTCGTGATGGTGACGGTCTTTCCCGCGTCCCACAGCACCAGGTCGGCATCCGCGCCCGGTGCGATGGTTCCCTTGCGCGGATACAGCCCGAACAGCCGCGCCGGATTGGTCGCGGTGATCCGGACAAAGGTGCAGGGGTCGATCCGCCCCTTCGAGATGCCCTCGCTGAACAGGATCGGCAGCCGAGAACCAAGCCCCGGCACACCGTTCGGAATATCGCGGAACGGCGCGTCGATGCCGTTTACCCGCTTGCCGGCAGGCGTGTCGTAGCTCCAGCCGCTGTGGTCGGATGAAACGACATCCAGCACGCCGTCGCGGATCGTCTTCCACAGACCTTCGCTGGCCGCGGAGTCGCGCGGGGCCGGGCTGCACATGAACTTCGCGCCCTCGAAGCCGGGCCGGTCCATATGGTCGGCTGAAAGAACGAAATACTGTGGGCAGGTCTCCCCCCAAACCTTCAGGCCGCGCGCCCGCGCCCTGGCGACCTCTTCGGCAACCTCGGGGCAGGAGACATGGAAGATCTGGATCGGCTGGTCGACCATCTCGGCCAGCGCGATCGCCCGATGCGTCGCCTCCCGCTCGACCACCGCC
>DASWON010000563.1:0-8748 GCA_036398735.1 Rhodopila sp.
CGGTCGGAGGGCTGGCGGGAGCAGGTGCGGCTGATGTTCCAAGAGCCGCGGCTGCTGCCCTGGCAGCGCGTCGCGGCGAATGTCGAGGTCGGCCTGTCGCATGCCCCAGCCGGCGTTGCTCGCCGTCGCCAGGCGATCGAGGCGCTCGTCCAGGTCGGCCTGTCCGGCCGCGAGAAGGAATGGCCGGCGATCCTGTCCGGCGGCCAGAAGCAGCGGGTCGCCCTGGCGCGCGCCCTGGTCAGCAACCCCCGCATTCTGGCCTTCGACGAACCGCTTGGTGCGCTGGACGCGCTGACCCGGATCGAGATGCAGGCGCTGATCGAGCAGGTCTGGCAGGACAAGGGCTTTACCGCGATCGTGGTGACCCACGATGTGACCGAGGCGGTTGCCCTGGCCGACCGCATCCTGCTGCTCGACGCCGGCCGGGTGGCCATGGATGTTGCCGTGGACCTGCCCCGCCCGCGCCGCCACGGCGATCCCGCGGCGGCAGCGATCGAGGGGCGCATCCTGGACCGCCTGCTGGGGCGGTAGCGGCGGCCGGCTTCCGGGCTCTTTCGCAGGCCCGCGGCGGCGATCTGCGCCGCTCCTCCGTCGGAGACAACAGCGCGGATAGTACCCTCCACGCTGACCGGAAACGTCCGCCAGCCGACCGCTGTGTCATCGTGGGGCGTGACGGGCGGGACTTGCTCCTGTGTCATCACGGGGCTGCCGCCCGGGGGGCCTTGCTTCTCTGCCATCACCGGGCTGCGGCCCGGGGGGCTTGCTCCTGTGTCATCACCGGGTTTCGGCCCGGGGGACTTGCTCCTGTGTCATCACCGGGTTTCGGCCCGGTGACCCACGACTGCTACTTCGCGATAGCGCAAGTCGTGGGTGGTCGGGCCAAGCCCGATCATGACACGAGGGGCAAGGGTGAGCGAGCGCACGAACGACAGGCCGGTGAACCACGACTTGCACTCCGGAAAGACCGACGGTCGTGGGTGGTCTGGCCAGGCACGACCATGACACGAGGGTACAGGCCCGACCCTGACATAGGGGACAAGCAACGCCGCAGCGCCCGCGACCTCGTCCTGCGCGGCCCCTACCTCGTCCTGGGCGCCCGCGACCTCGTCCTGCGCGCGCCTGTCACCCTCCTGCCTCGGGGCCACGCAGCGCCAAAGCCCCTGCCGGCCGCGGCGCAGTTCGACGACAACCTTGCGCAGATGGCCGTGAAAATACCCACCTTGCCCCCACCCCCCCGAACCGTGGTAAGCACCTCCCCGGGAGGTCGGCGGTGGACGGGCGCCTCGCCAACCCGGTCAGGTCCGGAAGGAAGCAGCCGCAACGGGTCACCGCTCGGGTCGTTTGTCGATCTCCCACTTTTCTTTCGCCGGTGGCGGCCGCCCCGCGCCGATCATCAGGTGACTGCCCCGCATGTCCGGCCTGTTTCAGGACGATCCCACCGAACAAGACGAAGCGCCTCCCCCTCCCTCGGGGCCAGGCCTGTTCGGCGACGCCCTGCCTGTCGCATTGCCGGAGCCGGTGCACGCCACGCCTTATCGCGTGCTGGCCCGGAAATATCGCCCGACAACGTTCGATGACCTGATCGGGCAGGAGGCGATGGTGCGCACCCTGCGCAACGCCTTCGCCGCTGGTCGAGTCGCGCATGCCTTTATGCTCACCGGCGTGCGCGGCGTCGGCAAAACCACCACCGCCCGCATCATCGCCCGAGCGCTGAACTGCATCGGCCCGGACGGCACCGGTGGCCCGACCGCCGATCCATGCGGCGTGTGCGCCAACTGCGTCGGCATCCTCGCCGACCGCCATCCCGACGTGATCGAGATGGACGCCGCGAGCCGCACCGGCGTGGACGACATGCGTGAAGTCATCGAGGCGACGCGCTTCCGCCCGATGCAGGCGCGCACCAAGGTCTTCGTCATCGACGAGGTCCACATGCTGAGCCGCAACGCCTTCAACGCGCTGCTGAAGACGCTGGAGGAACCGCCGCCGCATGTAAAGTTCGTGTTCGCGACGACCGAGATCCGCAAGGTGCCGATCACCGTGCTGTCGCGCTGCCAGCGCTTCGACCTGCGCCGCGTCAAGGTCGCCGAACTGGCGCAGCATTTCGGCCGCATCGCGACCAAGGAAGGCGTGACGATCGAGCCCGCCGCGCTGGAACAGATCGCCCGTTCGGCTGACGGTTCCGTCCGTGACGGCCTGTCGATGCTGGACCAGGCGATCGCCCAGATGGACCAGGGGGCCGGGGGGATCATCACCGACGCCCAGGTTGTCGACATGCTGGGCCTGGCGGACCGCGAGGCGGTGTTTGATCTGATGGATGCGGTCATGGGCGGCAAGCCCGCCGCGGCGCTGGCGATCACCGACCGGGCCTACGAGCGCGGCGCCGACCTGGGCACGCTGCTGCAGGACCTGCTCGACCTGCTGCACACGGTAACCCGGCTGAAATCCATCCCCACCCTGCGCGACAGCCAGGAACTGCCGGAGGCCGAACGCACTCGCGGTGCGGCACTCGCGGATCAGCTGACCGTGCCGGTGCTCGCGCGTGCCTGGCAGATGCTGCTGAAGGGCGTCGGCGAGGTGGAGAGCGCGCCCGATCGCCGGGCGGCGGCTGAAATGGTGCTGATCCGGCTGTGCCATGTCGCCGACATGCCGACGCCGGCCGACTTGATCCGGCGGCTGACCTCGAGTGGCGGCCCCGGCGGTGGCGCCTCTGGGGGTAACGCCTCTGGGGGCAGCGCCTCTGGGGGTAGCGGACCGGCAGCTGCTGCGCCGTCAGGCGGCGGCGGGGTTCGCGCAGTCGCGAATGGCGCGCCGATGGCCGCGGCGGCGGCGGAACCGGCGGGACCTCGGCTCAGCAGCTTCCGCGACGTCGTGGCCCTGGTGAGCGAACGGAAGGAGGCAATGCTGCACGCGCATCTGCTTCATTCGGTGCATCTCGTGCGTTTCGCCCCGCCGGTGATCGAGCTGCGCCCGCAGCCCGAGGCGCCGCGTGACCTTGCCTCCCGGCTCGCGGCACTGCTGACCGAGGTGACCGGAACGCGCTGGACCATTGCCTTGTCCGCCGCGAGCGGGGAGGCAACGATCGCCGAACAGGGCAACGCGGCCGACACCGCACGCAAGACCGCGGCCGCCGATCACCCGTTGGTGCGTGCGATCCTGGCGGCGTTTCCGGGGGCGCGCATCGACACCGTCCATGATAAGACGGTCGATGCTTACGGCCTGCCGGCCGCGGTTGGGGCTGAGGCCGCCGACCCGCCCGACATGCCGGACTTCGCGCCGCCCGATGCCGTCTATTTCGACGAAGAGCCGATGGAGATCGACCCATGAAGAACCTGGCCGGCCTGATGAAGCAGGCCCAGCAGATGCAGTCCAAGATGCAGGAACTGCAGACCAAGCTGGAAGCCATGGAAATCACCGGCGAAGCGGGTGCCGGCCTGGTCAAGGTGACGCTGAACGGCAAGAACGACCTCCGGAAGATCAAGATCGATCCGAAGATCATCGACCCGGCGGAGACCGAGATGCTGGAAGACCTGATCCTCGCCGCGCATCGCGATGCCAGGACCAAGATCGAGGCCGCGTCGGCGGAGGAGATGCAAAAGGTGACCGGCGGCATGCAGTTGCCGCCCGGCATGAAGCTGCCGTTCTAGAGTTCCGGTGCGGACGTTCGTGGCGCCATGGATCAGCCCCTGACGACCGTTCGGGTGGACCTCGCCGCTGGCAGACCGTTGCTCCCCCGTGGGGATCATGGCTCCGCAGTCCATCCCGGCGTGGCGCCACAATATGACCGGGCTCAGGACCGTGGCGCTGGTGCGGCGGCCCGACGCGGGTGGCGAGCCGGCGGCCGGGCGCCTGCCGGCCGTCGGACCCCACATAATTGTGCGCCCATGCCTTCCCGATTATCCGCCCCCTTTGCCCCGAAAACCGCCGACTGCGAACTGACACCCCCATGGGCGGCCCTGAAGTCGATCACCTGATCAGCCTGCTGGCGAAACTGCCCGGCATGGGTCCGCGCAGCGCACGTCGCGCCGCGCTGAAAATGCTGCAGCAGCCCGAGGCCCGCATGCTGCCGCTCGCCGCCGCACTGGCCGAGGCGGCCCGAGCGGTGCGGCCGTGCGCGGACTGCGGCAACCTGGACAGCCAGGATCCCTGCACGATCTGCAGCGACGAACATCGCGACCGGTCGATCATCTGTGTCGTGGAGGGCGTCGGCGATCTGTGGGCGCTGGAACGCGCGCGTGTGCATCACGGCCTGTATCATGTCCTCGGCGGCACCTTGTCCGCGCTGGCCGGTGTCGGGCCGGAGGACCTCGCGATTCCTGGCCTGCTGACCCGCATCGCCGAGGGTGGCGTGACCGAGGTGATCCTCGCGTTGGGCGCGACGGTCGACGGCGCCGCCACCGCCCATTGGCTGACCGACGAACTCCGCCCGAGCGGGGTCACCATCACCCGGGTCGGCCAGGGTGTCCCAATGGGCGGGGCACTGGATGTACTGGACGACGGCACCCTGGCCGCTGCCTTGCGCACCCGCCGCGCCAGCTGAAGCGGCGCGGCCGGCTGGAGCGCATCGCACTCTTGCCGTCGGACGGCTCGGCCGGCTGGGCGTCACCGCACCTTTGCCCATTGGCGCGGTGTTTCACCGGCCTCCTGGACCCTTCGCGCCACATTCGCTCGCCGCGCACGAGCCCGGACCAGGCCGGGGCGCTCGGCGGCGCAAGCGTGGGCACCCGCCGGACTGACTTTATTCCGAGAGCCCAGCACTGCGCACGGCTCAACGCGACCGAGACCGTGGCATGCGACATGGCATGAGGGCTTGGGCCACGAGGCCTCGGGCTCGAGGGCGTGGGGCACGAGGGTTTCAGGCACCGCGCGGGTACGTCGAGATTCTTTACACCTCCCGCGCAGGTACCAGGCGACTTTTCGCTAATTGACTGAAAACGCGAACGCATTCGGGGCGGCACGAGATTTGCGTTGGAACACACGCAATACGTGTAGTGGAGACATAGATTCCCTAAGAGATTGTATTTTGAACCAACACATCGACTGCAGATAGCCCGTATTGGAGCCGTCATCAGACGCAACGGAGATCTTCAATGAACACCGCTTTACGTGCCGCCGGATGCGTGGTCGCCGCCGGAATAGCACTCGCCTCGACGCCAAATGCGAATGCCACCCCAATGACGCTCACAATCAGCGTTGAAGACCTTGTCACCCATCAGGTCTTCACCACCCCGTTTACAGACGCGGCAACCCCCAATCTGATCGACGTCGGCACGGCCTCGACAGGTCCGATCACATTCACCGGGGAAACCGCGACGTCGGCGATCAGTCCGCCGATCAACACGCTCATCACCAGCGCGCTGACCATAACGAACACAAATCATACTGATCCCGTCATGGTGACGGCTACCCTGGCCGGCCGCAACTTCGTCGGGCCCGACAATTTCGTCTCGTTGACCGGCAGCGGAACGTGGTTCGGCACGCCCAACTCCGTCATGACCCTGGCCTTCTATGACGACCCCACCAACAACGGGTTGGCCACCCTGGCCCAGCGGGTCGGATTTTTTGTCTCGCCGCCCGCGCTCGATCCCACGAGTTCCTACTCCTATTCGCCCGGCACGGTTCCACTCGCGATACCGGACACCGGCCCGTTTTCGATGACCGAAACATGGACCTATACGCTCGCTCCCGATGGCAGGTTGGTCAGCCGTGGACAGACCGAAACCAAGAGCGAGGTGGTTCCTGAACCTTCCACGCTGCTTCTGCTCGGTTTTGCAACATTCGGTGTCGGCATGATACGCTTCAAGAGAAACATATCCCGCAGGCGCCCCGACGTATCCAAGCCCTAGCATGGTGGTTCCGAAGTCCGCCCCACGGTGACCCGCGCAAAAGCGGACTTCGGAACCATGACCGATACTGGAAATCAATGATCTGCCAGGCGTTCGACCTCAACGCTCGCTACCCTGGGCGCTGGGTGAATCGGCCCACCCAATCAAGAACCGACAGGTCAATCGGACGGTGCTTTGCGTCAGATTTCGGCCACGCGTGTGCTTGCCGGTGCGAAAGGTCTCCAGGGACTGATCCAGGGCATGCCGAACGCTCGTATCGGGACCCCAGGAACTTGATCCATGGCACGCCAACCTTCGCCTCGCGAACCTTCGAACCGGGATATGGGACCGTGATAAGGCGGACTGGAACCGTGTCGCTCGTCCGTGGTGTCAGGTTCGGATGCGCAAGCACGCGAGCAAAGGCCGGACGGGCCATCCGCGACTTGCGGGCGAAGTGCAGGTCGCGGGTTACCCGGCCGGAGCCCGGCGGCGGCACACTGTCCAGCGAATCCGTGCCGCTGATCAACGTGCCCGTGACGCTGGCCTCGAAACGCGGTGGCAATGCGCCGCAGCGAACGGCCTGCCGCCACTCAGGTTCGCCGGGTTTCGCGGTCCCGATAGCAGCGCGGCAAGCCGTACCTCACGCGCCTGATCGCAGCAGCAACCCGAAGCCGCATCAGCGCGTTCAGCGCCATGCTCCCGCGGACACGATTTGCATGATCCAGAAACGTATCGGTGCCGGCCGGCGACACCAAGCCATACTGCTGCGCACCGATCCGGATCGAGGCCGCGCAGGGTCGAAGACGGCAAAGCGCCATCATGACATTCGACCCGCCGCCGCGGCAGTGCGCCGGAGCGACCCGCCAATGCCCCCGGCGCTGATCGTCCGCGCCGGAACAAATCCATACCCGCCTCACCCTGTCCGGCAACCCATCTGCATCCCACCCAAGAGAGCAGCGCGCCGGTCAACCGGAAAGGCGGGCTGATGACCACGCTGCTTTACACGCACGCGCTTTGCCTTGGTCACGACACCGGTCCGGGGCATCCGGAATGTCCCGAACGGTTACGCGCGGTGTGGCAGGCCCTGGATGCCGCGGAATTCGCGCCGCTGATCCGGCGGGAGGCGCCACGCGCTTCGCCCAGCCAGATCCTGCGCGCGCACTCCGAGGACTATCTGCTGCGGGTGGTGAATGCGCTGCCGGCCCTGGGCGATCGCGTCCATCTCGACCCCGACACGGTGCTGTCGCACGGGTCGTGGGAGGGTCAGCTGCGCTGCATCGGCGCCACCCTCGCGGCAATCGACGCGGTCGCGGCCAAACAGGGGGACAATGCATTCTGCGCGGTGCGGCCGTGCGGCCACCATGCGGAAGCCGATCGCGCCATGGGCTTCTGCATCTTCAACTTCGCCGCCATCGGCGCGCTGTACGCCCGCGACCAGGCGGGTTTCGGCAAGGTCGCGCTGGTGGACTTCGACGTGCATCACGGCAACGGCTCGCAGCACATCCTGTGGCATCAGCCAGGGATGTTCTATGCCTCGACGCATGAGGCAAACCACTATCCCGGCACCGGATCGGCGGACGAAACCGGTGAGCAGGCCGAGGTCGTCAACGTCCCGCTGCCGGCCGGCTCCGGATCGGCGGGATTCCGCCGCGCCTATGACGACATCATCATTCCGGCTCTGTCGGCCTTCCAGCCCGACATCATCTTGATCTCGGCCGGATTCGACGCGCACGAGGCGGATCCGCTGGCAGACCTGATGCTGACAACCCAGGATTTCGGCTGGGTCACGCGCAAGCTGATGAATGTGGCCGATGCGTGCTGCGACGGTCGCGTGATTTCGTTCCTCGAAGCCGGCTATGATCTGCGGCCGCTGTCGGAGTCGACTGCCGAGCACGTGCGTACGCTGATGCGCAGATAACCGCCCCGCGTGGCAGCCTCGATCCCCGAAACAACCAGTTCCAAGGGGGGCGGCCAGAGGGGGGGCCGCCAGAGGGGAAGCGGCAAGGGGGAGCCGCCAGAGGGGAAGCGGCAAGGAGGGGCCAGCGGGAAGGGTGCCGGCGAGAAAGCGCCAATCGGAACGGGCCGGCCACAAGCGTACGGCGAGGGCTGCCGACGGCGAGCGTCCTTCCGAGCGCCGTCCCAACACTACCGGACGATGCGCCCTGCAAGGCGTCAGACAACCGTCCGGACAGACCGCCGGCGGTTCGACGTGCCGACGGGCGGGCTACGGCCCCTTCCTTTTCATCCCTCCCCTGCCCCGCCGCTTTGACGGATCGTAGCCGCCACCCCCCGGGCCCATCGGCTCCGGGGCCTGTCCCCGTTTCGGACGCATCATTGCGCTCGGTATCGGCGGCGGCGGCAGGCCCAGATCCAACGCCTCCAGCCGCTTGATTTCGTCGCGGAACCGCGCGGCCTGCTCGAACTCCAGGTTGGACGCCGCGGCACGCATGCGCTTTTCGAGCTCGGTGATCGAGGCCTTCAGGTCCTTGCCAACGAACTCCTTCGCATCGGAGCCCTTGACCGGTGCGACCGTTACATAGTCCTGCTCGAAGACGCTCTCGAGCACATTGCCGATATGTCTACGGATCGATACCGGGGTGATCCCATGGGCTTCGTTCCATGCCCGCTGCTTGTTGCGCCGCCGTTCGGTTTCCTCGATGGCGGTCCGCAACGAGTGAGTCATCGTATCGGCATACAGCACGACGCGTCCATCCACATTCCGGGCCGCGCGTCCGATCGTCTGGATCAGCGACGTCTGCGACCGGAGAAATCCTTCCTTGTCCGCATCGAGGATCGCCACCAGCGCGCATTCGGGAATATCGAGGCCCTCGCGCAACAGGTTGATGCCGACGAGCACGTCGAACACGCCGAGGCGCAGATCGCGGATGATCTCGATCCGCTCCAGCGTGTCGATGTCGGAATGCAG
>DASWON010000564.1:0-13153 GCA_036398735.1 Rhodopila sp.
GGTCGATGCACCAACCGCTATCAGCTTTTCCGACGAGCTGTAGCCGGTACCGGCGAGGCGCCGCGCGGTGGTCGAACCCTCCTGCGAGGCCGCCGCATCGGCCAGCATGGGCCTGACATGGGCCCGCGCGGCCGCCTTGACCTTGGCCACGATCTCATCGCGCATCGCCATGAAGCCATCCGCCAGACCGATCGTCGGTTTGGCAACGTAGTCGATCGCCCCCAGCTCCAGGGCGCGCAACGCCGTGGCGGCGCCCTTCTGTGTCAGCGATGAGATCATCACCACCGGCATCGGGCGCAAACTCATGATCTTTTCCAGGAATGCCAGGCCATCCATGCGGGGCATTTCGATGTCCAGCGTCAGGACGTCGGGGTTGAGGGACTTGATCATCTCCCTGGCCACGATGGGGTCCGGCGCCGCGCCGACCACTTTGATGGCTGGATCGGATCCGAGGATCCGGTTCAGCATCTGTCTGATCAATGCGGAGTCGTCGACAATCAGCACATGAATTGGTGACATCGCTCGCCCTCAGAACAATTCTGCCGAACCGGCAACGGCATTGGTTTGCAGCTTCGTTTGGTAGCGTGACTCGAGCTCGACGATCGACAGATCCCCCGCTCGGCGCAATTCCAGCAGCATGACGCTCCCCGAGACGGGGAAGTAGTGAATCCGCCGGGGAAGACTGCCGCGCAGGTGCGCAGCCGCGATCGGGATGCCTTCGGCCGCAAGGTAGTGCTCAACGAAAACGGCGTTGCGATGGCCAATGTCGCTGGTGCCCCGCATCACATTGGCCCCGCCGAACACCTTCACCTCCAGACGCTGGCGCAGGCCGCCGCGGGTCAGAATGTCGTTGATCAGCCACTCCATCGCGACATTGCCGTATCGCATGCTGGGCGACGTCTGGTCCCAGAAGCTGTCTCCGGAATCCGGCAGCATGAAATGGTTCATGCCGCCGATCCCGGCCACGGGATCGCGAATGCAGGCTGACACGCAGGAACCCAGCACGGTGACGATCATCTCGTTCGCCGTCGTGACGTATCGCTCGCCGGGGAAGACCTTTACCGCGATCGTGTTGAAACGAGAGTCGCGGTATCGATAGCTTCCGGAACTGAACTCCGACGGATCGGCCGGCGTGGAGATCCGCCGCTCACGTCTCAACGCGATGGTGGTCACCTTACCCTCCGGTAGATTGTTCGTCCGGTCAGTTCGAAGCGGTTGGTCAGCTTCTGCAGGCTCTCCGAATGACCGACCATCAGCCAGCCGCCCGGCTTCAGCAGATCGGCATATCGATCGAACAGGCGGCGCTGTGTCGGCTTGTCAAAGTAAATGACGACGTTGCGACAGAAAATCACATCGAACGGTCCGTGCATCGGCCACTCACTGAGCAGATTGAGCGGCTTGAACGTGATCAATGATTGCAGCGACGGGTTCATGGATCCGAACCCGTCAGGCTGCTCGACCACATAGCGCTGGCGAAAATTTGGCGGAATGGACTGGATGCGTTCGGCGTCGTAGATGCCCGCGGTGGCGTGCCCGAGCACATTGGTATCGAGGTCGGTGGCCAGAATGCGGGCATCCCAGTCGCACAACGGCCACTGGCCATCGCGCAAAATCATCGCGATCGTATAGGGTTCTTCCCCGGTGGAGCATCCGGCCGACCAGATGCGTAGACGCCGGCTGGATTTGGCGTCGCTCCGGAATATCTCCGGCAGCACGGTCTTGGCCAAAAAGTCGAAATGATGCGGCTCACGAAAGAATGCCGTGTGGTTGGTGGTGATTGCATTGACCAGCACCCGCCGCTCGGCTTCCCCATCCGGCCCATCGAGCACGTGGCAATAGTCTCTGAAATTCGCCAGACCCAGTGCGCGCAGCCGGCGGCCGAGACGGCCCTGTATGAAGGCCCGCTTTCTGTCGCTAATGACGATTCCGGTCGTGGTCAGGACGAGGTGGGAGATCTTCTGGAAATCGCCGTCCTGAAGCGCGAACTCTTGCAGCACCGTCGTCTCCTGGTGTTGGGCGGCGGATGCCGCCCATTCGTCGATCCCGACGGTCCGAAGCCGGGATTCGGCAACGCGGGACGTTGTCATCTTCGTCAACACTGGCTGTTACTTGCAGTGACCCGCTCGTTGCCGGAAATCCGCCCTGGCCTGCGGCACGCCGCGGGACAGGGCACTAGAAATGCTTCCAGTCCGCGTCGCTGCCGTCGCTGTTGGCGTTGGCGGAGGCGCGTCGGCGGGCGGCGGTGGGTGCCGCTGTGGGCGCGCGCGTCGCGCCCGTTCCCGGCAGACGTGTCGGACGCACTGTGGCCGCCGGCTCTCTGGCATTGCGCAGCGTCCGCTCGACGCCGGGATTGCCCGCCGGCCTCGTGGCGACCGGCGCTGACTGGAGCGCGGCGCCGCCATAAGCGTCGGGCAGCTTGAACTCGGCGACCATTTCGGCCATCGAACCGGTCTGGTCTTCCATGGACTTGGCGGCCGCCGTCGCCTCTTCGACCAGTGCGGCGTTCTGCTGGGTCACCTTGTCCATCTGCACGATGGCAGTGTTGACCTGCTCGATTCCGCCGCGCTGTTCCTGCGAGGCCGCGGAAATCTCGGCCATGATGTCGGTGACGCGCTTCACCGACTGAACGATCTCCTCCATGGTCTTGCCCGCGGTGTCTACGAGTCTGGAGCCGGATTCGACCTTGGCGACGGAGTCTGAGATCAGCCCCTTGATCTCCTTGGCCGCGTTGGCGCTGCGCTGAGCGAGATTGCGAACTTCCGCGGCAACCACTGCGAAGCCGCGGCCCTGGTCGCCGGCGCGCGCTGCCTCGACGGCGGCGTTCAGGGCCAGGATGTTCGTCTGGAAAGCGATTTCGTCGATCACGCCGATAATATCGGCGATCTTGCGGCTGGCCTGGGTAATCCCATCCATCGTATGGACGACCTCCGTCACGACGGAACCGCCTTTGATCGCAACGTCCGAGGCGGATGAGGCAAGCTTATTGGCCTGCTGCGCATTTTCCGCATTCTGCCGCACGGTGTTGGTGAGCTGCTCCATGCTCGCGGCGGTCTCCTCCAGGCTGGCGGCCTGCTCTTCGGTCCGCTGCGAAAGATCGGTGTTGCCGCCTGCGATCTCGCGCGCCGCGGTGGTCAGCGTGTGCGCGGATTCGGCGATCTCCGACACCATCGACGACATCGCGTCGAGCAGGCCGTTCACGCCTTCACACAGTTCGGCAATCTCGCCGGTCTTGCCGTCGAGTGGGATGCGGGGGCGAAGATCATTCTCCTTCGCCGCGAGGACGACCTGCTGCGTCTGCTGCACCGCGGCCTGCAGTAACTCCGACGCCCTGATCTGCGCGGTGATGTCGGTCGCATACTTGACGACCTTGAAAGGTTTGCGGTCCGGCCCGAGGATAGGGTTGTAGCTGGCCTGGATCCAGCATTCCTTGCCGCCGCGGCCGATACGCTTGTACTGGCCGGCATCATATTCGCCGCGGCCCAACTTATCCCAGAACAGACGGTAGTCGGCGCTCTGTCGATACGCCGGTTCCACGAACATCGAGTGATGCTGCCCAATCAGTTCGGCCTCGTTATAGCCGAGCATGGCCACGAAATTCTCGTTGGCGCGGATCACCTTGCCGTCGAGTGCAAACTCGATGACCCCCTGCGCTTTGTTGATAGCGTCGATCTGGCCGCTGAAATCGGCGTTGCGCATCACCTGCGCGGTGAGGTCGGTTGCGTACTTCACCACTTTGAAGGGCCGGCCATCGGGACCCATGATCGGGTTGTAGCTGGCCTGCAGCCACACCTCGCGGCCGCCTTTGCCAATGCGCTTATACTGTCCCGCATCGTATTCGCCGCGCCCCAGCTTTTCCCAGAACAGGCGGTATTCGGCACTTTGCCGATATGACGCCTCCACGAACATCGAATGATGCTGGCCGATCACTTCGTTCTCGGTGTACCCGACCGCGGACAGGAAGCCGGCATTGGCGCGCAAGACCTTGCCGTCGAGCGAGAACTCGATGACGGCCTGAGCCTTGTTGATGGCGTCGATCTGGCCGCTGAAATCGGCGTTCTCCATGACCTGCGCTGTGACGTCGGTGGCGTATTTCACCACCTTGACCGGATTGCCCTGTGAACCGAGGATCGGGTTATAGCTGGCCTGGAGCCACACTTCCCGGCCGCCCTTGCCGATCCGCTTGTACATCCCGGCATCGTATTCGCCGCGGCTCAGCTTGTCCCAGAACAGGCGGTATTCATTGCTCAGGCGATAGACAGGTTCAACGAACATCGAATGATGTTGGCCCACCACCTCGTTTGCGGTGTAACCGAGCACGTTGAGGAAGTTCGTGTTGGCGCGAAGGACCCTGCCATCAAGGCTGAATTCGATGACGGCGTTGGCCTTGTTGATGGCGTCGATCTGCCCGATGAAGTCAAAATTCTTGAGCACCTGGTCGGTTATGTCGATGGCATATTCCACCACCTTGAACGGCTTGCCGTCCGCTCCCATCAGCGGGTTGTAGCTGGCTTGCACCCAGGTCTCGCTCCCGTCCTTGCATGAGCGCTTGAATTGCCCGGCGATGTGTTCGCCGCGGCCCAGCTTGTCCCAGAACAGCCGATACTCATGGCTCTGGCGGAACAGTGGGTCGACGAACATCGAATGGTGCTGCCCGACCACCTCAGCCTCGGTGTAGCCTGTCGCCTTCAGAAGGTTGTCGTTGAGACGAATGACAATGCCGTCGAGGGTGAATTCGCCCACCGCCTGCGTACGGTTCACCGCAGCGATCTGCGCGGCGTAGTCGGCAAGCAGCTTCGCACCGGCGACATGGGCGATATCATCGGCAGGCGCGCGCCGAGGAGAGCTGGTCTTCGCTTTTGTCGATGTGGCGGCGCGGGGCATGAACGGATCCTTGACGGGAGGTGCAAATCGCTCGGCGGTGGACGTGTGTGTCTCAGGCGGCCTTTGCCGTTCCAGGCTCGCAGGCCGCACCACGGTGCGGTTCGGCCATGGCCGTCACAGCGGCCAGATGGCCATGGCCGAACAGCCCGGCGAGTGACACCAGTGTGACCATCCGGTCCTCCAGCGCGACGAGGCCATCGAGAAACTGGTCGTCGGCTGGCAGGCCCATGTCCGGGATGGCGCGAATGGAGGCCGGGTCGACTGAAATGATGTCCGACACGGTGTCGACCAGAAGTCCAATGGTCCGCGAGCCGGCGGCGACGATGATGACCACGTGCATCCTGGTCGGGTTCGTCAGTCCCATTCCGAAACGCGCCCGCAGGTCGAAAATCGGCACAATGATGCCGCGCAGGTTGATCACCCCGCGCACGTGGGCCGGTGCATTCGGGATCATCGTGGTGTCGGTCCAGCCCTTGATCTCACGGACCACCATGATATCGATGCCGTATTCCAGCGAACCCAGCGTGAAAGTAATGAACTGCTTGGTGTTCTCACCCGGCGCGGGACGATCCAGATTGTCCTGGCCCAACGTGCTGGCAATTGACTGGTTCTGCGGCGGCATCGGTGGGTTCCTCTCGCGGATCATGCGGTTAACACCTGCTGCCGCGTCTGCGGGGCCGGCCCTGGCGTCATGCTGGCCCAGGCGTCGCCCAGTTCGCGCCGTGCCGCCCCGGCGCTGCCATCGACATCCCGAAGTCGTGTCACATCCAGAATGAGAGCGACCCTGCCATTGCCGAGGATGGTCGCGCCACTGACGCCGTCGACTGGCTCGTAGTTGGCCTCGAGACTTTTCACGACGACTTGCTGCTGGCCCAGAAGTTCATCCACAACGACGCCCAGGCGCCCCGAGGTGTCACTCTGCACGATGATGACGATGCCGCGGCAGGGATCGGTGATCGCATTGGCGATGCGGAAACGCCGGTGCAGATGGATCAGCGGCAGGTACTCCCCGCGGAGCGCCAGCACATCGCCGCGCCCGACCACGGGATGGATATCAGCGGACCGCGGCCGCAGGCTCTCGATGATCGCGGTCAGCGGAATGATGTAGGTCTCGGCGCCGACCGACACGACCATTCCGTCGAGGACGGCCAGGGTCAGCGGCAGGGACAGGATGAAGCGTGATCCGGCACCAAGACGGGACTGCACGCTGATACGCCCACCCAGCGACTGGACGTTCCGCTTGACCACGTCAAGTCCGACGCCGCGGCCGGAGATGCTGGAGACGGTTTCAGCCGTGGAAAACGCTGGCAGAAAGATCAGATTGTCGATCTCATCTTCGCTCATGGTCGCCCCAGGCGCCACCAGTCCACGGTCCTGGGCTCGGGTCAGCACTTTGCCGCGGTCGATGCCGCGACCGTCATCCGAAACCTCGATGACGATGCGGCCACTTTGTTGCGCGGCGGTTAAATGGATGGTGCCTTGTGTGGGCTTGCCGCAGGCTGCCCGCACCGCCGGCGCCTCGATGCCATGATCGAGCGCGTTACGGATCATATGGGTCAGCGGGTCGTTCAGCTGCTCGATCACCGTCTTGTCGATTTCGGTCGCCTCGCCCGTGGTGACGATCCGAGCTTCCTTGCCCAGGACTGCCGCGAGGTCGCGCACGATCCGGGGCATCCGGGCGAACACCGATTTGACCGGCTGCGCACGGATCGCCATGACGCTTTCCTGCAGCTCACGCGCGCTCTGGGCGAGAGCCTCGATGCCTTGGATCAGCACCGGATACTGCTCGGGCGGCAACAGGCCGCCTTGTTCCGTCAGCATGGCCTGGGTGATGACCATCTCGCCCACCAGGTTCACCAGACGGTCGACCTTGTCGACGTCGACGCGGATGGAATGGGCCGCCGGGATCGCGGGACCCGCGGATTGTCCAGGCGGCGGATCGTACGCGGCGACCGGATCTCCGATCTCGGCGCTCGGCGGCGCCGCGCCGGGATCGGTCGGAACAATCTCGATCGTCAGGTCGCAATCGTCTTCGACAAACTCAAATACTTCGTGGATCGCACTCTGCGGCGCGCCGGTATCGAGCAGGAATGTCCATCCCAGGTAGGCCGCTTCTGGTTCCATCGCATGCAGCGCTGGAACCCGGGCGCTGTCGGCCCGCACGCCCAGTCCGCCCAGACGACGCAGCTGGCGGATCAGCAGCAGCGGCTCGTTGGCCTTTCGCAGCATCTCCGAATGCGGCGTGAACCCGATCCGGTAGCGGGTCTCGCCGCTCGCCCGTTCGGCGCCGGTCAAACCGACTGCGGCGGCGGCTTCGCTCGTGACGGGGTCGCCTGCACCACGCAGTAATTCCTGTAGCGTCGTCGTGACGTCGGCGGCGAAACCGTCGGGTAGCGGCACGTCGTCGCGGGCCGCGCTGACGATGTCGGCAAGAGCATCGCTCGCGCGCAGCAGGATCGTGATCACCTCGGCTGCCACGACGACTTTGTCTTCCCGCATGGCATCGAGCAGGCTTTCGAAGACATGCGAAAAGCCAACCAGGCTCGCGAAACCAAAGGCCCCGGCGCCACCCTTGATGGAATGGACGCAGCGGAAGACGGCATGCAGGGTGTCGGCATCGCCATCGCCGTTCAGCAGCAGCTCGAGTTGCGTCTGCAGCGCGTCAAGCAGTTCGGCGCACTCGTCGAAATAGGTCTGGCGGAACTGGGCGAGGGGATTGGTCGGATCCATGGTCATGGACACACGCGATGAACCAGCTCGATCAGCTTCTCCGGGCTGAAGGGCTTGACCAACCAGCCGGTCGCCCCCGCCGCCTTGCCATCGGCCTTCTTCCCGCTGTCACTCTCGGTCGTCAGGATCAGGATCGGCACCGCGCGATGCTGGGCGTTGGAGCGCACGTTCCTGATGAACGCGATGCCGTCCATGTTGGGCATGTTGAGGTCGGTGATGATCAGGTCGACCCGATTCCCGCCCAGAACCGTCAGAGCCTTTCTGCCGTCCTCAGCCTCACTCACTTCAAACCCCGCCTTGCGCAGGGTGAACGACACCATGTCGCGCATGGTCTTTGAGTCGTCCACGGTGAGGATACGCTTGGCCATGTCAGTCCATCCACCCGCTGAACTCCGGCTGCAGACCGAGATCGGCAAGTGCCGCCTGGAACACTGTTGAGGCGTTGATAATCCGCAACGGGGTGCCTGCTGCGGCGGCTGCGCGTCCAGCTGCCAGCAATACCTGCGCACATGGCGTGGACATGCGCTCCACCGCGCCGGCATCCAGCACAAGCCCGCCGGCATCGAGCAGCGCCGCCAGCTTGTCGCGCAGCGGCGTCGCCTGGGTGAGATCGAGGATCTGAGGCATCGTGGCGATTGTGCCGGCACCGCGCGGGCCAGCGGAGATGTTCGGTCCGTCGCTCCTTGCGGGGCCGAGACCTGAATGTCCTTCCATGTAAGATGAACGCTCCTGACACCTGGCTCGTAAGCAGGACGCTGCTTGTACGAGCAAACAGATGAAAAAAGGGTTAAGGGCGGGCGGTCCGCTGAGCTGCGGCGTGCTTCTACTGACGATCGTCAGACGTGGCGCCAGGCGGAGGTCCGGCTCGTCAGTGTCATCCCGGGCCGACCGGGCAGCCTCAAATGGCTCCATCGCCTTGGTTGATCGCGTGATTTACACGCTTTGAACGCCGGTTCGGCGTGCCCATGGTCAACGTCGCATAGCCCGCGCTTTCGGGTCGATAGCGGCGCGAACCGGTGTCAGCCTGGGCCGCCTGAAGAGCCAACCCGCCACCGGCACTGGCGCCGCTGCCACCATCGAGGCTATCGATATTTAACAGTATAGTCCCAGTCGCGGCCGAGACCGACTCCCACGTGCCAGACCGGGTGGGCCTGGCCCGTCCCCCCATGACTGTGATGCCGGTGCCCTGGCAAGACATGGAGGGCCGGAACAGGCCCGGCTATGAGCCGGAGCGATTGTCGTCCCACCGGTCGGCCAATCTTATCGCCGGTTGGTATCAGGAACGGCTCGTGGCGGATCCTCGGCGTGTGACGATGACGTCGGTCGCCCGGCGACCCCGCGGCGGTCGTCCACCCGCCGGCCACGAGGGAGCCTCAGCGCTGCCGCGTCAGGTTGCGATCCTTCAGCCAGCCCGCGGCCGCCGCCGGATCTCCGCCCGCACATGACGGAAATTCAGCACCGCCGGATCCGCGACCACCGGCCCCGGCGCGATGACGACAATGACCCGTTCGGCGATCGGCCCGAAATCCGCACGGAAATGCACCGACGACTTCAGCGCGATGATCGGGCTCTCGGATGGTTCGATCCCGACGTGCCGCAGGATCGCCTGATCCAGCGCCTGCATCTTGCGGGACGCCACCATCACGCGCACGCCCTGGATGTCGAGCAGCGCGGTGTCACCCAGATTGCCGGGATTGCCGGCGCCCATCGGCCCGGTCAGCGTGAACACGCCATCGGTCAGTTTCTCGACGCGGGCGCGGCAGGGGAACGGCATGCCGTCCGACTTGCCGCCCAGCGACAGATCGACCGTCGCGCCGACGCCGGCGGCGACACAGGCGGCCACGCTCTCGGCGTCGTTGATCAGGCACACGACGGCACCCTTCGCGCCCTGTCGCACCAGTTCGGACAGCAGTTCCGTGGTATCGCCGTGCCCACCGCCGCCGGGATTGTCCTGCGTGTCGGCCAGCACCACCGGCCGGCCGGCGCCTTTGGCCAGGCGCCGAGCCTCGGCGACGGCCTCAGCCGCCTGCAGCGTGTCCTGAACGAAGCTCGCCTCCTGGGCATTCACATACGCCAGGAACGCGTCCGCGGTAGCATCGGCCTGCGCCTGTGTGTCGGCGAACGTTGCGATCGCCGCGCCGCAGCCGGCAAAGTCGGCGTATGGGAAGCCGAAGCAGAACGCCAGTTCAACCGCCCCAAGCCGTTCCGCGAGCGCGGTCCGCTCCGCCATGACCGTCTGCATGGGCGGCATCAGCGTGCACTGGCTGCCCAGCGGGATCCAGAAATCCAGGGTCCGGAAGGCACGTGCCCAGGGCCGCCCGCGATCGATCCGGTCGAGCAGCAGTCGCATCGCCCGGGCGCCCGCTTCCTTCATGTCCACATGGGGGTATGTGCGGAACGGCACGACCGCGTCGGCCAGACGCACCATCTGTTCGGTCAGATTGGCGTGCGGGTCCAGGCTGATCGTCAGCGGCAGATCGTTGCCGACGATGGCGCGCACGCGGCGCAGCAGTTCGCCCTCGGCATCGGGGAAACTTTCGACCACCGCGGCGCCGTGCAGGTCTAGGTAGACGCCGTCGAGCGGACCCTCATCCAGCGCCACCGACAACGGCGCACAGATCCGGGCGGCAATCCGCTCGAATGCCTCGTCCTGGACCGGACCGGCCGGATTGGCAAAGCCCCAGGCCAGCGGAACGAGGTCGACGCCGGCTGCCTCCGCCACCCCGATCGCACCGGCCAGCGGAACCGAACGGGGGCGCATCGCCTCGACCAGGCCGCTTCCGGCGCAGAACGGCGGCAGACCGCCGGGCTGCAGGAAGTCGGCATAGGTCGTCGGCCGGGGAGCGAATGAGTGGCTCTCATGCAGGAAGCCGCCGACCGCAATACGTCTTGTCATACCAGTGTTCATACAACGAGGTTCGAGGGCGTCTGGCCCGCCAGGGCCGTCTCAATGCCGGACAGCACGACGCGGCCCATCGCGTCGCGCGTTTCGGTCGTGGCACTGCCGAGGTGCGGCAGCAGCACGACGTTTTCCAGCGTCAGGTAGTCCGGGTTCATGTGCGGCTCGTTGTTATAGACATCCAACCCGGCGGCCGCGACGTGACCGGAGCGCAGGGCACCAATCAGCGCGGCGTCGTCGATCAGCGTACCCCGCGCCGCATTTGCCACGATGGCGCCACGCGGCAGCTTGGCGATCCGGGCGGCATCGAGCCAGTGCCGCGTGCCGTCGCCGCCGGGCGCATTGAGCGACAGGACCTGGCAGATCGGCAGGAAACTGTCGTCATTGTCGTGAAAGATCGCGCCCTGTTCCAGGTCCGGGGGCAGCCGGGTCATGTCGCGGTAGTGGATATCCATACCGAAGCCGCGCGCGATGCGGGCGACTTCGCGGCCGATGCGGCCCATGCCGAAGATGCCGAGACGGCGGCCGGATACCTGGGTTCCGAGCAACTGGGTGGGTGCCCATCCTGCCCACCGGCCCGAGCGGACCAGGCGTTCGCCTTCGCCGGCGCGCCGCGCCGCGGCCATGATCAGCAGGATCGCGCATTCGGCGGTGGCGACACTGAGAACGTCAGGGGTGTTGCAGACCTGGATGCCGCGGGCCTTCGCGGCAGCCACATCGATATGGTCGATGCCGACGCTGAACGTGCCGATGACCTTGATCGTCGGCGGCAGTTCGCCGATCGTCCTGGCATCCAGCACATCACCGGGGCAGCACAGGATCGCATCCGCACCACCGGCTCGGGCCACGAGATCGGGGATGGCCACATCCGACGGCGTCAACCGTGCATCAAACGTGTGTCCGGCCAGCGCCTCGATCGAAGCGGGCAGGCGGCGGGTTATGAACAGGACGGGTTTGGGCATGTCAGTCCTCCCAGAGCGGGTCGAGCGCTGGCCGGCCGGCCAGCACGGCGGCGACGTTATCCAGTGCACGGAACCCCATCGCGTCGCGCGTCTCCCTCGATGCGCTGGCGATGTGAGGCGACAACACCACATTTTCCAAACCGGCGAAACGCAGATCGTAGTCCGGCTCGTCGCGAAACACATCGAGGCCCGCGGCGAACAGCTTGCCCGAGGTCAGCGCATCCAGCAGAGCGTCTTCGTCGATCAGCGAACCGCGCGCGACATTGACCACGACAGCGCCATCGGGGAGCAGCGACAAGGCGCGCGCGTCGAGCATCTTCTCGGTGGCCGGCCCGCCTGGCGCATGGATGGACAGGAAGTCGCAGTGCGGCAGCATCGCATGCAGGTCGGGGAAATATGTCGCGCCCTGTTCCAGTTCGGGCGGCAGGCGGGAGCGGCCGTGGTACAGCACCCTCATGTCGAAGCCGCGCGCCCGCTGCGCGAAGGCGCGGCCGATGCGGCCCATCCCGATGATGCCGATCCGCTTGCCGGTGACCCGTACGCCGAGCAGTTCGCCCTGGCCGATACGGTAGCGCCAGCCCTGGCGCATGACGCGGTCGTACTCGAGGCCGCGCCGGGCGGCGGTCAGCAGCAGCATCATGGCATGATCGGCGGTGCACTCGTCCAGCACGCCGGGCGTGTTGGTGACCACGATGTCGCGCCCCCGGGCGGCGGCGACGTTGATATGATCAAAGCCGACGCTGCAGGTGGCGAGGGCCCGTACGCTGGCCGGGAGGGCGGCGACCGCCTCGGCATCGAGCCGCAGGGTGTTGGTGAACACGATCGCCTCGGCCTGATGCGCCGTGGCGGCGGCGATGACCTGCTCAGGGGTCATATCACCTGGCCCCGCATGCACCACCGCGTCGAATTCGGCGCCGGCACGGGCCGTGGTGGCGGTCGTCGTCAGGAACGCCAGCAGCAACCTTGGCTTCATGTTTTTGTCCCGTGTTATCGCTACCAACCCTATCGGCGGTCTGCGCGTTTAGCCACCCGCCATATTCGCGGCGTGGTGCGGCACGGCAACCCCCGAGTGGCTTGAAACAGGAGACCGCCGGCCCCAGGCCGCGGTTTTGCCTGGGCCGTGGTTGCACCCGGCCCATTTCCGATCTGGCTGGGGCCGTCCAGGCCGGCTCCGACCAGTTCGCGGGTCCGATCAGGTCGCGGGTCCGATCAGGTCGCGGGTCCGTCCAACGTTGCGGGTCCGCCCACGTCGCGGGTTCGATCAGGTCAGCCCCGGTTATCTCGGCCTCACTGGCTCTCAGGGGCGGTCCACCATAACCGCTTTGGCCGCGGGCGACGGGCAGGGGACCGCGCGCGGCCCGGTCGGCGGTGCCGCGGCCACGGGCGGCTGCAAGAGGTCGCAGGTCGCTTCAATAAATCGTTGCACGCAGCCGTTCGGGATAGTCGCGATCGTATTGTCCACCGTCGAACATGCCGGCGGTGACATCAGCCAGGATCGTGCCCGTGCTGGGCAACGCCTTGCGGCTGATATGTCTCTCCGGGTTCCACAGCTCCGACCGGATCAACGCCTTGGGACACTGAAAGTAGACGCTCTCTGCCCGCACGACGATGACGCTGCGGGGCAGGGTGCCGCGGAACGGAAAGCGCTCGATCAACTCCGGTGCCACCGAGATCGCGGCCC
>DASWON010000565.1:0-2809 GCA_036398735.1 Rhodopila sp.
GGACTGCTTGTAGCCGCCGAACGGCAATGACGCATCGAACACGTTGTGGCAGTTGATCCAGACCGTGCCGGAGCGGATGCGGCTGGCCAGCTTATGGGCGATCCCGCCGTTCGTCGTCCATACGCTCGCCGCGAGACCATAGATCGTATCGTTGGCGCGCTTGGCGATCACGTCCAGGTCGTCGTCGTCGAACGGCTGGGCGCATACCACCGGGCCGAAGATCTCCTCGCGGATCACCTTCATGTCAGGCGAGGTGTTCTCCAGCACCGTCGGAGCAACGAAGTAGCCCAGGTTGCCGACCCGACTGCCGCCGGCCGCGACCTGCGCACCGGCGCGCCGGCCTTCCTCGATATAGCCGGTGACACGGTTGAACTGCTCGTCCGAGACCAGCGGTCCCATCTCAGTCAGCGGGTCGAGGCCGTGCCCAACCTTGATCTTGCCGGCGATATCGGCGACGCCGGAGACGACCTTGTCATAGACCGACTTGTGCGCGTAGAGGCGCGACCCGGCGCAGCAGCACTGCCCGTGGTTGAAGAAGATCGCGTTGGCGGCGCCGGCGATCGCCAGGTCAAGATCGGCGTCCGGCAGGATGATCGCCGGAGACTTGCCGCCGAGTTCCAGCGACACTTTCTTGAGGTTGCCCGCCGCCGCCTGCACGATCAGCTTGCCGACCTCGGTCGATCCGGTGAAGGCGACCTTGTCCACGTCGGGATGCGCCGCGATTGCCGCCCCGGCGGTCTCGCCGAAGCCGGTCAGGATGTTCACCACGCCCGGCGGGAAGCCGGCCTCGACGATCAGTTCCGCCAGGCGCAGCGCGGTGAGCGGCGTCTGTTCCGCGGCCTTCAGCACCACGGTGCAGCCCGCCGCCAGTGCCGGCGCCAGCTTCCACGCCGCCATCAGCAGCGGGAAATTCCACGGAATGATCTGTCCGACCACACCCACCGGCTCGCGCACGGTGTAGGACAGATATTCGCCGGGCAGCGACAAAGGCAGTGTGGAACCGGTGATCTTGGTCGCCCAGCCCGCCATGTAGCGGAACATGTCGACGGCCAGCGGCAGATCGGCGACACGCGCGACGGCGTACGGCTTGCCGTTGTCGATCGATTCCAGCTCCGCCAGCTGCTCCAGATCGCGCTCGATCAGGTCCGCCATCTTCCACAGTATCTTGCCGCGACCGGATGGTCCGATCTTCGTCCAGACGCCATCGTCGAACGCCCGCCGCGCGGCGGCAACCGCCAGGTCGACATCGACCTTGTCGCCTTCCGGCACATTGGCGATAACCGTTCCGGTCGCGGGATTATAGACTTCGAAGGTCTTGCCCGACGCGGCCTGCACCAGCTTCCCGTCGATCAGCATTCCCGCTCGGCGTCCAAGGAATTCAGTCGCGTGACGCAACCTCGAATCAAGCGCGATTGTATCCATGTTTCTTCCTCCTTTGTTTGCTGGCCACGACCGCAACCGGATTGCTTTCCGCTTGGCAGGTGCGGCCTGATGGGCCAGTATCGTTGTGGCCCATCGGATACTACGACGGGTCGCTGACCGACGCGAGTCGTTATATCCAGACGGGATTAACGCTGAAAAAGGGACTGCAATGAGCGGAACGGGACCTGCCATCGCGATCAAAAGCACCTCGGTGCTGTCGCGGCCGCTCGACTTCCGGTCGATCCCGCCGACGCTGGTCAAGCGCGAAGCTGCGCCGCGGCGTACCAAGATCTGGGAGTTCAATACCAACCTGCACTGCTCGATCATCGGCACCTGCCTGTCCAACGCCGAGTTGCGCAGCGTCCTGAAGAAGTTCGGGATGGCCGCGCCGGGCTCCACCGACCATGAGTTGCACGGGATCGCGGTGACCCTGGCGGGACGCCATGACGACGCCGCGCGGCAGTTGCACAAGGCACTGGATCACCGGCACAAGCTTGCGATCAACCAGTTCGCCAAGGCCAGCACCGAGGACGCCGTGCGGGCACTGTGGCGCGATGCGGTGCGCCGCGGCGACATTCCCGGCGCCTACTGGGCGACGCTGACCCATCCCCAGACCAGCCACGCGATCGTCCGCGAAGCTTTCGGGGAGGTGCACATGCTGTCGCACCTCGTCGGCGCGGCAAACCGTGCGGATATCCGGCGGCTGTGCCAGCTGGAGGCAGAGATGGCGGCGTTGCAGGCGAAGCTGGAGCGGCAGCAGCAGGCGCTGCATGACGCCGTGGTCAATCGCGACACCCAGATCCGGCAGTTGCGCCAGGCCCTGGCGGATCGGATCGTATCGGAGGCACCCTCCGCGGTTCCGGCCGACAGCGAGGCGCTGCTCGGCCTGGTCGCCGACCGGGAGCGGCGGTTGGCCGTCGAGGGACGCCGGCGCGTCACGCTGGAGGAGCGGCTGGCGGCGATGCAGGCCGAACGCGACGCCGAACGAGCGGCACGGCTGGCGGCGGAGCGGGCCTGTGAGGCGCTGCACCGGGAGCTGGACGCGGTCGAGACCTCCCTGGCGGTTGCATCCGACGACGCGCCGACGGTCCGGCTCGACGATATCGTGCTGCTGTATGTCGGCGGCCGTCCCAATCAGGTCGCCCACATGCGCGCCATGGCCGAGGGTCTGGGCGCCACGTTCCTGCATCACGACGGCGGCGTGGAAAATCACCCGAACCTGCTGCCGGGCCTGACGAGCCGGTGCGATGTCGCGCTGTTCCCGGTGGACTGCATCAGCCACGAGGCGGCGAACATCGTGAAGGCGCTGTGCCGTCAGGCCGGCAAGCGCTTCATCCCGCTGCGCTCCGCCAGCGTGACGTCGCTGCTGGCGGCCCTGCAGGCCCCT
>DASWON010000566.1:0-4422 GCA_036398735.1 Rhodopila sp.
GACCCGCTCGCCGCGCCTCGTAGCTGCGCACGATCTCCGACAGCAGCCGCGCACTGCTCCAGCCATCCGTCAGTACGTGGTGGTTCGTCCAGATCAGGTCCCAGCCCCGATCCGGACGCGCAAACAGCGCCAGCCGCATCAGCGGCGCCACACCAAGGTCGAAGCCCTGCGCCAGGTCCGCCGCACGCCAGGCCGACAGCTCCGCCTCGTATGCCGCCGCCGTCAGCCCGGACCAATCCTCCTCCCGCCACGGCAGCGACACCTGCCGGTGCACCACCTGCAACGCCTCGCCGCCATGCCGCCAGTCGAAATGCGTTCGCAGGATATCGTGCCGGGCGACCGCATCCTCCCAGGCACCGCGCAGTGCCGCGCGGTCCAGCGCGCCCGACAGCGTCAGGCGCAGCTGGTTGACATAGATCCCCTGCCCCGACCGCAGCAGGCCATGGAACAGCAAGCCCTGCTGCAGCGCCGTCGCCGGGTATATGTCCTGGACCGCCGATGACCCCAGACCCAACCGCTCCAATCCCGCCTGGTCCAGGCCAGACATCAAAAAATCAGACGCCGTCGATTCCAACGCTATCGACCGTCGCAAGGTGACCGGTGTTGCGAGAGTGGCTGTTGCTTGGATGGTTGGGTTTTCGAAGACCTGCCGGGGGGTAAGGCGCAGGCCGGCCTGGCGGGCCTTGGCGATGACCTGCAGGCTGAGGATCGAATCGCCGCCGGCCTCGAAGAAGTTGTCGGTCACGCCGATATCGTCCCGGCCCAGCACCGCCTGCCAGATCGACAGCAGTTGCGCCTCCGTCTCCGTCGACGGCGCTACACGCACCCTCTGCCCGTCTTCTCCTGGCTCTGGCAGCGCGTTGCGATCAATCTTGCCGTTGCGCGTCAGCGGCAGCTTTTCCAGCACCTGTATCGCGGACGGGAGCATGTAGTCCGGCAACACGCGCGCCAGCCCTTCCCGCAACTTCGCCGGGTCCAGGGCCTCGCCTGTCACATAGCCCAGCAGCCGCAGCCGTTCCTGCGCATCCGGCCGTGCGATCACAATCGCCTCGGCCACACCGGGCAAGCTGCGCAACTGTGCCGTCACCTCCTGCGGCTCGACCCGATAGCCTCGGATCTTCACCTGATCGTCCTGCCGCCCCAGAAAGACGATCTCGCCATCCGCCAGCCGCCGGCCCCTGTCCCCCGTGCGATACAGTCTCTCGCCCGGCGCGCCGAACGGGTCCGGCGCAAAGCGGTCCGCCGTCTGGCCCGGGCGGTTCAGATAGCCCTGCGCCAGGCTCGCCCCGCCAACGCAGATCTCGCCGATTCCACCGGGTGGCACCGGATTGCCATCAGCATCCAGCACATACGCGCGCGCCTGGGCCAGTGGCAGGCCCAACGGCAGGATCGGCTCCGCCGTTGCCGTCCCTTCGCGGGTCAGCACGCCGACCGTGGTCTCCGTCGGACCGTAGTGGTTGACCACTCGGCAGCCCGGCTTGAGTGCAGCAATGCGGGCTGCGAGGGGCGCGCTCGTCGCCTCGCCTCCCAGGATCAGACACTGTTCGGGCAGTACGTCCGCAGCATCGGCCGCCTGCAGCAGTCCGCTGAGATGACTTGGGACGATCTTCAGAAGATCGATCTGCTGCGCCCGCATATAGGCAGCGAAGCTGTCGGGATCGAAGGCCCGGTCTTCGCTAATCAGATGCAGGGTCCAGCCTGCCCACAAGGCGCCGAACAGCACTGTATGACCGAGATCGGCTGCCGGTGTGGAGACGTAGGCCGCACTGCCAATCCCTTCGGGCAACCGCATCAATACGGCTTGCACGTAGGACGACAGGGCGCCGTGGCTCACCACCACGCCTTTGGGCCGGCCGGTCGAACCCGACGTGTAGATGATGTACGCCGCCTGCCCGGGGTGAGGCAGGGTCAGTGTCGGCGCCTCTCCGGCTTCGTCAGGGGCCACCCGGGTCACGCCTTGCGGCAGCCGGCCGACCGGGGTCTTCGCGATCAGCCAGCGGGCGCCGCTGTCGCCCATCTGCCAGACCAGCCGCTCGTCGGGCAGGGTCGTATCCAGCGGCACGTAAGCCCCGCCGGCACGCCAGACCGCGAGCAGGCTTGCGACCAGGGCCGGGCCGCGCGGCAGCGCCAAAGCCACAACCGACCCCGCCCCGACGCCCAGCGCGCGCAGCCGACCAGCCAGCCGCCCCGACCAATCCCACAGCCTAGACCAGTCCAGGCAGCCATCCTCCCACACCAATGCCATATCACCGCCGCGACGCTCCGTGACATCGGAAAGTCGAGATAGAAGGGAAGTCGAGTGAATAGATATATCGGTCGCTGCAGATGGTTCATTAGCGATCTTAATGGTGCCGACCGATATGTTCGGATGCTGTACGATACCGGACAGGATCTCGATATAGGTGTCCGCGAACGCTCCGACAGTCGCAGATTCGAAGAGATCGACCGCGTAGGTAAATTGACAATCGAGCATGCCTGCACGCTCGATTACATCCACTGACAAGTCAAAATGGACCGAGTTTTGATCGGTATCGATGGCCTCGACGCTCAGATCGGCTGAAGGTGCAATCTGTCCCCATGCCTCCTGCAAGAGAAACTTGACCTGCACCAGAGGATTGCGGCCGACTTGACGTTCTGGCTGGAGTTCTGCGACGAGGCGTTCGAACGGCAGGTCCTGGTTGGCCTGGGCTTCGAGCATCCGTTCGCGCACCTGCTGCAGCAGGTCGCGAAAACTCTGCGCCCCCGACACATCCGCCCGCAACACCAGCGTGTTGACAAAGAAGCCGATCAGCCCCTCCGTCTCCACACGGTTGCGGTTCGCCACCGGCACCCCTACCCGCAGATCACTCTGCCCGCTGTAGCGATACAGCAGCACGTCAAACGCCGCGAGCAGCGTCATGAACAGCGTCACGCCTTCCGCCCGCGACATCTGCCGCAGCGCCTCCGCCAGCGCCGGCGGCACCGCCCGTTCCACCCGGCCCCCGGCCGAGCCCCGCGCGCCCTGCCGCACATGGTCCACCGGCAGCTCCAGCACCGGATGCTCGTTCCCCAGCCGCTGCCGCCAATACGCCAGCTGCGCTTCCAGCGCGCCGCCTTCCAGCCACTCGCGCTGCCACAGCGCGTAGTCGCCATACTGGATCGGCAGCGGTGCCAGACCGGCCTCCCGGTCTTGCCGCGCCGCCTCATACAGCGCCAGCAACTCCCGCAGCAGGATGCCGATCGACCACCCGTCCGACACGATGTGGTGCATCGCCAGCGACAGCACGTGCTCCTCCGGCCCCAGCCGGATCAGCGCCGCGCGCAGCACCGGGCCCTGCGCCAGGTCGAACGCCGCCTGCCCCGCCGCATGCAACCGCCCCGCAAGCTCCGCCTCGCGATCAGCCTCCGCCAGGCCGCTCAGGTCGTGCTCCGACCACGCATAATGCGGCGCCGCATCCACCACCTGCCACGCAACACCGTCCCGCTCCTCGAACCGCGTCCGCAATGCCTCGTGCCGCGACACCAGCCCGTCCAGCGCAAAACGAAATGCCGACGCGTCCAGCACGCCAGTCAGACGGAGCGCGCCGGATACGACATACGCCGCGCTTGCTGGATCCAACTTCCACAGGAACCAAAGACGCTCTTGAGCAAAGGAAACCGGGCGATGCTCGTCAGCATCGGCAAGTGCCACAATTGGAAGGCGGCTTGCATCTATCTGGCTGGCGAGAACGCGCGCACGGAATGCGCTTCTCTTCTCTCGCGCAAGAGCCGCATATTTGAGCGAAATGTTTAGCAGCTCTTGTTTGACAGCCGTCATTCGACCCTCCTTTTTTGACGAAAGCCCTCAAGCAAGCTCTTCGAGCCATTCGTTCATTAGATCGACTACCTTCGGCTCTTGCAGCTTGTCGTCGAGGTCGATGTACTCGGCGAGTTCTCCGATAGTGGGGAAGCGGAACAAGGCCACCAGTTCGAGCTTTTTTCCGAGCGCCGCAGAGAGGCGGGCGCAGATTTGGATAGCGAGCAGGGAGTGTCCGCCAAGGTCGAAGAAGTTGTCGGTGATGCCGACCCGAGGCAGGCCGAGCACGTCCGCCCAGATGTCGCACAGCGTCGCTTCCAGCGTTGTCCGCGGCGCTACATAATCGACCTACTCCACCCCCTCCGGCTCGGGCAGCGCCCTGCGATCCAGCTTGCCGTTGCCGGTCAACGGCATCGCATTGAGCTGCACGAACGCCGCTGGCTGCATATGCCCCGGCAGGCGCGACGCCGTATGCGCGCGCAGCGTTTCGGCTGTGACCGCCTCGCCCGGACGGGGCACGAAATACGCCACCAGCCGCGCATCGCCGCGCGCGTCCGGCAGAGCCAGCACCGTGGCCTCGGCGAGAGCCGGATGGGCCAGCAGCGCCGCCTCGATCTCGCCCAGCTCGATCCGATAGCCACGGATCT
>DASWON010000567.1:0-5918 GCA_036398735.1 Rhodopila sp.
GCGCGGGCACCCCGGCGGGAAATCTCTCCCGGCGCACTCGGGAGCGCAGCCGGCGAGAGTTGCAGAAAGCCGGCTGATGTGACTGGACAGGCTGTGCGGCAGCCTCTATATCGCCCCGACCAACACGGAAGGCGCCGCGCGCCGCCGGGCGCCCAGGTAGCTCAGTTGGTAGAGCATGCGACTGAAAATCGCAGTGTCGGTGGTTCGATTCCGCCCCTGGGCACCATTACCCCTTTCCCGCCGGTTTTCCGTTTGCCGCCGAGGCGACGCTGTCGCCCGCTTAACCTGCTGAAGAACCGGCAAAATCAGCCGTATCATCCCGGCCCCGCTCGGCAAAGCCAGAGCCGGGCTTCAGAACGGGATCGACGGGGGCGGATTTGCAGCTATGGCCACCGTTCGGGTGCCCTTTTTTGGCGGTTCAACCATCGCTGCGGCGCTGAACAGATGCTGTCGGCCAGCGACTGGCGTCAGCGGCCGACAGACGAACGCCGGTGACACCCTGCCGGGGGGCGCCACCCGACGGGCATGCTTTCCCGCAGCACAGCCAGACGCTGAAGCAGCCGGCAATCTCCACCAGGGCGGCACCGTTCTAGACAATGACCCCGCGCCAGTCACGCCCGCGCCCGCTCGGCATTGCGCACCCTCACGCGCCGCGCCGGTTGGGCCAGATCCCGGAGGATCACGCAGTCAGGGCCGGGGCTCCGGCACACGATGCGTCGCAGTTGCGCACGAGGCCCGCGATGTGCGTTCCAACGCCCTGAGTTCGGCAAGCTCCGTGCACACAGCCATCAGGTGCTCCTGCGCGAGATTGCGTACCTCCACGCAGCAGCGCGCAGGGTGCTGCATGAGACCCGGCAGCGCCCGTACCGGCTCAACCGGAATCCGAGGTCGCGGCAGCGGCGGATGAAGGTCCGCCGCTTCACGTCCTCATTGCCATAGATGCGCTGCGTCGCGCCGATCCGGGCGCGGCAAGAGACAGATGCTCTCCTGGTAGCGGATCATTGGCGCGTTCGTGCCGGCGCACCCAGCCGGCGTGCTGATCTTCAAAGCCATCAAGAACCTCAGTGTAATAGCGCTTGAACCTCAAGCTGCTCGAGGGAACAGGTTGGCACCAGCCGGCAATCGAGTGTGGCAGAAACGTTCTGCGGAAATGCCTGTCAACGACGGGGCTGCAGAAATGCCAGCTACCCCTGTATCCATCGTTTTTCCACGTGAATGAGTATGCAACTCTCACCGGAAGGCAGAGCCTTCTGCTGCGACTGTTCTTTGCTGTCGTTCGATCATGGACGGCGTGACCGAGCCGGCAGGATTGACCCCGGTGTTGCATCACGTATGGACCAACGTGCCTACCGGACATATGGTCGACATGGTTTGTAGAATTCGCTGTCGCCGTTTGAATTCGTACGAGGAACCCATGCGTCAACTCAATCTCAATCTCTTCATCTATCCCGGCGGCCATCATGAGGCGGCGTGGCGCTACAAGGAATCCCAGCCGGAACGCGTGCTGGACATCACCTTCTACCAGGACCTCGCGAGCCGGGCGGAGGCCGCGAAACTGGACGCGGTGTTCTTCGCGGACGGCCCGGCCCTGGCCGACAATATCCGTTACGCTAGCCGATTCCGGCTGGAACCGCTCACCTGGCTGTCGGCCATCGCCGTCGCCACCACTCGTATCGGGCTGATCGGCACAGCCTCCACCACCTACACCGAACCCTACAATCTCGCGCGGCAGTTCGCTTCGCTCGATCATCTCAGCGGCGGGCGGGCCGGCTGGAACATCGTCACCACCAGTGCCGCCAATGCCGCTCAGAACTTCGGCCTGCCTGCACATCCGGTTCATGGCGATCGTTACGATCGCGCCCGCGAGTATCTCGATGTCGTCACCAGGCTGTGGGACAGCTGGGAGGACGACGCGCTGCTGATCGACAAGACGTCGGGCGTATTCGCCGACACTGACAGAATCCACGCGATCGAGCATGTCGGGCGGCATTTCAAGGTTGCGGGTCCGCTTAACATGCCGCGCACCCCGCAGGGCCGGCCGGTGTTTGTCCAGGCCGGCGCCTCGGATGACGGGCGCGCCTTCGCGGCACGCCATGCCGAAGCGATCTTCACCGCGCACCAGACCCTGGCCAACGCCCAGTCGTTCTATGGCGACATCAAACGTCAGGCGGCGGGGTTCGGACGAGACCCCGACCATATCAAGATCCTTCCCGGCATCAGCCCCTTCATCGGCGGCACCGAAGCCGAGGCAAAGCGGCTGGAGCAGGACTTCAACGACCTGATCCAACCGGAATATTCGCTAGGGCAACTGCAGCGCATGATCGGTCTCGACCTGTCGCGGCATGATCTCGATGCACCGTTCCCGCGGCATCTGGTCCGCACCGACAACGAACTGGGTGTCGCCAGCCGGTTCCAGGTCGTCCTCGACATCGTTGATCGGGAAAAACCGACCATCCGCCAGTTGATCCAGCGCCTGGCCGGGGGCCGAGGGCACCAGGTCGTCGCCGGCACGCCGGAGCAGATCGCCGATGCGATGCAGATGTGGTTTCAAAATGGCGCGGCGGACGGGTTTAACGTGATGCCACCCCATCTCCCGGGTGGATTCGACGTGTTCGCCGCTGAGGTCGTTCCGATCCTGCGCCGCCGCGGCCTGTTCCGTGAAGACTATACCGGAACGACCTTGCGCGACCATTTCGGCCTTCCGCGACCGGAAAGCCTTTACGCCCACCCTCTGCGTCAATCGGCCTGACGCTTGCGAAGACGGCCGGTGTTGGGGCCGTGGGCGCGGTCCTCGTCGCGCTGTTCCCGACCGCGGTGCGGTATCTGATCGGTGTGACGCCGTCGATCGTGCCGCTGGCTGCGGCTCACGCGCAGCCCGGTCAGCGATACGCTGGGCGACGTTGCTGACAGGAGCGCGCGGGAATGACCAGGCATTCCCGTTGGGCTTCTTATCTGTTGAGCGCCCGCGGGCCGCTGACGAAGGCATTGCCGCGCACGTAAAAACGCAGTGGACTGTCGGCCGCACGGGTGATGCCGATCCGTTTGCCCTGCCCGGTTTCCTCCGCCGCCCGTCCGTCAGACCCGATCCAGAGCGGGCCCTCCTGACAGAGGTCGATCCCGTCCAGCCGGCGATCGATGTCCAAGGCAGCGCACAGCCGTCCCGGGCCCCGCGCCAGGTCCCGCACCCGCTCGGTCCCGCGATATCGCGCCATGATGCCGATGCCATCGGTTGGCTCGATCGCCCGGATCAGGACGCCCGCGCCCACGCCCGGCGCCTCGCTGGAGACGTTCAGCATGAACGAGATGCCATAGGCAAGGTAGACGTAGGCGTGTCCGCGCTCGAGGAAAAGCGCCTGATTGCGTGGGGTCATGCCGCGATAGGCATGACCCGCGGCGTCGCCGACGGAATAGGCCTCGGTCTCGACGATGCGGCCACCCGCCACGCCTTCGGGCAGTCTCCGCACGAGCATTTTGCCGATGAGAAAACGGGCGAGCCGGACGGTATCAACGGGCAGCTCCGCTCGATCCAGCACGCGCGGACACGCGACTGCCGGCACGAATTCACCCCATCCGCTCAACCCACTGCGCGCGCGAGGGCCCTGGCTCGAAGGGAGCTCCGAAGTACTGGGTCTCACGGGCCACCTTGCCGTCCAGGAACTCCATGACACTCACCGAGTAGGAGGGCCGGCCGTCGTAGGTGAGGATGAATTCGGTAACCCAGAGTTCACCCCTGCCGACGATGCGCCGCACCGAGAAGCGCTTGGCGTTCGGCTGCGCGGCGCGAGAGGCCTGGATGTTGTGCCGCCCTCTGATGCGCTCACCCGACTGGGGATACTCGAGCACCGCATCGTCCCGGTATATGTCGTGCTCGACATCGAAGTCACTTGCGTCCGAGGCGGCCCAGTGGCGATCGAGGACCTCCTGAATCTGACTCTCATCCATCCTGCTACTCCCGTTGCGGGTCACTGGAGCCTGATCCCAGCCGCGCCGTTTCGCCGCCGGTCGTGCGTCCGGGCGAACCCGATCGCGAATACGCTGTCGAAGGCTTCCAGGCGTAAACCAGGGGTTTCCCAATAGAGCCGCGCGGCCATGCGTTTGAAAAGGCCTGTCGAAGGGGATTGACGTGATATTCACCCGGTCTCCGCGCGGCGGGCGGCCGCTCGATCGGCTGCTCAGGAACGTGACGCCGCCGCCCGCGGCCGCGCGAGACCGGGCGACACGGCGCGCAGTCGCGCCATCGGGATGGCCGGCGGGCGTTACGCCGCGTCCAATCCGCAGGCGAGATCGGCGAGCAGATCCGCCTCGCTCTCCAGACCGATCGAGAGCCGCAACAGGCTGTCGCTGATCCCGGCCGCGACCCTGGCCTCCTTGCTCATGCTGGCATGGGTCATCGTGGCGGGATGGGCGACCAGGCTGCCCATCCCGCCAAGCGATTCCGCCAGCGAGAAGACTTCGACCGCCTCGACAAATCGCCGCACCCCCTCGACGCCCCCAGCGATCTCGAAACTCAGCATGGCGCCGAAGCCGGTCTGCTGGGCCTTGGCGATCGCGTGGCCGGGGTGAGCCGGCAATCCCGGGTAATAGACCGCCGACACACCCGGATGCCGGTCCAGGAACGCGGCAACCGCTGCGGCGGATTGCTGTTGCCGTTCAACGCGCGCGAACAATGTCCGGACCCCGCGCAGTGTCAGATACGCATCGAACGGAGAGCCCGTCACGCCGGTGACGTTCGCCCAGGCGCGGAGTTCGTCGGCATCCGCCTGGGTTGCGGCGACCACCACGCCGCCCACGACATCGGCATGGCCGTTGAGGAACTTGGTCGTCGAGTGAACGACCATATCCGCGCCCAGTTTGATCGGCTGCTGGAACGCCGGCGACAGGAAGGTGTTGTCGACGATCACCTTTGCCCCGACCGCCTTTGCCTGCCCGCAGACCTTCCGGATGTCGGTGACGCGCATCAGCGGATTGCTTGGGGTCTCGATCAGAACGAGTTTCGGCGCGCGCGCCAACGCCGAACCCAGCGCGCCGTCGTCGGCGAAGTCGACGAACGCGACGTTGAACTGCCGCTTCGCCTGCCGCGCGTTCAACAGGCGCCAGGTCCCCGCATAGCAATCATGCGGGGCTATGATGAGATCCCCGGGCTCCAGGCAAGCCAGTGTGAGGTCGATCGCCGCCATGCCGGTTGAGAGGACAACGGCGCCGGCACCATCCTCCAACTGGGCGAGCGTGTCGGCCAGCACGTCACGCGTCGGATTCCCCGAACGCGTGTAGTCGTAGTCCCGCGGGCGGCCGAAACCCTCGAAAGTGAAGCTGCTCGACAGATAGATCGGCGGGACCACCGCACCGTGGGCGCTGTCCAGACCAAGACCGTTTCCGGCCGCGATGGTCTGCGGCGCCTTGTTCCTCGCCATCGATCAACTCTCCTGCCGCGGGCCATTCCGCGGCACTGGGCTTATGCCGCCAGCCACGCGTCGCGCAAGGAGGGATCGGGGCGCCGGCGGCATCGCGCGGGTGCGTTGCGGCCGCCGAGCGGACATTCGCGCGAGCGGACATTCGCGCGAGCGGCGCCAGGACCGTCAGGCCGGTCCCGCACGCCGGCGCGGAAGACTTCTTGATGGGATCAGAAGAAGGCCCCCTTGGGCAGCGCGGTACCGTTGAGTTCATGATCGCCGATGACCCTTGCCTTGTAGGCATCGGGATTGTGCGAAGCGAGAGTGCGGATGTTTCGCCAATGACGATCCAGCAGCAGGCTTGCTTTGGCCGCCGATGCGCCACCGACGTCGAAGATCTGGGCGGCCGCCCGCAGCGCGAGATCATCGACGACGATCTTCGCCTTAGCCGCCCGCAGCGATGCCGTCTCCGCCGCCGCCGGATCAGCCGCCCCTCCGGCGGCGGAGTCCGCGGCTGCGTCCAGCGCG
>DASWON010000568.1:0-5504 GCA_036398735.1 Rhodopila sp.
TGGCTGGTGAAGATGGCGAGGATCGCCGCCAGCTCCAGCTCCAGCACCTGGCCTGGGAACAGGCTCATGAAGAAGACGACGGTGAAGGTCAGGAATCCCAGGATTGGCACGGACTGCAGCACGTCCAGCACCGGCACCAGCACGAGCGCGGCGCGGCGGCTTTTGGCGGCGGCAGTGCCATAGGTGAAGGTGAACAGCAGCGACGCCGCCAGGGCCGCGAACATCCGCATCGTGGTACGCAGCGCGTAGACCGGCAGGTGCATCGGATCGAGCGTGACCCCGGTGGCGCCCGGCGCGTCGATGCGGGTCATCGTGCCCTGCGCGACATGACCCACCGCGACAAGGGCGCCGATGACGCACACGAACGCGACGGCGTCCCATATGTTTGGCAGGCGCCATCCGGCGGCCATCGAGTGCTGGGTCGTGGCAGACATGTCGCTGAAATGTGATTTCCGTTAGGGCGTTACGGGAGGGTCCCCTTAGCCTGAGGGCTTCGCCCTGTCACGCCTGAATGGCGTGGCGGTTTCGTGACATCATGCCTGGTTGCGTGTCACCAGCCGGCCGGCACGCGCCTTGGTCGCGCCGTCGCCGAACACATAGGCGGACTGACCGTTGATCCAGGTCTCCAGGATGCCCTCAGCCGGGCGCGTCGGCGCGTCGTAGGTGGAGGCGTCACGCACCTTCTGGGGATCGAACAGCACCAGGTCGGCATAGGCTCCGGTGCGGATCACGCCGCGGTCGACCATGCCGAAGACCGAGGCGGTATGGCCGGTCATCTTGCGGACAGCCTCCTCCAGGCTGAACAGCCCGAGGTCGCGGGCGTAATGGCCAAGTACCCGGGGGAAGGTGCCCCAGAGGCGGGGGTGCGGATAAGAGTCATGCGGCAACCCGTCGCTGCCGATCATCGCCAGGCGATGCGCCATGATGCGCTGCACGTCCGGCTCATCCATCTGGAAGTAGATCGCCCCGGCCGGCGTCAGCCGCTCCGCGGCCTGTTTGGGGTCGAGGTTCCACTCCCTGGCGATATCGTCCAGCATTCGGCCCGCCAGTTCCGGATGCGGCACCGACCAGGTGATCTGCACCGGCACGTCCTTGCGCAGCCGGTGCGGCATCAGCACGGTCGATCCCGCGGCGTAGGGATAGACGTCGAAATCGACCTTCTGTCCGGCGGCGCCCTGGTCGATCAGCGGCAGTGTCTCGGCGCTGCGGCCGAAATTCTCCGGCATCGAGCACTTATGGTGGCTGATCACCACCGGTGCATCGACGGCGCGGCCGATCTTCAGGGTCTCCTCGATCGACAGCAGGACGTCGTTCGCCTCATCGCGCATGTGGGTGACGTAAAGCCCGCCGGCGGCGCGCAGCGCCTCGGCGACGGCGATGACCTCATCGGTCGGGGCCATCATGTTGGGCGGATAATAGAGACCGGTGGAGAACCCGGACGCGCCCTCGGCCAAGGCCTGACGCAGGCGCGTCTGCATGTGTGCGGCCTCGCGGTCGGTGGCGGCGCGCTGCGTGTCGCCATCCATTGCCTCGACGCGCAGCGACATGTGGCCGATCAGCGCGTAGGTGTTCACCGGCGAGGGGTCACGAGCCAGACGCTCGGCATATTCGGCGAAGCTGCCGAACGCGAACCAGCTTTCGTCGCCCAGCAGATCCAGCGGCGGCACCGGGCGCGACTTCATCCGCACCGGCGAGAGGGAGATCCCGCAGTTGCCGACAACCACGGTGGTGACGCCCTGGGACATCTTGCACAGCATGCACGCCGGCCCGCACAGCACCGCTCGGTCGTCATGCGTGTGCGCGTCGATGAAACCGGGGGCGAGGGCCAGCCCGTCGGCGTCGACCTCGCGGTCCGCCGCCGCGCCACCAAGGTCACCGACCGCGACGATGCGGTCGTCGGTGACGCCGACATCGGCGCCGAAGCGGGGACTCCCCAGGCCATCGAAAACAGTGGCATCGCGGATGATGAGATCGCAGCGCAGCGCCATGAGCTTGTTCCGTCCATGTCATTCGTGGATAGGGGCGCCACTCATAATGGGAGCACGTCACCATGACCATCGCCGAGTTGTGTCTTCCCGCGGTCGTCGTTCTGACGATCCTGTCGATTGTGCCAGCGAAGTTGCATGGTGTGCGGGAGTATGACAATGCCAACCCGCGCGATCCGCGGTTCTACACGCCGGGCCTGCGGGCGCGGTCGCAGGGCGCCCATCTGAACGGGTACGAGGCGTTTCCGTTCTTTGCCGCCGCGGTGATCCTGGCGGAGATGCGGGCGGTTCCGCAGGGTGTGGTGAATGCCTTGGCGGTCGCGTTTGTCGTCGCACGGATCGCCTACGTGCTGCTGTACCTGGGCAACCGCCCCACATTGCGGTCGGCGGTCTGGTCGGTCGCATTCGCCTGTAACCTGGCGATCTTCTTCTCGCCGGCCTGGGCGGGCCGATAGGATTGGTTGAGCCGGGCGATCGTTGCACCGAAATATCGCTGGAACCGGGCGTGTGCCGCTGGTGTCGCGGTTGCTGGCTGGCATGCAACAGGTCCGGGATGTAGAGACAGCGGCAGACATTGTTTATCTATTGTCAACATAATTCAGGTATAAAAGTATCTGCCACTGGGAATACAGACTGAGCGGTGACCGGGAGTCATAACAACCGCGCGGAACCATTGATCTGCCGCTGCGCTTCCTCGTCGCCTCCTCCTGCGGCGCGCGACCGTTCGATAGGGACTGCCGGCTGTGGTCAGGACCACCGCCAGGGATCGACGCAGTCGCACGCGCAGGGTGACCGTCCGGAACGCTCGGCGTCATCGGCAGCGCAACGTGGCCCGGTGGGTCGCCGGGTCGATCGCCAGATCGTGCCCGGGCCACGATTGATGGGTCCGCGAACGTCGGGGTCGTCAGCGACCAGTCTGCTCCGCCACCTGCGTCCGTGGGGCGGTCGCGTTCGGAATGTCCAGAAAGAACGCGGTGATCGCCGCGGCGAAGATACCGAACAGCGCCAGCCCATACAGTCCGCCCGTATAGCTGCCTGTGGCATCCTTCACGAAACCCACATACCAGGGGCCGAAAAAGCCGCCGAGATTGCCGATTGAATTGATCCAGGCAATTGCCGCCGCCGCCGCGGGACCGGTCAGAAACATGCCTGGCATTGCCCAGAACGGCCCCTTCGATCCATAGAACCCGCACGCCGCGATCGTCATGCCGACCATCGCCCACCACGTCCCCATGGTCAGTCCCGCGATCACCAGACCGGCGGCGGAAAACACGCAGCCGACGAACAGGTTCCAGCGCCGCTCGTTCATCCGGTCGGAGATCTGACCCCACACCAGTTCCACCACAGCGGCAATGGCGTACGGGATCATGGTCAGCCAGCCGACAGCCATGTTGCTGGTCACGCCCAGAGACTTGATGATCTGCGGAATGAAAATCAGCATCCCAAGACTGGCGGTGACAATCCCAAGGTAGTTGAACGCCAGCAGCAGGACCTTCGGATTGACCAGCGACTGCCACAGACCGATGCGTCCGTTGGCCTCCTTGGCTCGTCGCTCAGCGTCCAGTGTCCGCGACAGCCAGTCCTTTTCCGGCTGCGTCAGAAACGTCGCCTGCGCCGGCCGGTCGGTCAGGACGAACAGCACGAGGAAGCCGATCAGGACGGTGGGCAGGCCTTCGAACAGATACATGTGCTGCCAGCCGCGCAGCCCGAGCCAGCCGTCCAGCGAGAGCAGGGCGGTGGAAACCGGTGAGCCGAGGGCAACGGCGATCGGCAGTCCGACCAGGAAGCCCGAGACCACCCGGGCGTGATGATAGCCCGGCAGCCAGTACGTGAAGTATAGAATCAGGCCGGGCAGGAACCCTGCTTCGGCCAGGCCGAGCAGGAATCGCAGGATCGCGAAGCTGTTCGTTCCGGTCACGAATGCGGTCGCCGCGGCCAGCAGGCCCCAGGAGATCATGATGCGAGCGATCCAGAGGCGCGCGCCCACCTTCTCCATGATGATGTTGCTGGGAACCTCGAAGATGAAATAGCCCCAGAAAAAGATACCGGAGGCGAAACCGAAGTCGGTGGCGCTAATGTGCAGGTCACCGCGCATCGTCAGCGCGGCGAACCCCACGTTGATCCGATCGATGTAGGCCAGAAGGTAAGTCAGGATCGCGATCGGTAGCAGACGCCAGTAGATTTTCCGGATAGCCGATCGCTCAATCGCTGCATCCACGACATTTCTCCCTGTTGCATAAATATCCGCCAGGCCTTGAGGCCCGGTCGGCTGCGTTTCCAGGGGAGAGCGTCACGTGTGCCGACGCGGTTGTAAAGACACCCGCCGGCGGATCGGGTTCGGCGCCGTCCGGGCTCGGCGGGGATCTGCCGCCCCGACAGAACGCTGACCGATAGCCCACAGGGGTGCGGACACGGCCGCGCCGGAGATCTATACCGTCGCCTGTCATTGGCAATGAGCGGCCCGTCGCTCGACGGCCGGGCGCATGCCACGGGCCGCCGCCGTCAGTCCGCCTGGGCCCCCGCCGGTGCCACGGCGGGTGCCGCATTGTTCTGGATATTGAGGAAAAAAGCGCAGATCAGTGCCGCGATGAAGCCGAACAGCGCCAGCCCGTAGAGGCCGCCGGCATAGCTGCCCGTCGCGTCCTTCATGAAGCCGACATACCAGGGTCCGAAGAACCCGCCGAGATTGCCGATCGAGTTGATCCAGGCGATTGCCGCCGCCGCAGCGGGGCCGGTCAGGAACATCGGCGGCATCGCCCAGAACGGGCCCTTCGAGCCGTAGAAGCCGCACGCCGCGATCGTCATCCCGACCAGCGCCCACCAGGTGCCCATGGTCAGTCCGGCTATCACCAGGCCAGCGGTGGACAGCACGCAGGCCCAGAACAGGTTCCACCGGCGCTCCTGCATCCGGTCCGAGATATGGCCCCACACCACCAGCGAAACCGCCGCGCACAGGTAAGGCACCATGGTCAGCCAGCCCACCGTCATGTTGCTGGTGACACCAAGCGACTTGATGATCTGGGGAATGAAGATCAGCATCCCGAGACTGGCGGTGACGATACCGATGTAGTTCAGCGACAGCAGCATGACCTTCGGATTGAAGAAGGACTGCCACAGGCTGATCTTCTTCACCGCGTCCTTGGCATGCCGCTCCGCCGCGAGCTGACCGGCCAGCCAGGATTTCTCCTCCGTCGTCAGGAATTTCGCCTGCTCGGGGCGGTCGGTCAGCACGAACAGCACCAGGATCCCGATCAGCACGGTCGGGATGCCTTCCATGATGTACATATGCTGCCAGCCGCGCAGTCCGAGCCAGCCGTCGAGTGCCAGGATGGCGGTGGAGACCGGCGCCCCGGCCGCGACGGCGATCGGCAGACCGACCAGGAAGCCCGACATGATCCGCGCATGGTGATAGTGCGGAAACCAGTAAGTGAAGTACAGAATGATGCCGGGGAAGAAGCCGGCTTCCGCGACGCCGAGGAAGAAACGGATGATCGCGAAGCTCTGGGCCCCGGCCGAGAA
>DASWON010000569.1:0-3469 GCA_036398735.1 Rhodopila sp.
GACCGTCAAACTGCCGAAGTCCAGATCCGTGTCGCACTGATGAACCGCTGCAATACGCTCGCCACCGCCGGGATCGAGCGCGTGGTCCGAACCCGCCTGGAAAGGCGGCACATCCCGCCGCCCCCTGACTCCTGCAAAAAAGCCTATCTTACCCTGAAAGTGCCTAGAAAATGGAACTCAAATGGCTCGAGGGCTCCGTTACTCTCGCCGAAACGTCGCGCTTTTCGCGCGTGGCCGAGAGGCGCAATGTCACCCAACCGGCGTTCAGCCGACGAATCAAACAGCTTGAGGCATGGCTCGGCGCGACGCTGATCAGCCGCGCCACCATGCCGGCCGAACTGACCCCGGCGGGACGCAACTTTCTGCCCGTCGTACAGGAAGCGATCCGCACCTTCCACGCCGCGCGCAAGACGCTGAGACCCGCCGCCGAGGCCGGAATGGTGCGCTTCGCCGCCCTGCACACGCTGACGGTGACCTTCTTTCCCGACTGGCTGCGCCGTCTGGGCGAAGATATGCCCGACCTGCGCACCTCGCCGATCCCCGACCGGGGCGGGAACAAGGCGAACCTCGCGGCGCTGACCGACGACGAGGCCGATTACTTCCTGACCTATGTCCATCCCGGCGGATCACCGCCCGGAGCGTCGCGCGTCAGGTTGCCCGGGTCCGGGCCAGCGCCGACATCCTGAACGGCTTAACCGCCCGCGGCATCGCTGTCACTGAAGACACAGGATACTTCTGTCGAGAGCAAGGAGCCTGACCGCCGCTTCGTTTGCGCGGATGGAATTCCGCGCCGCCGGGCCTCAGCGCGCGACATGCAGGTTCGCGGCCAGAAGCGCGCGGGTGAACGGGTGTTCCGGCGCCGTCAGGATGCGGCCGTTGTCGCCCTGCTCGACGATCTCGCCGTCCAGCGCGATGGCGATGCGGTCGGCGATGTGGCGCACCACATGCAGGTTGTGGGTGATGATCAGCATCGAGATCCCCAGCCGGTCCTGAAGCCCGCGCAGAAGGTTCAGCAATTCGCCCTGCACGGACACATCGAGTCCCGCCGTCGGCTCGTCGGCAAGGATCACCGACGGATCGAGCGCCAGCGCCCGCGCCACGCCCACCCGCCGCGCCTGCCCGCCCGAAAGCTGATGCGGATAGCGCCCGGCGAAATCCGCAGGCAGGCCGACCATCCGCAACAGCCGCGCGCATTCGGCATCGAGGTCGCGGTCTTTCACCCCATGGATGCGAAACGGCTCGGTTACCGCATGGCGCACGGTCAGGCGCGGCGAAAGGCTGCCGACCGGATCCTGAAACATCAGCCCGACGCGGCCGCGCAAGGCGCGCAGCGCCCGCCCGGACTGGCCGATCATTTCCCGCCCCTCGATCATCACCGATCCGCTTGCCGGCACCAGCCCCGCCATCGCCCGCAGCATCGAGGTCTTGCCCGATCCGCTTTCGCCGATCACCGCGAGGATCTCGCCACGACCGAGTTGCAGCGACACGTCGCGCACCGCGTGGAACGGGCGGCGGCCAAACAGCGAGGACGTGCCATACTGCACATTCAGCCCGCGCGCCTGAAGCACGGTGTCGGATGCGGTGTCAGGGGTCACAGAAAGCTCCTCCGCATCTCGTCGGTGATCGAGGGCAGGATCCGCCGCCGCTCGGGCAGGGCCGCCGGGTCGCATTCCATCAGTGCGCGGGTATAGGCATGGGCGGGGGCGGCGAAGATCGGGGCCAGCCTGCCCTCTTCGACCACATGGCCGCGATACATCACCATCACCCGCTCGCAAAGCCGCGCCACGGCGCCGAGGTGATGCGAGATGAAGATCACCGCGCAGCCGGTGTCGCGCTGCAAATCGCGCAGCTTGTCGAGGATCTGGATCTCCAGCGTCGCGTCCAGCGCGGTCGTCGGCTCGTCGGCGATCAGCAGGCGCGGGCGGCACAGCATCGCCATGGCGATGGCGAGCCGCTGGCGCATTCCGCCCGAAAGCTCGAACGGATACTGGCGCATATGACGCTCCGGCTCGCTCAACTCGACCTGTTCGAGCATCGCCACGGCGCGGGCGTATTTCTCGCGCCGCGACAGCGGCTCGCGGAACTGGATGTCGATCAGTTGCCGCCCGATGGGGATGACCGGATTGTGCGTCTGCATCGGGTCCTGAAACACGATCGAGATATCCTTGCCGCGCATCAGCCGCATCTCGCGCGCGGGCAGTGCCAGCATGTCGCGCCCGTCGAACCGGATCGACCCGCCCGAGACCCGGGCATTGGCCGCCATCAGCCGCAGGATCGCCGAGATCAGCGTGGACTTGCCACAACCCGACTCGCCGACGATGCCGAGCGTCTCGCCCGGGGCGATGGTCAGATCGACGCCATGCAGCGCCGGAACCGGCCCGCCCTCGCCCATGTAGTCGACGCGCAGGTCGCGGATTTCCAAAAGGGGTGCGGTCATCAGCGGCTCCTGCGGCGCGGGTCGGTCAGGTCGCGCAGCGCCTCGCCGAGGAAGGTGAAGCCGAGCGTGGTGACGATGATCGGGATCGCCCCGGCGATCACCAGCCACGGCGTGGAACGGATCATCGCATAGCCGTCCTTCAGCAGCGCGCCCCATGATGGCGCGGGCGGCTGCACCCCCATGCCCAGGAACGACAGCCCCGCCTCCAGCGCGATGACCGAAGGAATGTCCATCGAGGCGAGCACCAGCAGCGGCCCCATGATATTGGGCGCGACATGGACGGCGATGATCCGCCACAGCCCGGCGCCCATCCCCTGTTCGGCGGTGATGAACTCGGCCGAGCGCAGCGCCAGCGTCTGGGTCCGGGCGACGCGGCCATAGATCGGGATCGAGGTCACCACCACCACGGCGAGCACGGTGTTCAGGCTCGGCCCGAACAGCGCGACCATCGACAGCGCCAGCATCACCGTCGGGAACGAGCGCAGCAGGTCGAAGCAGAACGAAATCGCGGTATCGAGCCAGCGCGGCCCGTAGCCCGCGATCATCCCCAGAACCATGCCGAGCACCAGCGAGATCAGCACCGACGGCAGCGCCACCTGCAAGGCCACGCGGCTGCCCATCACCATGCGCGAGAACGTGTCGCGCCCGAGTTGGTCGGTGCCGAGCAAATGCGGCACCCCCGGCGGCTGAAACCGCGCCATTACGTCGATGGCGAGCGGGTCGTGGGTGGCGATCAGCGGCGCGAAGGCGGCGGTGGCGCAGGTCAGCACCACCAGAAGCGCGCCCATCACTCCCATCGGATTGCGCATCAGCCGCAGGAGCGGCCCGGCGCCGGGGCGGATTTCGGTCGCGTCGGTCATGCGCATCCCCTGCGGCAGAAAGTCGGATTGCGGCTCATCGGCGCTGCCTCAATCTCGGGTCGAAGACCGCGTTGACGATATCGGCCAGCGCCGTCGACAGCACGAACAGCAGCGTCGAGACCAGAACCGACCCCATCACCACCGGATAGTTGCGCGACGAGATCGAATCCAC
>DASWON010000570.1:0-5101 GCA_036398735.1 Rhodopila sp.
GACGGGTCTTCCCGCCACCTACAAGCTTGGGTTCTGGCAACACTCCGGACATTTCGCCGACCAGGAGTTCGATACGGCCGGACTATCATTGGCCAATCCCGAGAGCACGCGGATCCCGCGGGCGCACTCAACCAATTTCGCGGTGTACGGCATCGTCGACCAGATGATCTGGAAGAAGCCGGACAGCGATCAGCAGGGCATCGGCCTGTTTCTTCAGGTCATGGGTGCGCCGGCCCAGTTTAATCAGAGCAACCTGTTCATCGAGGCCGGCATGAACTGGATGGGGCCGTTTGCAGGCAGGGAAAACGACACGTTCGGTGTCGCGGTATCGTATCTTGGGATCAGTCCCGCTACCCGCCGCCTGGGACGTGATGTCGCGGCTTTCAGCGCCACCGGCCCAGGTTTTGCCGGCAACGAGACAGTCGTTGAGGCAACCTACCAGTATCAGGTGGCACCCTGGTGGACGGTGCAGCCCGACCTGCAGGTCGTAATCAATCCGGGAGCCGGGATTCCGAGCAGCTTCAGCAGCACCGCATTGAAGAACGCGGTGGTCGCCGGCATACGATCGTCTATCACGTTCTGAACCCTGTTCACTGCGTCTGCCGGCGGACGCAGATCCGGTGAGCCGCGTCGATGGGCGGGCAAGGCGTGCGCGTTCGACCCGCCGCAGTAATGCCGGCGATGCATGCTACGGCTGTGAGAGAATTGTCAGCGGCTTCCGCGTCGTGCCAGCCGGTGAGCCGTGCGCAGCAGGATCTGACGGTCTTCGGGGTCGCACTCGCGGTACAGGCGCAACAGCGCGCGTTCGTCACCTTGGTGCACCTCGCTGGCCGCACGCTTGTCCTCGCCATCCATTAGATATTCCACGCTGAGTTCCAGCGCGCTGGCAATCCGGGTCAGATTTCCGGTGACCTGGCCGGCCCGCCCGGTTTCCCACTGCGCAACCGCGCTACGCGAAACACCCACTCGATCGGCAAGCTCGTCCTGCGTCATGCCGCGATCCTTCCGGGCGATGCGGATGCGCATTCCAATGTCGTGCGGTGTGTTCATGGAAGTTAGTATAACTGACGTGATCTAACAATTCCAGCAAATCTGGTGACGTCCGAGCAGATGTGCAGACACGCGCTGTCGCCGTGCGCAATTCGGCTGGGATCAACCGGCATCCCGCTATGGCAGGCATGGTCCGCACCATGAGTCATGGAACCGCTGCAAGATAGCCGTTGGACCGCGAGGCCGGACAGACGCCGGGTTGGCGAGCTGGTGTGGCGGAGGTAGGCAGTCTCTCCGTTCGAAGGGAAATTTTCCTGTTTAACGTTATTAAAATTGACGCCATTCGATAGTAAGACTAACTAACAGAATGTTCCCCTAACGTTCATGAACGGAGCGCCCAAATGCCCAAAAGGACAGCCTGGACGGAAGGCCAGGACGGCCAGATCCGCCGTCTGCGCACCGAGGGCGCGACCTGGGACGTCATCGCCCTCGCGCTTGGTCTCGCCCGCTGGACGGTCATCGAGCGTGCCCGTTCCATTGGCGCCGAACGTCGCCCGGTCAACGCCGTCACGGCACTTGATCAATCGCAGCGTGAGCCGCTGCACGCCGGCCACGCGGAAAGCTGGGGCGCGATCAACCGAGGCACCTGCCTCGCTGATGCACCCTTCCGGACCCCCGGCCTGATCCGCTGAACGCGGCGCAACCCCAATCTCACCGGAAGGATCCCGACATGACGACGTCCCGCGTCGCCAAAGCTGGCAAGACGGCTGCCCCGAAACTGCCGGTCCGGCCGCTGATGACCAACGGCTACGAAATCGATGCTGACTTCGTGGTGTACCGCCTGGAGGAGGCCGGCGCGACGTTGCTCGCTCTGCCCGGCACCGGCTGGTCGACCCGCTTGCGCACATCCTCGCTGGAAATCGTGCGCACCGCTCTCGAGGCTTACGGCTGGACCGAGGCTCGGATTCGCCCCTCGGTTCCGTCGGCGGAGAAAATCACCCGAATGGACGAGGCGATGAGCTGGATCCCGTTGATCCCGCTGGATCGCTATGTGCTCCGCCGCGTGGTGGGCGCGCGCAGCCTGGTGCATCCGGTGACCGATCGGCACCTGTTTCCCTGGCGCCGCCTGGGCAAGGCGCTGGGTGCCGACCACAAGGCGGTTCAAAGGTGGCACGCCCAGGGGATCGCGATGATCGTTGCCGGACTTAGGGCGGCTCCGTGACCGGAGCGATCGTCTGGAACTTTACGTTGAGAGAAAACGTCGCGGGGCAGCGAGGCTTTGTGTCATCGTCGGGCGATCGGGTGAGTGAGGCGCCGCCGGTGACGCATGGCCCCGCACCTCGAAAACCCAGGTCGCGGAACATCCGGCCGACGATGGTGCCAAGGATAAGCGACACGATTCCAGCCGCCGCCGAGCTGCGCCAACGCTCGCCCCTGACGCCTCGAGCCCGCGCTCCAGACAAATCGGCTCATCAAATTGATGACCTGCGAGCGTGGTAGATGGTTCCGAAGTCCGCGTTGGCGCGGACCAAGAGACAGCGGACTTCAGAATCACCGGACCCGTCGGCGCCACCCCAACCGGCGCGGTCCCGTTCGGGAGGCGGTCCCGTTCGGGAGGCGGTCTCAGTGCGGGTGCTTATGGATCGGGTCGACCCAGTAGACCGCCTCAGGCTTTTCCACGGCTTCAATATCGAGGTTCACCACAACCGCCTCGTTGTCGCTGCGCACGAGCACGCATTCCAGGGTCTCGTCAGTGGATGCATTGATCTCCTGATGCGGCACATACGGGGGAACAAAGATGAAGTCGCCGGCCTCTGCCTCGGCCACGTATTCCAGTTTCTCGCCCCAGCGCATCCGGGCCTTGCCGCGGACGACATAGATCACGCTCTCCAGCGCGCCGTGGTGATGGGCTCCGGTCTTGGCGTTGGCATGGATGTTCACCGTGCCGGCCCAGATCTTCTGCGCGCCGACGCGGGCGAGGTTGATCGCGGCGGCACGGTTCATGCCCGGGGTCTGTGCCGTGTTGGTGTCGAGTTGGTCGCCCTTGATCACCCGCACACCGTTCAGCTTCCAGTCGACCGGGGTGTGATGATGGTCGTGATCGTCGTGGCTCATGGTCTTGCTCCGCTAATTCCTGGCCCGGGCTTTTCCGCTTGGCGAGCCTCGGCTCTCCTGGCGCTTGCCGGACGTTCTGTGGCCTGCTGGCCGCTGGCTCCGCCGCATCCTAGAACGTGATCGCATCGGACGGAATGCCTGCCGCGCCGCTGCCGTCCGGGAAGCGGGTCCTGGGCGGCATCAGTGGCGGGCGACGAAGTTCTCCAGCCAATGGATTGTGTAGTCGCCGGCCTGGAAGCCGGGATCGTCTACAATGCGCTGGTGCAGCGGGATCGTGGTCTTGATCCCGACGACCGCGAACTCATCCAGCGCCCGTCGCATGCGGTCGATCGCGCGTGCCCGCGTCGGGGCGTGCACGATCAGCTTGGCCACCAGGCTGTCGTAGAAGGGAGGCACGAAATAGCCGGCGTACAATGCTGAATCGACCCTGACGCCGAGGCCGCCCGGGGCATGGTACGCGGTGACGCGGCCCGGCGTGGGCATGAAGGTGTCCGGATCCTCGGCGGTGATCCGGCACTCGATGGCGTGACCATTGAAGGTGACATCGCTTTGTTCGTAGCCCAGGGGCATGCCTGCGGCGATGCGAATCTGTTCCTGTACGAGATCGACATCGCAGATCATCTCGGTCACCGGATGCTCTACTTGCAATCGCGTGTTCATTTCGATGAACGCGAAGTGCCCGTCCTGGTACAGGAACTCCAGGGTGCCGGCGTTGCGATAGCCCAGCTTGCGCAACGCCGTGGTCGCCGTTTGCCCCAGGGCGTTGCGCTGGGCCGGGCTGATCGCCGGAGATCCTGCCTCCTCCAGCAGTTTCTGATGCCGGCGTTGCAGACTGCAGTCGCGTTCACCGAAATGCACGACATTGCCATGATTGTCGGCCATGATCTGCAGCTCGATATGCCGCGGTCTGTCGAGATACTTCTCCATGTATACCGAATCATTGCCGAACGCGGTCCGTGCTTCGGTGCGCGCCAGGCGGAACGCATCCTCGATCTCGGAGGCATCGCGGGCGACCTTCATCCCGCGACCGCCGCCGCCGGCTGCGGCCTTGATCAGCACCGGATAGCCGATGCGCCCGGCGACTATTCGCGCGGTCTCCAGGTCCGGCAGTTCACCGTCGGAGCCCGGCACCAGCGGTACCCCCACGGCGGCCATCGCCGTTTTTGCCGCGATCTTGTCTCCCATCATGGCGATGTGGGCGGCGGACGGTCCGATGAACGTCAGTCCATGGGCGTCCACCATCTCGGCGAAGGCAGCGTTTTCCGACAGAAATCCGTATCCCGGGTGGATTGCGTCCGCACCGGTGATAGCCGCGGCCGACAGGATCGAGGGGATGTTCAGATAACTGTCCTTGGCCGGCGGCGGCCCGATGCAGACGCTTTCGTCCGCCAGGCGCACATGCATCGCCTCGGCGTCGGCGGTGGAATGCACCGCCACGGTCGCGATCCCAAGCTCCCGGCAGGCGCGCTGGATGCGAAGGGCGATTTCGCCGCGATTGGCGATCAGGATTTTTTGAAACAACAATTTATTCCAGGATAATCAGCACTTCGCCGTATTCGACCGGCGCGCCGCTCTGCACCAGGATGGCGGCGACCGTGCCTGCCTTGGGTGCCTTGATCTGGTTGAACGTCTTCATGGCTTCGATCAGCAGCAAGGTTTGTCCCGCAGTCACCTGCTGCCCGATCGTCACGAACGGCGGGGCCCCCGGCTCGGGCGAAAGATATGCCACGCCGACCATCGGGCTGACGACCGCACCCGGATGAGCCGCGACATCCGGGGTAATCGGAGCCGCTGCGGGGACCGGCGCCGAGACAGGCACCGGCACCACAGTCGTCGGCGAGCCGCTCCCGCCGCGAACCACACGGATGCGGTTGTCCTTATCGGCAATTTCTATCTCGGTCAGACCGGTTTCAGCCAGGACAGCCGCCAGGGCGCGAATGGTGTCGGGATCGATGGGGATACGGGTCAAAGGCTTTCCTCCAGCTGGGCCCTCCGT
>DASWON010000571.1:0-6433 GCA_036398735.1 Rhodopila sp.
GCCGTTCGGCGGCTACAAGCAGTCCGGCTGGGGCCGCGAGATGGGTGCCGAGGTACTTCATAACTATACCGAAGTGAAGGCGGTCACCCAGGCCCTGTGATATCGATCCGCTCGGAAAACCGAACCGTGCCTCCCCGCGTCATGGCCCGCTGCACAGTCCGGGCCATCCGCGGCCGCGGGCTGGGCGGATGAGCTGCAGGGTGGCCGGATGAGAAGCCTTGCGGGCGTCCCGGCTCGAGCGGACGGGCGTCCGGCCGTCACCGGACCGGTCGTCCGACACCGGAGCAGTGGTCCGACGGACTGGTGGCATCCGACGCGATCCGGCGAGCCGGACCTGGACTCGAGGCGCCGCCAGGTGGCACGGTCCCGTCATGACCAACGCATTCGATGATGAACTGCGCGCGGGGGAAGTCGCGGTCCCGCTTCCCCTGGATACCGATGCGGGCGTGTATTTCATCGGCGTCATCCGTACGCCCTGGCAGAACCGAGCCGACTGCCCGAAACGCGGCGATCCAAACGGGCCGGTCTGCTCAATTGTCGTCGATGAGCGCTGGCGTCAGGCCCTGACCGGCATCGCCGATCATTCACGCATCCAGGTGCTGTACTGGATGCACCGCGCCCGCCGTGATCTGGTTCTGCAGACGCCGATCCGCACCGGACAGACGATCGGGAGCTTCGCGTTGCGTTCCCCCGTGCGGCCCAACCCGATCGCCTCGTCCGTCGTTGTGCTGGCCGGGGTCGATGGTGCAACACTGCATGTGCGTGGCCTGGACTGCCTGGACCGAACTCCGCTGATTGATTTGAAGCCGGATCGTACAAGCTCCTGCGCCTAGCCCGGGTTGGCCTGCGGATGGACAGCAGACACCTCACGCGCTATATTCCAATGGACATAGCGTAACCGGGAGCGGTTGATGAAGGCAACGCCGATTGAAGGCGCGCGACTGACGACCTGGAGTGTACTGCCCGGCGGAACCCAGATCTCCCTCGACCTTGTCGCGATCGACGGCGGAACCCACCGTATCGTTCTTCCTGTTGATGCCTTGTCCGGACTGATGATGACGCTGCCGCGAATGCTGCAGTCCGCACTCGACCAACGATTTCCAGACGGCTCGCTTCGCATCGTCCAGAAGCTCGGAAAATGGCAGCTGGAACAACAGGCAGTCGATGACGAGCTGATCCTGAAGCTGGGGACGAAGGACGGCTTCGAGGTCGCCTTCGCGCTGAACGGCGAACATGCCGGCTCCCTTGGCGCCGCGTTGCTGGAAACGCCGCGCGAAACAACTTTGGTGAGGAGACCAAACTGATGAACGTCATGACACAGATCCATCCATTTTTAGATGGCAAGACGAAACGGATGCTGATCGGCGGCAAGTGGCTGGAAGCGGCGTCGGGCAAGACGTTCGCGACCCATAACCCCGCCACCGGCGAACTTCTCGCGAATGTCGCCGAGGGCGACGCCGAGGACATCGACCGCGCGGTGGCGGCGGCGCGCGAAGCCTTCAACGGCCCCTGGAGCAAGTTCAAGCCCGCACAACGCCAGGCTCTGCTGCTGAAGCTTGCCGACCTGGTGGAGCGCGACATCGAGGAATTCGCGGCACTGGACACGCTCGACATGGGTGCCCCGATATCCCGCACCCGCGCCGGCAAGGCCCGAGCCATCGGTATGCTGCGGTTCTATGCCGGCATGGCGACGGCACTGCACGGCGAAACGATCAATAATTCCCTGCCCGGCGAGATCGTTTCCTTCACGCTGAAGGAACCGGTCGGCGTGGTGGGTGCGATCATTCCGTGGAACGGGCCGTTGACGGCCTCGATCTGGAAGATCGGACCGGCGCTGGCGACCGGCTGCACCGTCGTGCTGAAGCCGGCCGAGGAAGCACCACTGACGCCGCTGCGCCTCGCCGAGCTGTGCCTGGAGGCCGGCGTACCGCCGGGCGTCGTGAACGTGGTGCCCGGCTTTGGTGAGACCGCCGGCGCGGCGCTGGCGTCACATCCGGATGTGGACAAGGTGGCGTTCACCGGCTCGCACCTGACCGGCCAGTCGATCATTCGCGCGTCCGCCGGAAACCTCAAGCGCGTGTCTCTGGAATTGGGCGGCAAGTCGCCGGACATCGTGTTCGCCGACGCGGACCTCGCCCAGGCCGTGCCAGGTTCGGGGATGGCGGTGTTCGCCAATTCCGGTCAGATCTGCAGCGCGGGCACCCGGTTGTTTGTCGAAAAGAAAATCTACGACGAATTCGTCAGCCGCGTCGCGGACTTCAGCAAGACGTTGCGTGTCGGTGATGGCCGTGATCCGGAGACGCAGGTCGGACCGCTGGTTTCGCAGGAGCAACTGACCCGCGTGACCGGCTACCTGAACATCGGCCGCCAAGAGGGCGCGCGTCCGTTGTCGGGCGGCGAACGGCTGACCGACGGCGACATGGCGAAAGGCTTCTTCGTGCCGCCGACCGTGTTCGCCGATGTGCGCGACGATATGCGGATCGCCCAGGAGGAAATCTTCGGGCCGGTCATCTCCGCGATCCCGTTCACCGACATCGAGGAGGTCGTCGGACGGGCCAACCAGACCCAGTTCGGCCTGGGCAGCGGCGTGTGGACGCGTGACGTCGGCAAGGCGCATAAGCTGGCGAAAGCGATCCGCGCTGGATCCGTCTGGATCAATTGCTACCAGGCAATGGACCCGGCGGTGCCGTTCGGTGGCTACAAGATGAGCGGATACGGACGTGAATCCGGGATCCAGCACCTGGAAGAGTACTTGAACGTGAAGTCCGTCTGGATCAAGACCGACTAGCCAAACCGAAAGCGACCCCCTCCACGGCAGCGGAGGGGGTCGCGCACCGGATGAACGATCGGCAACGTATCGGAGCATCGGCTATGCCCACATGGATGATCACCGGCTGCTCGACCGGTTTTGGCCGGGAACTCGCCCGCGCCGTCCTGGCTCGGGGCTGGAACGCCGTCGTTACGGCACGCGATCCGGCCACCGTCGCGGATATTGTCGCGCAGCATGCCGGCACTGCCCTGGCCCTGCCGCTGGACGTCACCGACAGCGCGCAGATCGCCGAAGCCGTCCGACGCTCCGAAGCCCGGTTCGGCGGCATCGACGTGCTGGTGAACAACGCGGGTTACGGATTCCGCGGCGCCGTGGAGGAAGCCAGCGATGCGGAAATGCGTGCGCTGTTCGATACCAATTTCTTCGGCCTGGTCGCGGTGACCCAGGCGGTCCTGCCGGGTATGCGGGCACGGCGCAGCGGGTTCGTCGTCAATATTTCCTCGGTCGGGGGACGCCGGGCCGCGCCGGGTTCGGGGTTCTATTCGGCCAGCAAGTTTGCCGTCGAGGGCATGTCGGACGCCCTGCGCAAGGAACTGAAGCCGCTGGGCATTGGCGTGATGGTGGTGGAACCGAGCGGGTTTCGCACGGATTTCGCGGGGAGGTCGCTGCGGCAGTCCGCGAAGACGATCGATGCCTACGCGCCAACGGCCGGATTGCGGCGAAAGGAGAACATCACCAACGACGGCAAGCAGGCCGGCGATCCGGTGCGCGCCGCGGAGGCTATCATCAAGGCGCTGCAGGCGGACAAACCGCCATTTCGGCTGGCGCTGGGCCGTGACGCGGTCGAACGGATACGCGAGGAGATGGACACTCAGCGCAACGAGCTTGAAACCTGGGCGGATACCGCCATCGGTGCCGATTATCCGGTGCCGCGATGATGCGGCGTCCTGCGGGCCGATGACTGCAACAAATTCGCGCTGAGCACCGCGACAGAAGGGAAGCACCGGTCATGAAGTACGTTAAATTCGGCGGTACGGGGCTTCGCGTTTCCCAGCTTTGTCTCGGAACAATGACGTTCGGGCTGCAATGCGACGAAGCCCGCAGCCACGCCATCATGGATGCCGCCGCAGCCGGTGGGGTCGATTTCTTTGACACCGCCGACGTCTATCCGCTGGGCGGCGGACGCACAACCGCCGGTCGCACCGAGGAAATCGTCGGTTCGTGGCTCAAGGGCAAGCGCCACGACTTCATTCTTGCGACCAAGTGTGTCGGCCAGATGGGCCCCAAGCCATGGGACCAAGGCATGTCGCGCAAGCATATCCTCGACGCGATCGACGCGTCATTGCGGCGCCTCGGCACCGACTATGTCGATCTGTACCAGTTGCATGGCTATGACCGGCTGACGCCGATCGACGAGGCGCTGGAGGCCCTGGACACCGTCGTACGGATGGGCAAGGCCCGTTACGTCGGTGTCTCGAACTGGCCGGCCCACAAGATCGCCCGCGGGCTTGGACGATCCGAACTGCGGAATCTCGCGCGCGTCGCTTCGGTGCAGCCGCGCTACAATCTGCTCTTCCGCGCCTTCGAACGCGACCTGCTGCCGATGTGCGAGGAAGAGGCGATCGCGGTCATTCCGTACAATCCGCTGGCCGGCGGACTGCTGACAGGCAAGCACGACCGCAAGGCTCCTCCGCCGGCGGGAAGCCGGTTTTCCCTCGGCACCGCGGCCAGGCGCTATCAGGAACGTTATTGGAACGAGCGCGAATTCGAGACGATCGAGGCGCTTCGGCCGATAGCAATCGAGGCCGGAATGAGCATGGCGACGCTCGCGTTGTCCTGGGTGCTGTCAAATCCTGCGATCACCGCGCCGATCATCGGGGCCAGCCGCCCCGAGCAGCTCAGCGACAGTCTGGCGGCTGCGGAAAAGGGACCGTTGCCGGCTGAGCTCAAGATCCAGCTTGATGATCTCACCCACGGCTGGCGGGCGGTCGACGCCGAGCGCTAGGCCGGCCCGGGCCGGCCGATGCCGCGTTCCGGCGGCCCCGATGCGTCCACGACGAGGGACGCACCGGATGGAGCGTGGGGTCGTCGGGCTGACGACTTTCGCATAAACCGTCCGCGTTGAGAAATTCGGCGTCGATATCTCGTGGTCTTGTCTATGAGCGTGCCGACTCTATGAGCGTGCCGACGATACGGCAGGTCGAACGTCTCACAAAACGCCGGTCGGCAAGTGCTTACCCGTGAGAATGGGGCAGCGGCACCCGAAACTCAACGCAGGAGGCTTGTCATGAAATTTGGTATCCACAACCCGTCATTCATCTTCGGCGCCGACCCGGCCGAAGCCTTCGAGGGCCTCAAGCTCAAGGCGCAATGGGCTGAGAACCATGGCTTCACCTGGTTCTCCGTCATGGACCACCTGATCCAGATACCGCCGGTCGGTGCGCCGGAAGAGCCGTTCATCGAGGGCTGGACGGCGTTGTCGGCCCTGGCCGCGACGACCAGCCGCATCCGCCTGGCAACGCTTGCCTCATCGGTGGCCTACCGCAATCCCGCGCATCTGGCAAAGATTGCCGCCGGGGTCGATCTGATCAGCCGCGGCCGCCTCACCCTCGGTATCGGCGCGGGCTGGTTCGACGCGGAGTATCGTCAATACGGCTGGGAATTCCCGGAGCGGCCGGCGGTGCGCATCCGCCAACTGGAGGAAGCCGTGAAGCTGATCCTCGCGATGTGGTCGGAGAAACGGACCACGTTCCGGGGGAAGTACTTTCACACCGAGGACGCGATCCTTGAGCCGAAGCCGGTGCAGCGGCCGCACCCGCCTGTCATGATCGCTGGCGGCGGCGAGCAGCTGACCCTGAGGCTGGTCGCGCGCCTGGGTGACGCGTGCAACGTGTTCGGCAGCCCCGAGGAGGTGAAACAGAAGTTCTCGGTCCTTCGCGGTCATTGCGAGACCGAAGCGCGCGACTACGGCGCCATCGAGAAAACCGCGCTGATCAGCCTTCTGCTCGCCCGTGATGATGCGGCACTGGCGGCGAAGCGGGCGCGGCTGGGCGCCGCCGAACCATTCCGGGGCTTTGCCGGCACGTTGGCCAGCGCCATCGACCTGATTGGACGCTATCGTGACGCCGGCGTGCAGCTGCTGATCAGCAGCGCCTTCAAGAACGATCCGGAGACGCACGAACTCCTGGCCTCCGAGGTGATCCCGCGCTTTGCCTGAGCGCCTTCGAGGTCTTGCCGGGCTGCCGACGGCGAGGTACCCGTTGCCGGGTCCAGATTACCGGACACCGGGCGTCGATCCGGGCCTGTCTGCGTCATCACGGGGTCGCGGCGCCCCGTACCTCAGACCATTCACGAGCCAAGGCCGTCCGGCAACTGTGTTGAGTAAGGAACGTTTTATTGATGACTTTGACAATACTGATTACCGGCGCCACAGCCGGTTTCGGCGCCGCGATGGCTCGGCGTTTCGTTCGCGACGGGCATCGTGTCATTGCCGCGGGCAGGCGGGCGGATCGGTTGCACGCGCTGCGTGACGAACTGGGCGCGGCCCTGCTGCCGGTGACGCTGGATGTAACCGACGCCGACGCTGTCGCGGCTCTGCCGGGCAGCCTGCCGCCGGACTGGCGGGAGGTTGACGTGCTCGTCAACAATGCCGGCCTCGCACTC
>DASWON010000572.1:0-8795 GCA_036398735.1 Rhodopila sp.
GCGGCGAACGCGGGCGGGGGGTGCGGTCGCCGCCCTCATGACCGCGACAGATCGCCTGTTCGGTGGTCGCGTCGAGGCACGGTATAACCTGGGCGAATGGCGTATGTCGTGATGACCGAGCAGACCTGAACCAGGAGCATAGCTGAGAACGCCATTCGTCGAGGCAGGTCCGCCGGCGATGGCCATTCTCGCGTGATGATTGCCGCGTTGCCCCCGGCCGGTAGCGCCCATGTCCTGGCTCAGCCATGGAGCGGATCACGATCTCATTCCGGCAGCGATCGTACTGTCGACCCTAGTCAGCGTGCTCACCGTGCCGTTGGCGGCACGGCCGGTGCCGGGCTGACGACTGGAGCGGTTTCAGGCCGTAGCAATACGGCGCCCTTGGCACGGAGCCTTTGGCGGTTTCGCTCGTTCGCCGCCATCGTTTGCGCGACCGCCATGGGAGCATGATGTGTGGTCGGCGCCGGGGGCGTGGGAAGGACGACAAACATGGTGATCCGCTCGTTTCGAGAGAGTGATGCGTTGCCGGTCCTGGCACTCTTCACCGAAGTCAACCGCCTGCTGTCGCCGCCGCCCATGCGGGACGCGTTCGAGAGCTACATCGCTCGTTCGGTGACTGAGGAAATCGGGAGGATCACGGCATACTATGCCGAGCGGTCCGGCGGCTTCTGGGTCGCGGTCCGCGATGCGGAACTGGTCGGGATGTTTGGCCTGGAATCCACCGGGGCCGACGCGATGGAACTCCGGCGCATGTATGTCGCGCCGCATGCGCGACGCGCGGGGATCGCGCGTTCCATGCTGCGGTTCGCCGAGGACGAATGTCGGCGCCGAAAGATGCGGTTACTTGAGTTAAGTACGTCGGAACTTCAGGGGGAAGCGGTTGCACTGTACCGGCACGCCGGCTACCGGCTGGTGAGGGAGGTCACAGCGGAGCAACTCAGCAACAAGACGCTGGGAGGCGGCATTCGCCGGTACCATTTCGAGAAGCGTTTTTACGCGGATAACAGTTGAGGGGCCATTACTCATACACGGAACCGCGACACGTGACTGACGTACTTTCAGGATGACAGGAAACGCCGCCGGGTAGCCCGCCTCTGTGTCATGCTCGGCGCTGTGACCTCGGTCGGTGGCCGGGCCGGGCCCCTCCATGGCGGGAGCGGCGTTGTCCCCGACGCCATTGGTCAATCGTATCGCCAGTTGGTATCAGGCGCAAAGCAGTTGGTACTAGAGGTGTCCCCTTGGCCGGCTGTGTTCCGCACGGTCGTGCCTGCTCGTGCTGTCCGAATGATTCCGGCACGCCATCCATGACGCGGGAGACGGCGGTTTGGGGTCAGTGCCTCGATCAGTTGCCGTGACCGGCGATGAGACTGCGTTGGGTCTGCGCAACCGGCTGGTGCGAGGAGACCACACGGCCGGGGCGGTTCGAACCGAGCTTGCCGGTGTTCAGCCACTCCAATGGGATTTGCCACAACGTGTGCTCGAATCTGCTGTGAAAGAAGGCGAAATGGCCGATGCGTCGTTCGGCGACCGATTCGGGCGCGATCCTCAGATGGGTTCTTGCGCTTTGGCGGAAATACCGCAGCAGCCGCTCCACCGCGGGGACGGTGCCGAACTCGTCGTCCGTCACGCCGACCGCGAGCGTGGGGGCCGACACGGCTTCAAACCGTCGGACGAGCGTTCGTTTGTCTGGATACCGGGTCCATGAGCGGCCCCGCCAGGTGTCTTCGAAACGTTCGCGGCTCAGGACCCAGTCTCGCACGACGCCCTTGGGGGTGTCTTCGAGCCAGCCGAGTTGTTGGCCAGGGAAATAGCCGAATGCCAGTGTCACAAGCGGCATGGCGACATGCCACTTGGCCAGCAATCGCAGCTTTTGGCCGGGGGCGTAGTCACGCCAGTAGGCGTATTGCGCGCCCATCGTAAAGATGCGGCGGATCAGGTGATTCGACTCAGCGAGGCCGATGAGGACGCCACCGACGCTATGGGCGACAACGTAAATCGGCTGGCCGGGGAACGATCGGTCGGCGTGCCGAAGTGCGGCCTCGAAATCGAGGCACCCCCAATCGACCCAGCCGGCGTCGAAGCCGCGCAGCTTCGTTGGGCGCGACTCGCCGATGCCACGGTAGTCATAGGTGATGACGTCGTATCCCGACTCGAACAGAAACGCCGCAAAGCGCGAATAGTAGCGGCACCGGACGGACGTTGCCGGGTTGATGATCACCACAGCTCTCGGCTCACGGGTCGTCCCCGGATGGCGCCACACAAATCCCCCGATCCGGTGGCCGTCCGCCGCCTGTAGAGTCAGCGGCTCGGGCCCATGCTTGAGGTCTGGCACTTTATATCCTGGAGGGTTATCGACCCCGATATCAGGTGCAACGACTATCGATCGAGCAAACGATATCTCTGCGATCATGGATGAAGATCGCTCATCCGTCGTCAAAGTCTTCTCCTTTGCCGCCCGCGGCTGCCACTGCGATTGTCGTGACCTGGAAGGGGCGGTACCCATTGCTCCGGGCCATTAGCGCGCATCCGCGGGAAACAGCCGTCAGATTTGCCCATCGATCGTTGATTTGACGGGCCGATTCATCCAGCGCCGTGGACCGCGGGCGTTGCGACCGGACCCCGAGAAGATTCGTCAGGTGCAAGGACCGCCGCCCTTGAACGCTCATGTTGAAAGGGACTGGGGCATGGTCAGGACAACGCAACGCATCGGCTTCATCGGACTAGGCTCGATGGGTTTGCCGATGGCGCTCAACCTGGCGACGGCCGGCATGCCGCTGGTCGTGTGGAACCGATCCCCGGGAAAGGCCGAACAAGTGGCCGCCGCCGGTGCAGAGATCGCCTCGGATGCCGCCGAGGTTTTCGCGCGGGCTGCTGTCGTCATTCTGATGCTGACCGACGAAGCCGCGATCGACGCGGTGCTCCGGCGCGGTGAGCGCGGGTTCGCGGACCGGGTAAAAGGCGGCACGATCGTTCACATGGGCACCACGTCGCCGGCCTATTCGCGCGCGCTTGAGGCCGACATTCGCGCGGTCGGCGGGCATTATGTCGAAGCGCCGGTTTCGGGATCGCGAAAGCCGGCGGAGGCCGGTCAGCTTGTCGGGATGCTGGCCGGCGAGACGGACGCGGTCGAGCGGGTCCGTCCGCTGCTGACGCCAATATGCCGTGAGACGATCGTCTGCGGCGCCGTGCCGACAGCGCTTGTCATGAAGCTCGCCGTCAACATTTTCCTGCTGTCAACGGTCACAGGGCTGGCCGAATGCATGCATTTCGCGGAGCGCCAGGGCCTGGACCTCAATCAACTCGCGGCGGTGCTCAATGGTGGCCAGATGGCGAGCGACATTTCGCGGGTGAAAGTATCCAAGCTGCTTCATCGCGATTTTTTGGTCCAAGCCGCCATCGCGGACGTTCTGAAAAATAACCGTCTCATCGTCGAGGCGGCGCGGGAGGCGCGCATCGCGTCGCCGCTGACCGATGCGTGCCACGAGCTTTATCAGGAGACGCTCGCGCTTGGACATCCTGGAGACGATATGGTCGCTGTCGTGAGGGCAATGGAGGCGCGGAGTGCGAAGCGGACCTGAGTGTCCGTGCGTTCCCGGCCAGCCCGTCGTGGGATACCTGGCTGAACGAGGAGGCCCGCGAACCTGCGTGTCAGCCAGGATGGCTGGTGGAGCCGCCGAACGAGTCCGGGTCTCGTTCCCCTCCTTGCCGTCAGGGATAGCCCGCCAATGTATGTGCCGCGACATGCGCGGCGTCGCGGTCGTACCGTTCTTGTCAGGCACCGCTCACTCGGAGAATGGCAGTGTGCCAATTCCCCGCATGCCGCAGGTGGCCAGCCTTTGCCGTGTCAGCGGCGTTCGGCATTCAATCAGCGAAAGGAATCAAGGGCATGCCTACGATTACCACCAAGGACGGCGTCGAGATCTTTTATAAGGACTGGGGTTCCGGACAGCCGATCGTGTTCAGTCACGGATGGCCGCTCTCAGCGGACGACTGGGATGCGCAGATGCTCTTCTTTGTTGGCAAGGGCTTCCGGGTGATTGCCCACGACCGGCGCGGCCATGGGCGTTCCACCCAGTCGGGTGATGGTCACGACATGGATCATTATGCCGACGACCTCGCGGCTCTGACCGCTTACCTGGATCTGAAGAACGCGGTGCATGTCGGCCACTCCACAGGCGGCGGCGAAGTGGTGCGTTACCTGGCGCGCCACGGCGAGAGCCGGGTGGCCAAGGCCGTGATGATCAGCGCTGTGCCGCCACTGATGCTGAAGACAGCGGCCAATCCGGGCGGCCTGCCCAAAGAGGTCTTTGATGGGTTTCAGGCGGCGCTCGCGGCGAACCGTACCCAGTTCTATTACGACGTGCCGGCCGGGCCGTTCTATGGCTTCAACCGCCCCGGCGTGGCGGCCGCGCCGGCGGTGGTCTGGAACTGGTGGCGCCAGGGCATGATGGGCGGTGCCAAGGCCCATTACGACGGCATTGTCGCCTTCTCCCAGACCGACTTCACCGAGGACCTGAAGAAGATCACGGTTCCGGTGCTGGTGATGCACGGCGAGGATGACCAGATCGTGCCTTATGCGGATTCCGGACCGCTGTCAGCGAAGCTGCTGAAGAACGGTACGCTGAAATCCTACAAGGGTTTTCCACACGGCATGCCGACGACCGAGGCCGCCACGATCAACGCGGACCTGCTGGCCTTTATCCAGGGCTAACATGGTGGCTCTGAAGTCCGCCCTACTGTGGGTGCACGCCAAAGCGGGCTTCAGATCCATGAACCACACTGGAAACCGGTGCTTTGCTGAGTGTGCTTACCGATCCGACAAGTTCGGTCGAGGTTGATACCTGACACGACGATGTTTCGAATCGAGGCCTCAGGATCGCGCGTCAAATGCGATCGGTCGGCTTTGACAGGCAGTATCCGACGGCGAATTGCGTTCGCGTCCCGATCGAAGCCGCCCTGCTGCGATCGGATGCCACGGCGGCCGACCGGAGACGCCGACTCGGTTACTCGAGCATGCTTCGTGTCATGACCGGGCTTCGCCGGTCCCTCGCGAATCGGCCATTCGGGTCAGCCGAAGTCGTGGTGGGTTGGATCGGAGCCCGGGCATCACGTCGGGGTATGATGATAGCGCCGGGCGGAGCGTTCAAATCGGCCCAGTGTCACGATCGGACAGACGTCCGCCGGGCCGCTCCGGCGGGATCACCGGGACGCAGCGTGGTGCGGCGTATTGGCCGACGCGCCCGTCCCAGGTCGCTCCGCGGGGACCGGCGCCGGTTCCCAGCCGAAGACGCTACGCCCGCCGTACTCATGTGACCGATGCCGCTCGTCCGCGATGAACGCCGGTAATGACGGCCCTGTCGCGTGGCGCTCCAGCTGCCGCGTCTGTTCGTCGAGCCGCCGAATCGCCTCAAGGCGTTCGTCGTTGCCCAGCTTGGCACCGGCGACCGCCGACTTCAGCACCTCGATCGTCTTGTCATAAACCTTGATCGGCACCGGATAGGGATGCCGGTCCTTTCCGCCATGGGCGAGCGAGAACCGGGCGGGGTCTGCAAAGCGGCACGGGGCGCCGTGCACGACTTCCGCCACCATGGCGAGTGAGCGCACGGTGCGGGCGCCGACCCCGGGCACCAGCAGTAGGTCGGAGAAGTCGGTCGGCCCATGCTCGGCCGCCGCGGCGAGCGCGCCGTGCAGGCGGCGGATCATGACGTCCTTCGGACGCACGTCGTGATGCGCCGGCATGACGAGATGCGGCAGAAACGGGGCCTCGGGCGCGGGTGCCGGCGACGCCTTTGGTTCGAGCGCCGCGACCTCGTGGATGATGCGATCGGGACCAAGGTCGCGCAGCAGATCGAGTTGCCCGCGCCGCGAGGCTTCGGCCCGACGATCGGTGAGGTTGACGATCTGACCCTGGTTGCGGCCGTCAATCGCCGCGTGCGGTGCTTCGACGAAGCTCTTGAGATCCTCCGACAGCCAGTGGTAGCGCCGCGCGAGACGGCTGTCGCCGTTCATGCCCTGCTGGATGACGACCCAGTGTCCGTCATCCGCGACGATGAAGCCGTGCAGATAGAGGTCGAAGCCGTCCTGCACAGCGGCGCTGTCGACCTTGGCGACGAGGCGGCTCGCCTGCGCCAGGGCTGCCCCGTCGAAGCCGGTGCGTTCACCGATGGCGACCAGTTCCCCAGGCGTCTGGCGCGAGTGGCTGCCCCGGCCGCCACAGACATGAATCCCCAGCTCGCTTGAGAGTGGCTGGAGGCCGCGTTTCAGCGCGCCGATAACGCTGGTGGTGATGCCCGAGGAATGCCAGTCCATCCCCATGACGGCGCCAAAGGACTGGAACCAGAAGGGATGGGCGAGGCGGCGCAGAAACTCATCGCGACCGTAGTGATGGACGATCGCCTGCGTGATCACCGCGCCAAGCCGCGTCATGCGCTGACCGAGCCAGGCTGGCACCCGGCCATTGTGCAGCGGCAGATCGGCACTGCCTGCCCGTCGAGCCACAAACCCTCCATGGAACGAACTACGAACGGGTGCATATCATGCGGGATCGGCTCAGGATACAGCCATCCGTGCGGAAGATCGCCCTGGCGGCTTTCTGTCAGCCAAAGGCCGGTTCGCTGAACATTGCGGCACCCGGCAGATGGAACGGAAGACCCGTGAGCCCTCGCCGGAATGAGCCACACCGCCGGCGGGAGCCGGAGGGTGATCTATCTGTTGCTGTCCACTGTCCGCTCAGGCTCTCCCCCGGTTGGGCAGGGGCGCATCATTGCGCCGCCGGCCAGCGTGCTGCGACGCCGATCGATTGCATGGCAAGAACCGGAGTTTGGCCGTGAGCGCACGGGTTTACCCCTTGTGCAGATCACCGACCCATCTCGGTGGCCGCCATGGAAGCCATTCAGGAGCAATCAACATGAGCACGCAGGCAGACAACAAGGCCATCGTCATCCGGTGGTTCACCGAGTTCTGGGGTGAGACCCCCGACCTCTCCGTTGTCGAGGCCATCGCATCCCCGGACATGCTGCTGAAGTACTCGCTGCATGAACCGCGGCGCGGCCATGCCGACATCAAGGCGTTCATGACCGACTTCCGCGTGGCGTTTCCGGACCTGAAGTTCTGGGGCACGGCGGATCTGATCGCCGAGGGAGACTTTGTTGTCGGCCAGTGGGAAGGCGGCGGCACTCACACCGGACCGGCCTTCAGCGACTTCCTGGTGGGCACGCTGCCTGCGGCAACCGGACGGAAGATGCATTTCACCGGCACCACGGTGCTGAAGGTCGTGAACCGCAAGATCGTTGAGGAGATCGGCCTCGACGATGGCGTCACGGCGCTTACCCAGCTTGGCCTCATCAAGGCCGTCTGATCGCAGTCGGCCGTCGCCGGTGACCCTGGTGACGGCTGGCCTTTGGCGGCCGAATGGTCTTGGTAGGTCGCCGCGCACCCCGCATGTCATTCATTCGGCATCCCGGTCAGGGAGACGGCCGTCGCGCATGGCGCTTCGAACGCGACGACCGCGGAACCGGCCGCGACTGTCTGGCCGCCTCGTGGGCCAAGGATGCGGGGGGCGGTTTCGTCGTGTTGGACCGGAGCGTTCTCGGGGGCGGAGCGTGATCATGCTGAGCGGATCGTTCGAACCGTGTGAACCACGCGATCAAACACGGCGACAGACCGTTTCAGGCTGTACAGTCCGTCTTGGGATGCTCCCGAGATTGAAAGCAAGGACCGGAGTGCGCCACCCCTGCTGCAAAGGCATGATGGCCTCAGACCACACATGGCGAGTGGAACCGACATGACCATGCTCCTCGAAAAGCCGCACATCAGCACCCGGACATCGGTGGCCGGCGATCCGCGCTGGGCCCGGATCGTCGCCCGTGACAAGGCCGCGGACGGCTGCTTCTGGTATTCGGTCGCGACGACCGGGGTCTACTGCCGGCCCTCATGTCCCTCGCGGACCGCGAACCCCCGGAATGTTCGGCTGCACGATACGCTGGCGGACGCCAGGGCGACCGGCTCCCGTCCCTGCAGGCGCTGCAATCCGGACGGATGCTCGGTCGACGAAGGAAATGCCGCGATCGTCGCGCAGGCCTGTCGTCTGATCGAGGAAAGTGAGGAAGCACCGTCATTGAACGGTCTCGCCCAGGCCGTCGGGCGGAGTGCCGGCTATTTCCACCGTGTGTTCAAGACCGTCACAGGGCTAACTCCGAAGGACTACGCCGCGGCGCACCGCGCCGCCAAGGTCCGGCAAGGATTGGCCGCCGGAAGCACTGTCACCGAGGCGATGTACAATGCGGGCTTCAACTCGAGTGGCCGCTTCTATGAAAAGTCCACCCACATGCTGGGCATGACCCCGACGCAATATCGGGCGGGGGGCATGAACGAGGAGATCCGGTTCGCCGTCGGTGCAACCTCGCTCGGGGCGATCCTGGTCGCATCGAGCAGCAAGGGGGTGGCGTCGATCCTCCTCGGTGACGATCCCGATACGCTGGTACGTAACCTGCAGGACCGCTTTCCAAAGGCGCACCTGATTGGTGCCGACCGCGCATACGAAGCGCTGGTGGCGCGTGTGGTTGGTTTGGTCGAGGCGCCGGGGGTCGGGCTCGACCTGCCGCTCGACGTGCGCGGCACCGCGTTCCAGCAGCGCGTCTGGCAGGCCCTGCGGGACATCCCGGCCGGCGGCACGGCCTCCTATGCCGAGATCGCGCAACGCGTCGGTGCGCCCAAGGCCGCGCGCGCCATCGCCGCCGCTTGCGCCGCCAACGCGCTTGCCGTCGCGATTCCCTGCCACCGCGTGATCAGGAAAA
>DASWON010000573.1:0-28720 GCA_036398735.1 Rhodopila sp.
AGGGCAGCAACGGCACGGGCCTCGGTTTGGCCTCGGTTCAGGGCTTCATTGCCCAGAGCGGCGGCGAATTTTCGATCACGAGCCGTCGCGGCGAAGGCACCATCGTGGAACTGCATCTTCCTGCCGCCACCGAGGGCGAAAATCCCGTGGTGGCACGCGAACCACCGTTCGACGGACGCAGTGGCCGTCTGCTGTTCGTCGATGACGCACCGGATGTCCTTGTGACCGTCAGCTCGTTCCTGCGCAGCGCAGGCTTCGATGTGGTGCCGGCGTGGGGGCCGGACGTGGCGCTGCGCGCGCTGCGTGAGGATGGCCCGTTCGACTGTCTCGTTACGGACTTCTCAATGCCGCACATGAACGGTCTCGAACTGATTACGCAGGCTCGCCAGATCAGCCCTGGTTTGCCGGCGCTGCTCATCACCGCCTGGATGGAGGAACTGCAAGCGACGGGGACTGGCACGATGCGGGTCCTGCGAAAGCCGTTCAGGCGGGATGCGTTGGTACTGGAACTGCAGCGAATGATCGCGGCACCGCAAACCAAAGCCGCGCAATCGCTCTTGGTCGAAGGAGTGACGATCCGTGAGCAATGAGGACATCCGCAATGAGCCCGGACGCCTGATTTCGAGCGTCGATCCGCGTCCCGATGACGGTCTGGTCCCAGACGACGCTGCCCCCGGCATCGACAACCGGTTTCGCGCACTGGAGCTGGAACGGCATATCGGCGAACGGCTGCGCTTCCTGCGTCGCCTGTGCGGCTTCTCGCAACTGCATGTGGCGTGCGAGATTGGCGTGTCGGTGGCGCAGCTGCAACGCTATGAGAGTGGCGCGAGCCGCGTTTCAGCGGCTCTGCTGGCCGAGTTCTCCAACCTGTTCCATTTGCCGATGGACTGGTTCATTGGCCCCTTCAATACGTGTATGGAACGTGATCAGCCGGTTGGCTTCACCGCCTATGCCCATGTGATGCAGCAGCTTTTCCGCGGGCTGCGGGATCTCGACGACCAGGAATGCCACACCGCCCTGGACGTCGTATGCCGGGTTGCGCGGGTCGCGAAGGGCGTGCCGGAGACGCGCTTGCTGCGGCTGCGGCATGTTTTGCGCGACGGCAAGAAAGAGGCAAACGACTTCATCACCGAGGTGGTCACCCGGCTTGCGGACGCTCACGTCAACACAACGTCACGCGGGAGTACCGACCGGCTCAGCGGTGGCATACGGCGTGCGGGCGAGTCATCCTCCCGCACGGTCCTGATGGTGGACGACGACCCGGACGTCCTACGGATGCTCTCGGCATCCCTGTCCGCGGCGGGTTTCGCGGTTCGGCTGGCGCGGAGCGGCGATGAGGCGCTTGCGGCGCTGGCGGGCAACGCCCGGGTCGATGCCATCGTCACCGACTACGCGATGGTCGGGATGGACGGCGTCGAACTCCTGGCGCAGGCGGAACAGCGTCGGCCCGGGCTGCCCGGCATCGTTATCACCGGCTTCGCCGATTCAGCACGCCTGCGCGACTTACCGGCGGGCATCGAGGTCCTGAGCAAACCGTTCCGGCGAACGGAACTGATTGGCCGCCTTCGAGTGCTGATCGACGGCCGCTCTGGTACGGACCCGTCGCAACGGCCGTCGCCGCTGCTTCGTCTGGTCACCGGACAGTAAATCCGCCGGACGGACTTGCCGGACAGCGCCGTCGCTGCTGCCTGGTCGAGGCACCGGGGCGGAAACGCCGCTCCCGGTTCCATATTCCGAACCGGCCCCCAAGCGACTGCTCCCGCTTCGTGCCGGTGACCCGGTGCTCCCGCCTGGGCCGGGTGACCGGTGCTGATGACGACCATTCGATCGCCGTCCATTCACGCCCCGGCCGACGCACCGCCGCCCGACGCACCGTCGCCTGACGCAACACCGGGCTCAACAATTGCGTCAATATCCCTCTATCATTGTCTCAATACAACATAAGGGGCATATTGACAACATATCCGGTCGGCTTCAACGTGCGGCAGAAAGGCGGGGAGGACCTGCGCAGCCATGCCGAAGCTGACCGACTACACAACATACGCCGATGCCCAGCGGCTATTTTCCACGGCGCGCCTTTGGGAGCTGTTCGATGGCGACCGGACGCGCCTGAACATCGGCCATGAATGCGTCGACCGGCATGCGACGCCCGGCAGGATCGCGTTGCGCGTGGCCCACGCGGAAGGGCCGGACGAGACCATCGAATTCGTGGAACTCGCCGCCTGGTCCTCACGGTTCGCCCATTGGCTGGGAGCCCAAGGCGTGCACCGCGGCGATCGGGTGGCCATCATGCTGGAGCCTTCGCTGCCATTCTACGCGGCGCTGTTCGGCGCCATGAAGTTCGGCGCGGTGGCGGTGCCGCTGTTCACGCTGTTCGGCGCCGACGGCGTGCGGCTTCGCACTCAGGACTGCACGCCGACGCTGCTAATCACGACGCCCGCGAAGGCGGCCGGGCTGGCTGGGCTGGAAGGCCCACGCCTGGTTGCCACGGATGCCGCGTTCATGACGATTCTGGCGGAGTTTCCGGACCGCTACGAACCGCAGACCAGCTCCGGCGACCTCGCCATCTTCCAGTATACCTCGGGCACCACGCGTGAAATGCCGGATGCCATCAGGCACACCCACCGCGCGGTGGTCGTCGTGATGAACGCGGCATTGTACGGAACCGGTCTGCGGCCGGACGACCGGTTCTTCTGCCCGTCCTCACCTGCCTGGGGGCACGGCCTCTGGCACGGTACATTGGCTCCGCTGGCGCTCGGCATCGAGACCGGCGCCTACGCCGGCAAGTTCGACGCCGACCGCCTGCTGAAGGCGTTGCGGGACTACCGTTCAACGAACCTTTCGGCGGCCGCCACACACTATCGGATGATGAAAAACACCGGCCGCATCAATGACTACCGGATGCAGCTGAAGAAGCTTTCTTTCACGGGCGAACCGATCGACCAGGAGACGCAGGCGTTCATCGAGCACGCGTTCGGAACGCCGCTGTGCAGCATGTACGGCACGACCGAGGTCGGGGTGGTGTTGTCCAACTACCCCGGTGCTCCCGACTTTCCGATCAAACCCGGCTCGCTCGGTCGGGCGGTGCCGGGTGTCGAGGTCGAAGTGCAGCGACCCGACGGTTCCCGGTGCGATCCGAACGAACTGGGCGAGATCAAGGTACGCCGTCACGACGCCTGGTTCCCTACCAAGGACCGCGGAAAAATGGATGCGGACGGGTACTTCTACCACGCCGGGCGCGCCGATGACGTGATCATCTCGGCCGGCTGGACCATGAGCGCGGTCGAAATCGAGAACGCGCTGGTAGCCCATTCGGGGGTGGAAGCCGCCGCGGTCATCGGTGTGCCCGATGCGCTGCGCGGCCTGGTGGTGAAGGCCTTTGTGGTGCCGGTCCCCGGCTACAGGACAGACGACACGGCCGTCGCCGACATCCAGGCGTTCGTGCGCGACCGTTTGAGCCAGCATGAATATCCCCGCGTCATCGCGTTCGTTGCCGACCTGCCGCGCACGCCGGCCGGCAAGATCAATCGCAAGGCGTTGCGCGACCAGGAACCCGCCGCCATCAGCCAAACGGAGAAAACATGAACGAGGAACCGACCCGGCATTTCCCGAAGATCACCGACCAGGCGCTCGATGCATTGCGTGCACGCATCAATGTGCCGATCGAGAATACCGCCGAACCGTGGTGCCACGAGGCGACGCGCGACAACATCCGTCACTACGCGCATGGCATCGGCGACGACAACCCGTTGTGGTGCGACCCGACCTATGCGGCGAAGACCCGCTTTGGCGGCATCGTGGCGCTGCCGAGCTTTCTGTTCGCGACCAGCCGCATCGTGTCCGGTTACGTGGGCGGTATCCCGGGCGTGCATGCGATGTGGGCCGGGGCCGACTGGACCTGGCACAAGCCGGTTCTGCGCAATCAGGAGATCAGCACGGAAGCCTGGCTGAAGGACCTGATCGAGCACCAGACGAAGTTCGCCGGACGCGCCATCCAGCAGGTCTATCACGTCAACTTCTTCAACCCTGACGGTGATCTGGTCGCCGAGGCCGACAGCTGGTGCTTCCGCACCGACCGTGATCAGGCGAGGGAGCAGGGCACCAAGTACAGCGAGCTGCGCAACCGGCCCGCGCGCGTCTATACGGACGAAGATCTGGCAGGTCTTTACAAGCACTATGAGGCCGAGCAGATCCGGGGGGCCACGCCACGGTACTGGGAGGACGTGACGGACGGTGAGGCGCTGCCGACCATGGCGAAGGGGCCGATGACCGTCACCGGCTTCATTGCCTTCGCGCAAGGCTGGGGCGGGCTGTATATTCGCGCCAACAAGCTGGCCTGGCGACAGGTCAGCAATCATCCCGGGCTGGGCATTCCGAACCGCTTCGGCATCCCCGATTGCCCCGAACGCGTGCACTGGGAACCGGAGTTCGCCCTGATGGTCGGCGCCCCGGGCGCCTACGACTACGGCCCCGAACGGTGCTCGTGGCTAACCCATCATCTGACCAACTGGATGGGCGACGACGGGTTCCTGCGCCGCGCGTCATGCAAGATCCGCCGGCACAATCCCGAGGGCGACCTGCTGTTTATCGACGGCAAGGTCGTCCGGAAATTCGAGGAAGACGGGCGCCATCTGGTCGAGATTGAACAGGCGGCCCACAACCAGGACGGGGACCTTTCCGTCCTCGGCACCGGCGTGGTGGAGCTGCCAAGCCGCGCGGGCTGATGACGGCGCGTCCCGGCCCGCGCGCCGCTTCAGGTTGGCCCTGCCAAGGCCAATCGTGCTGCCTGGGCCACTCCACGGGCCTCGCGCGGCGGGGTCCCACGGCCGGCGGCGCCGACGTGCCCCTCGCCGCCACCGGCCTCACGCGAGATCGGCGAGCATGCCGCGGGCGGCTGATCGCACCAGCCGTCGCTCCGCTTCCCAGCGGTCCGCGCCATCCAGGGGCGTCAGGAGCTGCACCTTGCCACCTGCAAGTGCCGCGACCGGAACACCGTCTCGGTAGACAAGGCGATTGCCGCTCAACGCCGCCAGCCGCGCTCCGGGGGTAAGAATGCCGATCAGATTGAGCGGATCCGCGGCGGAGAGCGATACCCACTGGTCCGGCGAGGCCCGCCGCCGGGTCTCACGCAGAAGACCCACCGCTTCCGGCAAGGCATATTGTTCGCCGGAAAAGCCCGCGACGAAGCGTCCGCCGCGAACCTCGCCGCGCGCTTCGAGCCGCCGATAGACGCGCACCAGATCGCGCCACGGCGGCAGCCAGTCAGCCTCACGCCCAAGCATGCGGAAGAACACAACCCCGTAGCGGCGCAGCAGCGTGCGCGCCACGTGCTCGACGGCCCCGTTCCTGCCGTGATCACCCATCCGGCCCAGATCAGCGAGCCGTCCCCGGCCGGCGGTTTGCGCCAGAGCTGCGGTCTGACCCAGACCTGCGGTCTGCTCCAGACCGGCGTCGGTCTCCAGCGGCGCTCGGCGAACCAGAGCCCACCGGCCGCCACTTTGGATATCGAAATCGAGCACGCGTCCGCGCCGCTTCGCACCGGCGGGCGCCTTGCGTTGGCCAGACGGCACCAGCAGGGCGCGTACACCCCCGAAGCTGTCCGAGGTCACCAGTCCCAGCGCCACCAGTTCGGCCAGCGCCTCTTCGGCGTATGGGCGCAGCAGGTGCGCGGCTTCGGCCAGTTCATCGAAGAACAGCGCCCCGTGTGTGGTGAGGCAGTCGAGTACGGACTGTGCCCGCGAACTCGGCGCGATGGCCCCGGACGCCGGCGCAAGCGACATCCACAGCGGCACGCGCCGACGGTCCAGCAGGGCGATCGGCGCCGAACGGACCGGAGCGGCCGGACGAACGCGTCCGTTCGTGCCGTTCGGCGGCGTCAGCCTGACCCAGGCCGTTCGACCCGCCAGACACTGGGCGTCAAGCCAGGAGGACTCGTAGCCACCGAGGCGGGCCGGCAGGATTTCGGTCTCCCAGGCCCGAGCCGGCGCCTCGAACCCTTCCAGCCCGGCGAGCGCGACCGGAAGCGCATCCGGCCCTTCCAGCCGTGTGTCCTCCGACACGTGCTGCCAGGCGAACAGGAAGCGGAGGAAGTCGCGCGCGGCCGCCGGCTCGATCTCGGAGCGCAGGCGCCGGATCGTGTAGTGGTGGATACGGGCGAGCAGACGGCGGTCACACCATTGCTCGTCGTTGGCGCCGGGGATGAAACGGCCGCGCAGGATGGTTCCCTCGACCTCCAGTACCGCCAGCGCGGCCGCGATTTCGCTGGCCTCCAGTCCCAGCGCCGCCGCCAGGACGGTTTGCGTGACCGGACCGAGGCCCTCTAGCCGGCCGCGCAGGATTTCGACCAGCGCCTGGTCCCGCGACCATCCGGTCCTGGACTGGTCCGGTGGCGGCGCTATCGCCGGCTGCAGCCTCGCTTCCGGCCAGACGGCCTGGAACTGCAACAGCCGTTCGGCCGGGATCCACAGTGCGGCACGCGGCACGTGGAAGCATGCGGCGCGCTTCTCGCGGGCCAGCGCGGCGAGCCAGCCGGTCCACCCGGTGCCGGCCTGGGCCTCCGCCTCGGTCAGACCGCCAAGCCAAAGCAGTGCGTCGTGCAACTCTTCAGCATCGGCCGGGTCCGGCCAAGCCTCGGCCTGGACCCTGGCGATCGCCTCCGGGTCGAGCCGGCCGAGGTCCGATGCACTCTCCGGGCTCTGCCAGCGCCGCGCCATGACGGCCTGGGTCCGTCGCTCCTCCAGCGGCGCATCGTCGAGGTAGGCGTACGGCCGCGCCGACAGCACCTCGAGCGCGAGCGGCGACGGCTGGGTCAGATCGCAGGCGACGATGCGGATGTCGCCTGATTCGAGACGGGCGAGCAGCCGTTGCAGCCCGTCGATGTCCATCGCCTCATGCAGGCAGTCGTCGATCGCCTGGTTGGTCAGCGGATGGTCGGGCACTTCCCGCTCGCCCACGAGGTTTTCGGCGCAGGCGATCTGGTCGGGGAATACCCCTGCGATCAGGTCTTCGGCCTGCATGCGCATGAATTGCGGTGGCACCTTCTTACCGGCACGGAATCGCGGCAAGGCAAGCGCAACCCCTGCCACCCAGCGCCAGCGCGTCGCGAACATCGGCGCGTCCAGTATCGCCTGGATGAGCAGCGCGCGGACGCTTGCAGCGTGAAGGTAGCGCGCAACCTCGGCGAGCTCGAAGCTGTGTGCGGTGGTCAGCGACAGGACGATGTTGTCCTCGGTCGCCGCCGCCTGCAGTTCGAAATTGAACGTGCGGCAGAAGCGTTTGCGCAGCGCCAGCCCCCAGGCGCGGTTGATGCGGCTGCCAAACGGCGCGTGGACGACAAGCTGCATGCCGCCCGCTTCGTCGAAGAAGCGTTCCAGGACGATGGTGTCCTGTGTGGGCAGGCAGCCGAACGCTGCTGCTGCGGCGGCAAGGTATTCCACGAGCTGTTCGGCGGCCGGCGCGCCGATCCCGACCTCCATGGCGAGCCAGTGCTGCGCGGCCTTGCCGGTCGGATCGGCGCGCAGCCGTGCGGCGACCGCGTCGCGCAGCCGCGAGACCGACGCCGACAGCGCGTCGGTACGGCCCGGGGCCTCGCCCAGCCAGAACGGGATGTTCGGCGGCTGGCCCTGCGCATCCTCGACCCGGACGGTGCCGCGCTCGACGCGCTGGATCCGGTAGGAGGCGTTGCCCAGCTGGAACACGTCGCCCTGCATGCTCTCGACGGCGAAGTCTTCGTTGACGCTGCCGATGACATGGTTCTCGGGCTCCAGCAGCACCTGGTAGTCGGCAGTGTCCGGGATCGTGCCGCCGGAGGTGAGGGCGGTCGTTCGTGCGCCGCGCCGGGCGCGCAGCATCTGGTTGACCGCATCGCGGTGGATCAGCGCCCCGCGCCGGCCGTGGCGGGTCGCGAAGCCGTCGCCGAGCATGCGGACGACGGCGTCGAAGTCAGCCCGCGTCAAGGCACGGAACGGCCAGGCGCGGCGCAACCGGTCATACAGCTCGGTTTCCGGCCAGTCCTGGGCCGACACCTCCGCGACGATCTGCTGCGCGAGCACGTCGAGCGGCCGGTCGGGAATTGCAAGCCGGTCAAGCTCGCCGCGGCGCACACTGTCGAGCAGGGCCGCGCATTCCACCAGATCGTCACGCGACAGCGGAAACAGCCGCCCCTTCGGGGTCCCCCCGATGGCATGGCCGGAACGGCCGACGCGTTGCAGGAAGCTGGCGATCGAGCGCGGCGAGCCAAGCTGGCAAACCAGATCCACCTCACCGATGTCGATGCCGAGTTCCAGCGAGCCGGTGGCGACCAGGGCTTTCAGCTCACCGGACTTCAGCCGTTGTTCAGCCGCCAGCCGGTGCTCCTTGGCCATGCTGCCGTGATGCGCGGTCACCGCACCGTCGCCGAGGCGTTCGGACAGTTCGCGCGCCACGCGTTCGGCCATGCGGCGGGTGTTGACGAACACTAGCGTGGTCCGGTGCGCCTCGATCAGGTGCATCAGCCGGTCGTAGACCAGTTGCCAGACTTCGCCCGACATCACCGCCTCCAACGGCGCGTCCGGAACCTCGATGCCGAGGTCGCGGGCTCGCTGGTGCCCGGTGTCGATGATCGCTGGCGCGTTCGCCGGCAGGCCGTCCGCGGCTGCACCCGTCAGGAAATGGGCGACCGTTCTGATCGGGTTCTGCGTGGCCGAAAGGCCGATCCGCAGCAGATGATCGCCGCACAGAGCGGCCAGCCGTTCGAGGGTCAGAGCGAGGTGCGCGCCGCGCTTGTTCGGTGCAATCGCGTGAATCTCGTCGACAATCACCGAACGCGTGGTTGCCAGCATCTTGCGGCCGGATTCCGAACCCAGCAGAACGTACAGGGATTCCGGTGTCGTCACGAGGATATGCGGCGGCCGCCGGCGCATCCGCTCGCGTTCGGCCGCGGGCGTGTCGCCGGTTCGCACCCAGCTGCGGATCTCGATGTCCGGCAGGCCGCTGCGCCGCAGTTCCTCCCGGATGCCGGCCAGCGGCGCTTCCAGGTTGCGCCGGATGTCGTTGGACAGCGCTTTGAGCGGCGAGACGTAGACGATCTGGGTCGCGTCGGTCAGTTGCCCTTCGAGACCCTGGCGGATCAGATCGTCGATCGCCGCCAGAAATGCGGCGAGCGTCTTGCCGGAGCCGGTCGGTGCTGAAATCAGCGTGTGGCGGCCGGCCTTGATCGCCGGCCACGCCTCGGCCTGAGCCGGAGTCGACGTAGCGAAATGCGCCGAGAACCAGGTTGCGACCGCCGGATGAAACAGCGCCAGGGGATCCGGCGTCGAGACCGGGCGTCGGTCGGCCTCCCGCCGCCGGCGTGCGCCGCCGCCGGGTCGTGCATGCAAGGATAGAGACGAGCCAGGAGATGGCAAAATGCTTCTTCTTCCGCTGTGGCGCCACGTCAGGAGAGTACGTGCCGCCAGTTGACTGCGTCCGCTGCGTGGCCGCCATCCGGCAGCCCGTCGTCGCAGAGTATGCCACGTGATCTTGGCCAGCGCGTTCTTGATGCGGCGCGTTCTTGACCCGGCGCGTGCCTGACCCAGCGGGTGCCTGGTGGGCTGTGCCTCACCGGGTGTTCGCCTGAGCGGGCTGTGCCTGAGTGGGCACTTGCCTCAGTGGGCACTTGCCTGAGCGTGTGACCCAGCGGGAACGAAACCAGCGGGCGGGGGCAGTGGATTGCCATGGTCCCACCAGCGTCATGGCCCGGCACCCGAACACGACGACATCCGAAAGGCGGACAGCGACCTCGCATGCAGACCCCGGCAAAAATCGCCACGTGCAAGCTTCTGATCTTTAGCGACATGGGTAGTATATGAACGATCGCAACTTTCTTCCAGAGGGCCACGCCTGGGCGGACGCATCGGGACCGAACGCCTGGAGGCAGGCTGGCTTTCGGTCGTGAACGGGCCGACGCAATCGTGGTGGCGTTCAGGCCGGACGGGAGCGTCGAGACGGTGAGCAGGGATAACCCGGTGATCAGCCTGCTGACAGCGGAGTGCATCAACATCGCGCGCTGGGCCGGCGGCTGAGCGGTCACTGGCCACGCGCCGGCGGATAGCGTCGTGGTCCCGATGGGGCCGATGCTCGTCTCAAGTCGCAGGACTGCCTTGCCGTGAAATTGGCGGTCGCTATACAGGGTCCCCACCGCCTTCGCGCCGTCGCACCGGGCGCCCGCCGCGCCGGCGGTGGTTCCGGAGCATGTGATGGCGCTTCGTCTTCCACCCTTGTCCGCCCTCCGTTTCTTCGAAGCCGCAGGCCGGCACCAGAGCTTCAAGCTCGCCGCTAGCGAACTGAACATCACCCCCAGCGCGGTCAGCCATGGTATCGTTGCGCTCGAAAAAGCCCTCGGGATCGACCTGTTTATCCGTGAGCCTCGCAAACTCTCGCTTTCGCCGGAGGGCGCCGACTATCTGTGCTACATCGCCGAGGCGTTGTCCCTCATCGCGGCTGGAACCGAACGCCTGCCAAGCAACCGGTCCCACCGAACTATCGCGCTAAGCTGCGCGCCAACCATCGCCTCCCGCTGGCTGCTGCCCCGGCTCCACAGCTATAGCGATCGATGGCCGAATGTCAGTGTCACCGTCGATACATCGCGCCGCCAGGTGGGCTTTCCGGTCGACGGATTTGACTTCGCCATCCGGATGAGCCGGGCAACCGTCGCCGGCCCGGCGTGGACCCGATTGTTCGGCGAGCGACTGGTTCCGGTGTGCAGCCCGTCCTATCGCGAGACGCTGCGCGATCACGACGGAAATCCCGATCTTCGCCGCGCGACGCTCATTCATGTCACGCCTGCGAGCGAAGATTGGGCGGTGTGGCTGGAGAAGACAGGAACCAGCGGTGTCGAGCCGGCGAGGGGCCTGCGCTTCGACGCGATCCAGCTCGCTTCGGAGGCCGCCGCCATGGGGCTTGGGGTGACACTCGGCAGACGGCCGCTTGTCGACCGCGATCTCGCGTCGGGAGCGCTGCTCGACATCGGCCTGCCGACGATCGTCGCGGAAACTGCTTATTGGCTCGTCTGTTCGGAAGGCGCGGATCACCGGCCGGATCTACTGGGCTTCAAGCGCTGGCTGCTGCGGGAGGTCGAGACTTTTCAGGATGACCCGGCCGGACACTGGCCGGGACAAAGCGCCGCGGGCTCAGCCGCGCTCGCGGGCCGCAGGTAAGTATTCGTCTTCTGCCGTCGTCAAGACCTTCTGCCCGTCGCACCGCTGCTTGACATCGTCGCATCGACGCGTGCCCGACCCTTGACGATCGCGCCCGCAAGTGACGATCGCGCCCGCAAGTCCCCAAGGAGCACGCGAAATGGTTTCCGCAAACAAGCGCTGGCCGCCGTGGCGAGCGCGAGCGCCGGCTTTTCCGAAGTGAAGATAACCCCGCAGAGCCGGTGCGCGAAGCACGTGCCCCCGATTTCCTGGAAGCACGCCCTCCACTGCGATCGGCCCGTCGCTGGTTAGAGTGGCCGCTGCCGGGATTATCCGTCGCTGGCTTGCCGCCGTCGCCGAAATCAACCATCGGCGGTTACAGGCTGCCGCCGGTTACAGATTCCCGGCGATCCAGTCCTTCAGTCGGCTCTTCGGCAACGCGCCGACCTGCGTCGCAGCGGGCTTGCCGTCCTTGAACAGGATCAGCGTCGGGATGCCCCGCACCGCAAACTGGTTCGGCGACATCGGGTTGTTGTCGATGTCGACCTTCGCGACCGTCAGCTTGCCGGCGAACTCACCCGCGAGTTCCTCCAGCGCCGGCCCGATCATCTTGCATGGGCCACACCACTCCGCCCAGAAATCGACCAGCACGGGGCCGCTCTTGCTGGCTTCCACCACATCGGTGGCGAAGCTCTTGTCCGTCACAGGAACCGTATTCGCGCTCATTTGTGAGCTCCCAGGATTTCAGTTGGCAGAAAGGTGGGACCGGCGGCCAGTCCGGTCAAGCTGCGTCACTTGCATGGCCGGGTTCGTGCGAATCGAGCATCGCCTCCGGCAGGATCGCCGCACGCGCATCCCGCGTCCAGATCAAAGCGCACCGCACCGGGCGGTCCGGGAAGATCGCTCGCAACACCGTTCGGTAGGACGCCATCTGCCGCAGATACATCACCGGCGTGTCCTCGACCCGAACCGGAGGCCGCCGGTTCGTCTTGAAGTCCGCCACAAGGATGAGGTCGGGCAGCACGACCAGCCGGTCAACCAACCCGCCCACAACGGAAGACCCCACCACGCCGGTCAGCGGCACCTCCGACCGGCTGTCGGGCCCGAACAGCGGCACCAGCTCGGGATGGGCCATCACCGCCAGCACCTCGTCGGCGATCTGTTCGGCCTCATGCGGCGGCAACCGGTGACCGGGCCGGTCGAGGAATGCCACCGCCGCATCGCGCCGTGTGTCGGCCGGCAGGGCGGGCAGGTGCTGCAGCAGCGAATGGATCAGCTGGCCGCGACGGAACCGGCTTTCGCCGGTATTCCGTTCGGCCAACGGCGAGTCGGCCGCCGGTACCGGTCCCAGTTCGACACCCTCCGGGCGGCTCGGAGCCAGCGGCGTGGGGCGGGGAGGCTCCGGTGGCGGGGGCGTGGGTCTCCATGCCGGGGCGGATCCGATCCAGCCCGGCAGCTCGGCGGCCTGCTCCGCCTGCAGCTTCGCGGCGGGACGTTCGACCGGAACCGACTGGGCCGAGCGCAGTCGCAGCACCTCACCGTCCCAGCGGCCGAATGCCTCCCGCTCTGCCCCGGCGGCCTCGAAGCCGCGCCGCACGAGGCTGTGCCAGCATTCGTCCTTCACCGACCGGGCCTGCCAGCCGCAGACCAGCAGCCGGTCCTCGGCTCGGGTCAGCGCGACGTAGAGCAGCCGGTTATGCTCCTCCATCTGCCGCTGGCGCCCGGCCGTACGCAGCCGGTCCAGCGCGGCACAACGAAACTCCTTGCGCGGCGCCCAGAGCGGCACGGCCCGCGCGGTCACCGCATCCTCCGCCCAGACGATCGAACCATCGTCCATCGGCAATGCGCTTGTGTCCGGCACGACGACCAGCGGCGCCTGCAGACCCTTGGCGCCGTGCACCGTCATGATCCGAACCAGGTTGCCGGCGGCTTCCGGCTCCCGCTTCACCTCGGCGCCGGAGCGGCGCAGCCAGTGCAGGAACCCTTGCAGCGACGACGGATGGCGGCCCGCATAGGTCAAGGCGGCGTTGAGCAACTCGTCCACGGGTTCCGCCGCTTCCGGTCCGAGGCGCGCGAACAGGCGGGCCCGGCCGCCGAGCGGTCCCAGTGCCTCGGCGAACAAGGCGTAGGGCGAGACATAGTCGACCCGGCCAAGCAGGATGGCGAAGAAATCCGCGGCGCGCCGCCAGGATGGCCGTTCATCCGCCCGGTCGCGCAACGCATCCCACAGCGAACCGGGCCGGTCGATGGCGATCTCGGACAACTCGTCGTCCGAAAGACCCCCCAGCGGGCTGGTCAGCAGGCAGCCGAAGGTCAGATCGTCGGAGGGCAGCAGCAGCGCGTCCGCCAGCGCCATCAGGTCCTGCACCGCCGGTTGATCGGTGAGAACCATCCGGTCGAGGCCGGCCACCGGCACCCCCCTGACCTTCAATGCCCGGACCAGCGCGCGGGCGAACTCATCACGCCGCCGTACCAGGATGAGCACGTCGCCGGCCGTCACGGGGCGCGATTTGCTCTCCAGCAGCACCGTACCGCTGGTCTGGTCCCTGATCCAGTCAGCGAGCGCGTCCGCCAGCAACTGCCGCGCCGAGGTCTGCGACTGGTTCTGCTCCGGCACGGTCCACGGCCGGTGCGGCGCCGGGTCCGGCAGCGGCGCCAGTGGCCAGAGTTCCACCAGCCCGGCGTGGCCAAAGCGGTCGGCATAGTGCGTCAGCGTATCGCTGGGCGCAACGACGCCAGGCCGCGCCAGCGGATCGGTGAACACCGCATCCACCAGGGCCAGCACCGGGGCGGTGGAACGAAACGACACATCCAGCCCGACGTCCTTGAATGTCTCCCCCGAGGTACGGACGCGGTGCGCCAGCTCGTCGTGCGAGCGATCGAATTCCGCCGTGTCGGCACCCTGGAACGAGTAGATCGACTGCTTGCGATCACCGACGGCGAAAATGGTACGGGTCCGCTCATGAGCGCCGGCTCCGGCAAAGAACTCCTCGGTCAGCGCATGGGCGATGCGCCACTGCTGCGGGGCGGTGTCCTGCACCTCATCCAGCAGCAGGTGATCCAGACCGCCGTCCAGCTTGTACAGCACCCAGGCCGCGCCTGGATCGTACAGCAGCGTGCGGGTCCGGTCGATGAGGTCATCATAGTCGAGCAGCCCGGCGGCTTCCTTGCGTTGCGCATAGCCATCCGCGACCGGCCCGGCCAGCAGCGCCAGCGCGCCAGAGACCGCGGCCAGGCGGATCGCGCGCCGGCTGTCCTCGATCCGGAGGATACGGGCTGTCTCCTCCTGATAGCGGTCCAGCAGGTCGGGCCGGGTGTTCGACAGCGCCTTGTTCACCATGGCGATGTCACCACGTGGTTCGCCTGATTCCTTCAGGAACAGGCTACACCAGTCAGTCCAATTCTCCGCGCGACGACCTGGATCCTGGCTCAGCCAGTCCAGGATCCCCGCGGCTCGGTCAGCGACACTCCTGGACCCGCTGGCCAGCACGATTCGGGCGGCGTCGCGCAGAGCCGATTCGCCCGGCCACCGAACCGCCTCGGTGATCAGTGTCGCTTCGTCGGGTGCGGTGACGCCCAGGACGCGGCGTTGCGCCCGCTCCAGTTCGTCGCCGAGTTGCAGCGCGGCTCGCAAGCGTGGGCGATCGGACTGCAGCGTCTTGACGTGTCCACCGAACGCCTCGGCGGAGCACAGCCCGGCTAACGTCCGCAGCGCCTGCTGCTTTGCCGGGGTGCCGGCGCCGGCGAGCATGTCTTCCCGCGCCTCGGTCATCGCGTCGTCGGCGTCACGGTCGTCAACCAGCTGAAAATGCGGCGAGATCGCCGCCTCGAGCGGGAAACGGCGCAGCAGGGACTGGCTGAACGCATGGATCGTGCCGATACGCATGCCACCCGGCAGGTCCAGTACCTTCGCGAACAATGCCCGCGCGGCGTGGCAGGCGTCATCGGTTGGCTCGACTTGCAGGCGCGTCAGCGCATCGGCCAACTCCGCCGGCTGCATCGTCACCCAGCGTCCCAGCGTCCGTTGCAGCCGCAGCGACATTTCGGCGGCCGCGGCCTTGGTGAACGTCAGGCACTGGATCCGTTCGGGCGCCGCTCCGGTCAGCATCAGCCGCAGCAGCCGGTCGGTCAGCAGCTTGGTCTTGCCCGATCCCGCGGAAGCCGCGACGAACGCCGAGACCGCCGGGTCGGACGCCGCCAGCTGCTCGCGGTTGGCGCGTTCGCGCGCGGTTTCAGTCATGATCCGGGCGTCCGGCAGCGCCGCCGGCATGGCGATGCGGCTGGCGTTGCCTCATGGTCTGGCCCGCCGCGATCGCATGGCACGGCAGACATGTCAGTGCGGGGCAGGGTTCACTCATCGCCGTCTCCGGCGGCTGACCACTCCGCGACACGCGCAAGCTGCCCGTAGTCGGAGAACCGGGGGGCCAGCCCGGGGTGCGGCCGCGACAGATAGGCCCGGTCCGGGCTGTCGAACGCGTCGATCAGATCACAGAGCCGGGCCTTGGCGTCGCGCACCGCGTCCGGGATGTCCGACGGGTTCTTCCTGAACAGGGGCACGGCCCGGCCGGGATCCGGGCCGCCCGAGAGGTGCCAGTACAGCAATTCGCCGGTTACGCCGGCGAGGTGCGCACCGAACCCGCCTTCCGCCGCCATCGCGGCTTCCAGCAGCAGCTGTGGCGCGAGGCCGTCATCAACCTCCTTCTGGGTCGGTGGAGAGCCAGTCTTGTAGTCGAGGATCGACAGTGTCCCGTCCTCATACCGTTCGATCCGGTCAGCCCGCCCGATGAGGCGGAACGGCCCTCCCGGACGGGAGAATGCGATCGCGCCATCGGCCTCGGTTGCGATCGTCAAGGGAGCGCGGGTCGCCCGTCGCACCGCTTCGGTCTGCGCCACCCAGTCGGCGATCCGATCCAGCCGCGGTGCCCACCATGCCCGCAGCGCCGCGCGCAAATCGGCGTCGCCCAGCGCCTGGGCCATCGCGCGCCGCAGTTCCTTCGCCGCATCCGCCGGCCACGCGGCGGCATGGCGGCGGAGGAACCGGTGCATCCCGTCGTGCACCAGGGAGCCGTAGTCGGACGCGTCCGTCGCCTCATCGAGCGGCTTCAGCGCGGCGAGGTTCAGGATGTGCCGGGCATGGATGGCGTAAGGGTCGCGCAGCCAGGTCTCGATCGCGGTCACGCCGAGCCGGCGAGGCCGCCTGGCGACTGGCGGGCAGGGTCGCGGGGGCCGCACCGGGCTGGGCGGCCCGTCCGGCAGGTCCATTGCGCGTGCCCAGATGGCCGCGGGGTGTTCCGGGAGGGCTGCGGCCGGCTGCTCGGTCGTGTCACCGCTGGTCCAGCTCTGGCTCCCCAGTGTGTCATGGCCGGACGAGCGAGCACGCGAGAGAGGGTTGGTCCGGCTCCCCACGGTCGTGCCACCGCCCATTCCGCCGGCGCCCGCGGCGAGCGATGTGCCCGCGGAGGCCAGCATCCGCGACCGCTCCGAAACGCCGGCCGGACGGCCGGCCAGGAACATGTCCAGCCGCGTCAGCCAGCGCGCCGGCACAGCGGGCGCGTTGTCGCGCCGCACCGGGCACGACAACACAACGGCCGGCGCCATACAGCACGCGGCGATGAAGTCATGAGCCGCCTGCCCGACCGTCTCCTCCGGCGCTGGCAGACCGACCCGCGTGCGCATGGGGCGCGACAGCCAGGGTCCGGGTTCGGCGATCGGCGGCCAGACCGTCTCCGCCAGCCCTCCGAGAACCGCAACGTCGACCGACTGCAGTCGTGCCTCAAGCAGGCCCCAGATGAAGATACGGGGGTGCTCGAAGCCGCCGCGTCCGCGCACCGCGCGCCGGCTGCGGACTACTTCACCCTCCAGCACCGCATCCAGCAGCCCAGGGAGCACACCGCGCCGCAGATCGGGCATCAACCCGATGGCGTCGCGCACCGCCGACAGACGGTTCGCCAGGGCCTCACCTTCTTCCGCACCCCAAAGTCTCGCGGGGCCGGCCGTGTCATCGGTGCCGGCGAGGCGTTCGGCGGCCTCGACGACGGCCGCCAGGGCTTCTGCCGGCGCGATCTCCATCGACGCATCGATCCGCAGCACCGGCGCCAGGCAGGTTTCCAGCCGGGCCAGGAACGCGGCGGCCGGAGAATCCTTCCCCGCTTCCTTGTCCACCTTCTTGCGCAGACCGCTGATCCCGTGTGCCGGACGGGGACCGCGCAAGCACAGCGTCTCCAGCCTCCGTGCTGCTTGACGGCAGGATATTGGACTGACGCCGGCGCTGCAAAGCGGATGTTTCAGCAGGGCCAACAGCGGGACCGGAGCCAGTTCGTCAGCAACCGCCTGCACCAGCAGGCGAAGGAATACGGCTGGTGGGGAATCCGCGAGAGGTTCGCCGGCGCTGTCATCGGCGATGACGCCAAATCGCAGCAGGGCGGCGGCAACCCGCGCCGCCAGGTCGCGGTCCGGGGTTACCAGCGCCGCGCGCGCTCCGGGAATTTCCAGCGCCTGCCGCAGGACAAGGCCGATCGCCTGCGCCTCCTGCTGCTGATCCGCGGCACGCAGTCGGGACAATCCGTCCACTGAGACCGGACCGCGGTCCATCCAGTCGTGCAGTTCGGATGCAGGCAGCAGCGTCCGGGACAGCACGGCGAATCGGCTGTCGGGAATCGCGGCTGGAGCCTCGCTGGGCCACGGCTGCACATCGCCGCGTGTGGCGTCCAGGTCGGCCAGCAACCGAGCCAGGCCGGCCTGCGGATGGGACGCTTCCAGGCTGCTCCAGGCTGCCTCGGCCATGCCCAGATCCAGCTGTGGCAGCACCACCTGCCCGAGCGGCATACGGGCGACCACCCGCAGCAGGCGGGCAACAGCGGGGATTCCGGCGGTGGTCCCGGCGATCAGCACCGGATAGTCGGGCGGAGCCTCCGTCCACGCCTGTGCCTGTGCCTGCAGCAGCGCCACCTGTCGAGCGGCGGGATTGATCACGCCGTTATCGGCCAGCCAAGCCGGCCAGATCCCGGTGACGATGTGCAGGAACTTCAGCGTCTGCGCCCAGTGCGCCGCATATTCCGGGTCGGCGGCGTCGGGCAGGCGCGTCGCGAGATCGATCTCCGCTCGTTCGGCCTCGTCCATCAGTGAGGCGAGATCGCGTGCCAGCAGCCATGCGCGATCGGCGGTCCGCGGCGCGCCTCCGTCTCCGCGCATCGCCAGGATCAGCGTGGAGAGGGCCGCGAGGCGCTGCATCGGGTCCACGGCCGGCGGCAGGTCCAACGCGCCGTTCAGTGCCAGCGGGGTCTCGTCCAGAGCACCCAGCGCGGTAATGCGGGGCAACAATGTCGGTTGCCCGTCGCGGACGCGCAGAAAAGCCTCCGCCAGCGCTCGGGCGGACCGGCGCGTGGGAAGCAGAATCAGACCGCGGCTGACCGTCAGCGGGTCCTCACCGCGCGCCAGCCAGCCACGTGCGACGGCGTCAAGAAAGGGAACATCCGGCGGGACGGTGAAGAGATTCAATGCCATGAGTGGCCGCCCATCGGCGGGCTAGGCACCTGGGGGCGCTGCCAGCGGAGCGCTGCCGGGGACTGCTGCCCGGGGCGCGACGCCACGAACCGTTGCCGCCGGAGACCGCGATGCGCGGAGCGGGTCAGTCCGCCGTGACCGGTAACGCGGGAGAGGTTCAGCGCCATGGCCAGCGTGCGTCGCCGGTGACGCGTGCTTCCAGGATCTGCTCCGCTTCGGCCAGGTCGGGCGGCGTCGACAGGTGAAACCAGATGCCATCGTGCACAACGGCCCGCAGCCGCCCGGCCTCGAGCGCGATGTCCCAGGCGCGGTTCATGCTGAAGGCGCCCTCGGGCATCTGGTTCAGCAGGCGGGGGTGGATCAGTTGCACGCCGGCGTAAATGTAGGGCACGACCTCCCGCTCCCCGCGGCGACGCGGCTGTCCCCATTTGTCGATTGAAAAATCCCCGAGACCTACATCGGCGTGAACATGCGCCGTCCGTTGCACAAGCAACACGCCGTCCACCGTGTCATCGAAAGCCATCGCGAGCCGACTCAGGGCGGAGATCGGGCCGTTCAGCCAGAACGCGTCGCCGTTGACGACGAAGAACGGATCGGCGCCCAGGAGGGTGAGCGCCGCCCGCACCCCACCGCCGGTTTCGAGCAGGTGCTCTTCACGGAGCAGCACGGTCCGCGGCGACGGCGGACGATGCGCCAGATGCGCTGCGACGGCGTCCGCCTGCCAATGGGCATTGACCACGACGGTTGTGACCCCGGCGTCCTCGAGGTGGTCGATGGCGTGGTCGAGCAGGGTGCGGCCGCCGAGTGTCAGCAGCGGCTTGGCCGTGGATGCGGTCAACGGGCGCATTCGGGTCCCGAGACCAGCGGCCAGAACCATGGCGGAATGTGGCTGGGCGGTCATGGTTCAGGTCCTGGTTTCTGCTTGGGCGGAGGGTGCGGTGAGTGCGGGCGGATTGCCCCGCGCGGCGGACGGGATCCAGCGGTCCAGCGCAAGCGCGAGTGGTTTGGCGGCCGGTTCCGACAAGGCATTCTCCAGCAAGCGCCACGTTCGTGGCCCGTAGGCCAGGTATTGCGGCCGGGCGTCGCGCAGAGCAAGCCTTACCCACTGGCACCCGACACGGAGATGCCGTTGCGCCGCGCACGCGGTGAAAGCAGCGCGAAATTCCTGAGCGTGCAGTTCAGGCCGAGCGGCGAGATACCGGTCCAGGGCGCGGTGCCGGGCAGATGCCGGTATGTCCCGCCTGGCGTCCTGCAGCAGCGAGACCAGGTCATAGGCCGGATGGCCAATCGCCGCGCCCTGGAAGTCGATGATCCCGACGCGGTGGTTCGGCAGACGAAAGAGATTGCCGGCGAAGTAGTCGCGGTGGACGAAGCAGCGAGGCCCGGCCGCGACAGACTCCAGCATCGCCGCGAGGGCTTGCGCCACATCATCGCGGGCGGCCTGCGGGGCCGACGTGCCGAAGCGGGCCGGCCACCACCAGTCGAACAGCGTGCCAAGGGCGGTCGTCGCCATGGCCGGGGCGTCCCAGGCCGGCAGACCCTCGGGCGGCATCGCGCGCTGCATGACGACCAGTGCATCGATCGCTGCATCCAGCAGCGGCGCCGCCGGTTCCCCCCGGTCCAGTAGCATCGAGAGCAGGTCGTCGCCGAGGTCCTCCTCCAGGACCAGGCCATGCGCCGCATCGGCCGCAAGGATCTCCGGCACCGCGAGGCCGATTTCGGTCAGATGCGCCGAGATGTGCAGGAACGGACGAACATCCTCGGGCGGCGGCGCGTCCATGAGGACCGCGGGCCGCTTGCCGCGGATCCGCAGATAGCGCCGGAAGCTGGCATCCTGCGCGAGCGGTTCGGCGTCGCTGGGCGCGTAGCCGTGGCGAGCAAGGAAGATCGCGATCAGATCGTCGCGTTCCACCTATTGCTCGCTCGCGGGCCGGGTCCGCGTCATGTTGTTGCCGTTGCGGTCGCCCGCAGCGGAGACATCGCAGCCGATCGCATCAACCAACGGGCCGGGAATCGCGAGAGGCCGCCTGGAAGGATGATCATGCGCCGGTCCTGCCCGGTCCTGTCCTGTGCGGCGACGTGCCCGGGCGGCGGTAGCCGTGAACGGCGGGGAACTCATATCATGTGCTCCAGGCGGTCGTTCCAACCCGTCAGGGTGGCCTCGCGCATCTCCCCATCCGCGAGCCGCAGCGTGATCGTCAATGCATCCGCCGGCCGCAGCCTGCCCAGTCGGTCCGGCCATTCCACCAGCACGACCCCGTCCAGTGCGTCCTCCCAATCCAGCTCGTCCAGCTGACCGGAGTTATCGATCCGCCATAGATCATAGTGAAACGCCAGACCAATCTTCGTGTCGTAAATCTGCACCAGAGTAAAGGACGGGCTGGGCACTTCCATCGCCGGATCGCCCGCGGCGGCGCGCAGAAAGGCCCGCGCCAGAGCGGTTTTTCCGGCCCCAAGGGGACCCTCCAGCAGGATGCAGTCCCCGGCACGCGCGACGGACGCCAGCCGTTCGGCCAGCGCCTCGGTCGCGGCGAGATCGGGCAGGGAGATTGTCACCGGTTGAGGCATCGACGCGTTTTCAACCAACCTTGGAGTCGGACACAACATGGCGTTTTCAAACAGATCGGGTTTGTCGCTTCCGCACCCCATGCTACAGGACGGTCACAAACGGAACCCTGTAACGCCGTTGGGGACCATCGATGAACACGCATAGCACCGCAGCCAGCACGCAGCGCTTCTTCTCCGCTCCGCTGGCCGAAACCGATCCGGAACTGGCGGCGGCGATCAGCGCCGAGTTCGCCCGCCAGCAGGACGGGATCGAGCTGATTGCCTCGGAGAACATTGTCTCCGCCGCCGTACTGGAAGCGCAAGGGTCGGTGCTGACGAACAAGTACGCCGAGGGCTATCCCGGCCGGCGCTATTACGGCGGATGTGTCTACGTCGATATTGCCGAAACCCTGGCGATCGACCGCGCCAAACAGCTGTTCGGCTGCGCCTTCGCCAACGTGCAGCCGCACTCCGGTGCGCAGGCCAACCAGGCGGTGTTCCTGGCGCTGCTGCAGCCCGGCGATACGGTGCTGGGCATGAGCCTTGCGGCCGGCGGCCATCTCACTCACGGCGCGGCCCCCAATCTCTCGGGAAAATGGTTTCGCGCGGTCCAGTATGGCGTGCGCCGGGAAGACGGCGTTCTGGACTACGAGGAACTGGAACGGCTCGCCCGCAGTGAGAAGCCGAAACTGATCATCGCCGGCGGCTCCGCCTACCCGCGCTTCATCGACTTTCCGCGGATCCGCAAAGTCGCGGACGAGGTAGGGGCCTGGTTCATGGTGGACATGGCCCATTTTGCCGGCCTGGTCGCGGCGGACCTGTTCCCCAGCCCGCTGCCGCATGCCCATGTCGTCACCACCACGACGCACAAGACCCTGCGGGGTCCGCGCGGCGGCATGGTGCTGAGCAACGACCTGGAGATCGGCAAGAAAATCAATTCCGCCGTGTTCCCCGGTCTGCAGGGCGGCCCACTCATGCATGTCATCGCCGGCAAGGCCGCCGCGTTCGGTGAGGCACTGAAGCCGGAGTTCCGCGCATACCAGAGGGCCGTCCAGGACAATGCTCGAGTCCTGGCCGAGACGCTGAAGCAGCAGGGTCTGGATATTGTCAGCGGCGGCACCGACAGCCATCTGATGCTGGTCGATCTGCGGCCCAAGCGCGTCACCGGCAAGGCCGCCGAGGCGAGCCTCGAACGCGCCCACATGACCGCCAACAAGAACGCCATCCCGTTCGACCCGGAAAAGCCGGCGATCACCTCCGGCGTGCGGCTCGGTTCGCCGGCCGGGACCACGCGCGGCTTCGGGACGGAGGAGTTCCGTGAAATCGGTCTGATGATCAATGACGTTCTTGAAGGACTTGGTCGGTCCAACGACGGCACCAACACCGCCGCCGAGCAGGCGGTCGGCGCGCGGGTGAAGGCGATGTGCGCGCGCTTTCCGCTGTATCCTTCACGGTAGTCCGGCGATGCGCTGCCCGTTCTGTGGTTTTGACGACACCCAGGTGAAGGACAGCCGTCCCACCGAGGATAACGGTGCGATCCGCCGGCGGCGCTTCTGCGGCAACTGTGGCCAGCGATTCACCACGATCGAGCGGGTGCAGTTGCGGGAACTGACCGTGGTTAAGGCGGACGGGCGACGGGTGCCGTTTGATCGCGACAAGCTGGCGCGCTCCATTCGCATCTCGCTGCGTAAGCGGCCGATCCAGGAAGAGCGGATCGAACGCATCGTCAACTCCGTGGTGCGGCAACTGGAGGCCTCGGGCGACAGCGATATTCCCAGCAAGCAGATCGGGGAACTGGTGATGGATACGCTCAAAGAACTGGACAAGGTGGCGTATGTCCGGTTCGCGAGCGTCTATCGCAATTTCCGGGAGGCGAAGGATTTCGAGGATTTTGTCGGGGGTCTGGGCACGGTAGCAGAGGAGTAGCAGGGTGCCTCAACCTCCAGGGCGATGGCCCTCGATTAAGGATTTCGGGTGCCTCGTCGCGAAGTTGGCAGGGCGAGGCGGCCTGGGTCATGAATGCGCCTGCCGCGGCGCCGCTGTCCATCAGCACGTCTTACGCGCCGCCGATCGCGGCGTGTCTTGTGACGCCTGGCGGCAATGACCCCGCAGGACATTCCCCATATGCAGTCGGCTCTGGCGCTGGCGCGCCGCGGTCTTGGCACGACCTGGCCGAACCCTTCGGTGGGCTGCGTCATCGTTCGGGATGGCCGCGTCGTCGGCCGCGGCACGACAGCGCCCGGCGGCCGGCCGCACGCCGAACCCATTGCCCTCGATATGGCGCGGGAGCAGGCAAGAGGCGCCACCGCCTACGTCACGCTGGAGCCTTGCTGCCATTGGGGCCGCTCTCCACCTTGCACCGACGCGCTCATCGCAGCCGGCGTCGCGCGAGTGGTGGTTGCCGCGACCGACCCTGACCCGCGGGTGAACGGCGAGGGCCTGGCGAAACTGCGGGCTGCTGGCATCGCCGTCGAAACCGGACTGCTGGAGGCTGAAGCGCTGGAGACCCTGCTGGGCTTCACCCTGCGCATCACCGGCGGCCGCCCGATGGTGACCTTGAAGCTGGCCTCCACCCTTGACGGTCGCATCGCCACCCACAGCGGCGCAAGCCAGTGGATCACCGGAACCCCCGCTCGCCGGCTTGCTCACGCCATGCGCGGCCGGCACGACGCGGTCATGGTCGGGGTCGGCACAGTCCTGGCGGACAATCCCGAACTCACCTGCCGCATCCCCGGCTTTCGCTCGACACCCATCGTTCGCGTCATTGCCGACAGCCACCTGCGCACGCCGCTGACCTCTCGTCTCCTGGCGACCGCCGCGGACATTCCGACCTGGTTCCTGCTTCGCGAAGGCACCAACCTCGCGCGAGAGGAGGCGTACGGCCAGATCGGTGCGACGCTGATAAAGATCCCCGGATCGTCGGCCGGGGTCAATCTGACGGCGGCGATGGCTGCGCTCAGCGCAGCGGGGCTCACGCGGATCCTGGTCGAGGGCGGCGGACAGCTTGCCGCTGCATTGCTGCGCGCCGACCTTGTGGACCGCATCGCCTGGTTCCATGCGCCGTCCGTCATGGGCGGCGATGGCTGGCCGGCGGTTCAGGCATTCGGCATCGAAGCCCTTGACCAGATGCCCCGCTTCCGCCGGGATTGCATATCCGCGATTGGCGACGACATGCTGTCCGAGTTCACAAGACAGCGACCGCCGTTACAACACCCGACGACACAACGACCGCCGCCACAACGACCGACCATACAATGACCCACGACACAGGAGCCACGGGGCAGCCTCCATGTTCACCGGCATCATAACGGCGCTTGGCCGTGTCCGATCGATCGAGCCGATCGGGGAGGGGCGGGACATGCGCCTCGTCATCGCGACGCCTGAGACTTTCCTGGCTGAGCCGCCTGTGGCGATGGGTGCCTCGATCGCCTGTTCCGGCTGTTGTCTGACCGCGGTCGCGTTCGGCGCGGACTGGTTTGCGGTCGACGCCTCCGCCGAGACGCTTGGCCATACCAAGCTGGGATCCTGGACCGTTGGTTCACCGGTCAATCTGGAGCGGTCCCTTCGTCTCGGCGACGAACTGGGCGGCCATCTCGTGTCGGGCCATGTCGACGGTGTCGGCAGCGCGGTCGCCGCGACGCCGGAAAATGCCTCGACACGGTGGACCTTTCGCGTTCCCGCCGACATTTCCCGCTTCATCGCAGTCAAGGGCAGCGTTGCCGTGGACGGGGTGTCGTTGACTGTCAATGAGGTGCGGGGCGATACCTTCGGTGTGAACATCATTCCCCATACCGCCTCGGTGACCGGGTTCGGGACCTTGAAGCCGAACGACCCGGTGAATATTGAGATCGATACCCTCGCTCGCTACGTCGCTCGCCTGGCGGAGACCGCCTGATGGAAAATCTGAACGAAACATTCGCGACTGCCGAACTGTCGAAATATCTGTCGTCGGCTGAGGAACTCATCGAAGAAGCACGCAACGGCCGGATGTTCATTCTGGTGGACGACGAGGATCGTGAGAACGAAGGCGACCTCGTGGTTCCCGCGCAGTTCGCGACACCGGATGCGATCAACTTCATGGCGCGGCATGCCCGTGGGTTGATCTGCCTTGCCCTGACGCAGCAGCGTGTCGAGAAGCTTGGCCTGCCGCTGATGAGCCAGCAGAACGGCACGCGGCATCAGACGGCGTTCACGGTGTCGATCGAAGCCCGCGAAGGCGTGACGACCGGCATCTCGGCAGCGGATCGAGCCAAGACTATTGCGGTGGCGATCAATTCCGACAGCACGCGCGACGACATCACCACGCCCGGTCATGTGTTTCCGTTGCTGGCGCGGGAGGGCGGCACTCTGGTGCGCGCCGGCCATACCGAGGCCTCCGTCGATATCGCCCGCAAGGCCGGGCTGACCCCTGCGGCCGTGATCTGTGAGATCATGAATGACGACGGCACGATGGCGCGCCTGCCGGACCTCGTCATGTTCGCCCAGCACCATAATCTCAAGCTCGGCACGATCGCCGATCTGATCGCGCATCGGCGGCTGACCGAACGGCTGGTGCGCAAAGTCGAGGAAGGGGCCTACGCCCACATGGCGGGCGGCGACTGGCGCGCTGTTGTGTATGCCAATACTGTTGAGTACCAGGAGCATCTGGTGCTGATCAAGGGCGACGTTACGGGTCCTGAACCGGTCCTGGTCCGGATGCATGCGGTTGATCTGCTGGATGACATGACCGGCTCGCCCCACTGGATCGCCGTGCACAACGCGATGCACATGATTGGCAAGGCCGGGCGTGGTGTCGTGGTGATGATCCGCGAGCATCGGCCGACCGCCCTGGCGGAACGCGTTCGTCTGCTCGCCGCCGGCACGCCGCGACCGCAGCGGGAACTCCGCGACTATGGCATCGGTGCGCAGATCCTGCTGGATCTCGGTATCAAGAACATGATTCTGCTGACCAACCGGCGCCGCACGGTGATCGGCCTCGAGGGGTACGGGCTGAACATCGTCGAGCAGCGGCCGATCCCGAATGTTGTCGGCGTGGACTACGAAGGATGAGCACCGAAGATGCCGAACTACCCCGCGCGCCGCATGTGGACGGGTCGCCGCCACATCTGCTGATCGTGCGCGCCCCGTACTATCGTGACGTGGTCGATGGTCTGACGGCGGGCGCTTACCGGATCCTCGGCGAGGCCGGCGCGACCGCGGACACGCTGGACGTCGCCGGCGCCTATGAACTGCCCCAGGTGATCCGGATTGCCCTGCGCGGCAACCGCAGGTTCGATGGGTTCATCGCACTCGGCTGCATCGTGAAGGGTGAGACGGATCATTACGACTTCATCTGCAAGGCGACGATGGACGGCATCATGAGCGTCGCCCTGCAATTCGGCATCTGTCTCGGGACCGGCTTGCTGACGTGCGACACGATTGCACAGGCGGAGGCCCGCTCCGGCGAGGATGGCCACAACAAAGGGGCGGAAGCGGCTGCCGCGGCGTTGTTGCAGATCAATGCAGCCCGCCAACTCGGCGCTGTTTGATGGCCCGTCCGCCGAAGACCCGGACCCGTACGGCATCGCGAGTGGCCGCGGTGCAGGCCCTGTTCCAGGCGGAGCAGGCCGGCGACAACCCCGAAACGGTCATCGACCAGTTCGTCCGCCACCGTCTGGGCGTGCTGGAGGGCCAGGACGGCTTCGAGGACGGGCGCATCCCGGACGCCGAGGTGCCGCTGTTCGCGCGCGTGGTTCGAGAGGCGGTGCGGCGGCAGGATGTGATCGATCCGCTGCTGGTGACCGCTCTCCCCGAGGAGTGGCCGCTGGCTCGTATCGATCCCGTGCTGCGGGCGTTGCTGCGCGCCGGGGCGGCTGAACTGTCGATGGCGGATGGGCCCCCGGCGAAGGTGGTCATCAACGAGTACCTCGACATCGCCCGTGGATTTTTCACCGGACCGGAACCCGGACTGGCGAACGCGGTGCTGGACAGGCTGGCGCGCTCGGTACGGTCGGCGGAGTTCTAACGCCCGATTGGGCCGAACGCCTGCCTGTCAGGAGCGTCAGCCATTCCGGGCCCCACCAGCTTCCCCCGCGCCCCGCCAGCGATCCCCGCCCGCCCGCCAGCGACGGGAGGCGATAGCGACATGACGGTCGAACTGACCCACACCGCGGTTCGACGGCGACGCGATCATGCATCCTCGCGCCGCGTCGGGTGGTGAGACGGCCGGCAGCGCTGACGCGCGACTGCGCGCCACGCCAGGCTGGACGCCCCGCCTCGCGGGTCGATGCTGCGAGCACACCGGACGCAGCATGCAGACTGAAATTCTTCGGAATACCGAGGAGAAGTCCGCGGATTGTCAGCATGACCCGTGTCCCGGTTCCAAAGTTCGTCGTGCCAAGGATCAACCCCCAAACGAACTTTTCGAACCGGAGACCACAGCGGCAATCCGCCGTTTTCGATGCAGTTCAGGGCTCCGGAGTCGGCTTTGGCACGGATCCGGAATAGCCCGGACTTAGAACCACCTCACTCGCTTGCACCCCCGGCGGGGGACGTATATGACCGCCTCCAGTTGCAAATTATTCGCATTAGCGGATAGCGGACCCACCCATGTTCGTCAGTCTGATCATCGTCTTCCGAGAAGCCATGGAGGCCGGCCTTATTGTCGGCATCGTCCTCGCGGCGACCGAGGGGGTTGTTGGTCGCGGTCTCTGGATTTCCGGCGGGATCGCCGCGGGTGTGGCCGGGGCCTCGGTGGTCGCCGCCTTTGCCGCCGCCCTGTCGGACGCGCTCGAAGGCTCCGGCCAGGAAATCCTCACCGCCGCCATTCTGTGCTTCGCTGTGGTCATGCTGAGCTGGCACATTCTGTGGATGTCGAGCCACGCCCGGGAGATGGCAGCCCAGATGCGCGCGGTGGGACAGGCTGTGCGGCTGGGGCAGAGGTCGCTGTTCGCGTTGGCTGCCGTCGTCACCGTCGCGGTCATGCGCGAGGGGGCGGAGGTCGTTCTATTCCTCTATGGGATCGTTGCCGGCTCGGACACCACTGCGATCTCCCTCACCGCTGGCGGCGTTGCCGGGCTGGCGTTAGCCGCGCTGATGTCCTGGCTGCTGTACCGTGGCCTCGTCATTATCCCGTTGTATCGGCTGTTCAGTGTCACCAATGGACTGATCGCATTACTCGCCGCGGGCATGGCGGGTCAGGCCGCTGCCGTCCTGCATGGCATTGACATACTGCCCGGTTGGGGTGAGCACTTGTGGGACACGAGCTTCATCCTGTCGGATGACGGGTTTGCCGGCCGCAGTCTGCACGCCTTGGTCGGCTATTCCGCCAGTCCCTCGGGCATCCAGCTTGCGGCCTATCTCATGACGCTGCTGACCCTGGTGATCGCGGCTCGCGTCATGAGCCGGCCGCGGACGCGCGCGCTGGCCGGTGCGGCGGTTCTGACGCTGGCGCTGAGCCAGGCGCTGCCGGCCCGGGCCGACGACCTGCCGCTGCCTAGGTTCCGTAACCACAGCTTCGCATCTGCTCGGATCGACGG